>JABWAK010000118.1 GCA_013361065.1 Bacteroidota bacterium
ATTTCGTTGCTCCGGCGTGGCGGTTCACCGGAAGCCTGGGGTATGGATTTTCGGATAGTGAAATCAAGTATCATATTTCTTCTGAATATGCGTTAGATGCAGAGCGCACGGTATGGTTTGGCGCAGGGTCGTTCCGATTGCTGAATCACATGCCAATGAATCATGAGTATTCTCTCTGGCTGAATACATTCAATACATTTTTTGGGGCCGAAGATGCTTACGATTATTATCGCAGGACCGGGAATAAAATATACATGGTGATCGATGTTTCACCACAACATAGTATATCATCTGGGATAATCAGACAGTTGGAACAGACAACAATCAAGAATACAGACTTCTCTGTGCATGGATTGAGCAGAGACGTTCAACATCGGCCGAATCCATCGATTGATGACAGATGGAACACAGCGTACTTTGTTGAATTACAGACGCAACACCTCGATCCAACACGTATGTTTCAACCTCCATCGGCATCCTATCGGCTATGGGCAGAATACTCGCCACAACATTTGGGCGGTGACCGAAACTATGGCGTCGTATATGGGACTGTATCATTTCGGCTCTATCCAATGGGGCAAACACGATTATTTGATCCATATGTTGGAATAGCGGTTTCGGCGGGAGCATCCGGCGGGCATGTCCCAATTCAAAAGACATTTTCCTTTGAAACCCCGCTGTCCAAAATTGTTACGCCATCCACACTCAGAACGGTACGGCGAAACGAGTTTACAGGAGATCACTATATATTATTATCTCTCGAGCCAAACTTTAGGAATATTCCGTTTCTCAAGTTAGGATTGGCACACCTTCCGTACGATCTATTATTTAGAGTGTCATATGGCGAGATTCATAATAATGTTTCTTCGTTGACTGGAAGAGTGTTCCCCTTGAATGGTGCGTATCGCGAATACTCGTTCGGAGTTGGTAGAATATTGGAGTTCTTCCGCTTCGATGTTACGTATTCAGATTATCAAGGCGGGAGGTTGGCACTTACAGTGAACAGCATACTATAGGTACAATCTCTTAAGACCAGCGTGATATTCGAACTATATTACTGTTGCCACCCCCGAGTGCTTCTATCGGGGTCCAGTAGACTGGATTCCCGCTGAAAGCATGCGGGAATGACAATAGTACTATTGGAGTACCCCACCGTAAGAAACTCAAGATTGCTTTAGCATACCGTCCCCGTCCCTCCCTTGCGCCGCGCCGGCAAAATGATATATTATCTGTAGTGATACAACGATCCCTCTTCCTGTCACTATAGAAAGTGTGCGTATGGACCTGCTCAATTCCCCGTGGCCGTGGTATGTCGCCGGACCGCTCATCGGACTGTTCGTTCCCGTCCTCCTCATCGTGGTCAATAAGATGCTCGGCATCTCCTCCGCCTTCGATCATCTCTGTATGATGGCGCTGCCGACGGCCAAAAAAGCGATCTTTGCCTTCAAAGATGAGGAGAATGGCTGGAAACTCGCCTTCTCCGTCGGTATCGCCCTCGGTGCTTTCATCGTTGCGCAGTTCATGTCCTCCGCACCGCTCCGATTCCTGCCGGAGCAGTATCACACGACGGAAGGATATGTGAAACTCTTCCTCGGCGGCATGCTCGTCGGATTCGGTACACGCTATGCCAACGGATGCACTTCCGGACACTCCATCTTCGGACTCTCCATCCTGCAATCCTCCAGCCTGAAAGCGACCCTCGCTTTCTTCGCCGGCGGCTTATTATACACAGGAATAGCTTTTCTGTTCTGATCACAACCTGAATTGCTGTAATATTGCTTTTGTGCGTGGGGCGCGAAATGTCGGAGGATGAGCGAATGGGAAAGCGATGAATGACGGGACTTTTGATGGCGTTGTTTGCCATCAACGGGGATGCCCGCCGCAGGCGGGCAAGAGCGAACGGGATTCATCGCGCGCGTTACATTTCGCAAGGGGTTCTTTTGCTTCTTTTCTTGCCCCATCAAGAAAAGAAGAGAAGGAGAATGATCTCAAGATCCATAATGATGTTGAATGTGATTTTCTGAAGGAAACTCTATGAATAAAGTATTATATCTTCTCTTCGGCGTCGCCTTCGGTATCGTCCTCACCAAAGCAGAGGTGGTGAGCTGGTTCCGCATCCAGGACATGTTCCAGTTCAAGGAACTGCACATGTATCTCATCATCGGCTCCGCCGTGGCGGTCGGTATCGTATCGATGCAGATCGTCCGGCGGCTCAAACTGAAGTCCCTCAGCGGCGAGGAACTGAAGTTCCAGGGGAAACCGTTCCATAAAGGATTCATCATCGGCGGCATGATGTTCGGCTTCGGCTGGGCCATCACCGGAGCATGCCCGGGACCGATCTTCGCGCAGATCGGCGCAGGGGAGATGCCGGCGTTCTTCACCCTGGCCGGCGCACTCAGCGGCGCCTTCCTGTACCATTCCGTCAAAGGGAAGCTGCCGCAGTGACCTCGTCCGCCGGCAGAAGAGGCGAATTCCGCCGGATTCCGCAGACCATCGCGTTCCGTCCGCCGGGACCGATGGTTTGCTTCACCGTCAAAATCTGAGTATCTTCATACCAGTGTGACCATCAAAAGCGGCATTGCCCGCTTTTTTTATCCCCCCTTGAGGCCCTGAATACCCGATATGGCAAATACGATCGTCATAAAACCCGAAGAGATCATCGAAAACCTCGATTCCATCCCGAAAACGCTCCCGGTCCTTCCGCTGCGGGATGTGGTGATCTTCCCCTATATGATCTTCCCGGTGCTGGTGGGCCGCGAATCCTCCCTCCGCGCTGCTAATCACGCACTGGAGAACAATAAATACATCTTCCTGGTCTCCCAAAAGGACCCCTCCGTAGAGGACCCGGGACAGGATGATATCTACCGCGAAGGGACCATCGCCAAGATCGTCCAGATCCTGAAGCTGCCGAACAACCTGATGAAGATCCTGGTGGACGGCGCCATGCAGGGGACCATCGCGCAGTTCCTGCCGAACGACAAGTTCATGATGGCGGATATCGCCACCGTCGTCCATCCGGAGGACAAGTCCACCGAGATGGACGCCATCGTCCGCCATGCCTCCACGCTCTTTACAGAGTACGTCCGCGCCAACCGGAACATCCCGCCCGAAGCGCTCGCTGCGTTCGAGAACATCAAGGATGTGCAGCGCCGGCTCTATTATATCGCCGCCAATATCCTGCAGACGGTGGAGATCAAGCAAAAGATCCTGAAACTGAACGTGCTGAAGGAACAGTACCTGGAAGCGATCCGCATCCTGAACTCCGAGATCTCCATCCTGAAGATCGAACGGGAGATCGATTCCAAGGTGCATGAGAACATCCAGAAGACGCAGCGGAAGTACTTCATCCAGGAACAGATCAAGATCCTGCAGGATGAACTGGGGGACGAGGAAGGGACGCCCGAACTCGCGAAGCTGAAGGAGGACATCGAGAAAGCCGGCATGGGGAAGGATGCCCACGCGAAGGCGATGGAGGAGTTCGGCAAACTGAAGAAGACCCCCGCCATGTCCCCGGAGTTCGGCGTGATCCGCAATTATCTGGACTGGATGGTCAGCCTACCGTGGAAGAAGAGGACGAAGGACGATCTGGAGATCGACCATGTGAAGCAGATCCTAGACGAGGACCATTACGGACTGGAGAAACCGAAGGAACGCATCCTGGAACATATCGCCGTGCTCAATCTGGTGAAGGAGATGAAGGGACAGATCCTCTGCCTCGTCGGTCCTCCCGGCGTCGGCAAGACCTCACTCGCCAAATCGATCGCCCGTGCGCTGGGGCGCAAGTTCGTCCGGATGTCGCTCGGCGGCGTGCGGGACGAAGCGGAGATCCGCGGGCACCGGCGCACCTACATCGGCTCCATGCCCGGTAAGATCATCCAGTCCATGAAACGCGCCGGCGTGGTCAACCCGGTCATCCTGATGGACGAGATCGACAAGATGAGCATGGACTTCCGCGGCGATCCGTCCAGCGCCCTGCTGGAGGTGCTCGATCCGCAGCAGAACACCACGTTCAACGACCATTATCTGGAGGTCGATTACGACCTCTCCAAGGTCATGTTCATCACCACGGCGAACGTGCGGTACCAGATACCGCTCCCGCTGCTGGACCGGATGGAAGTGATCGAACTCTCCAGCTATCTGGACTTCGAGAAGAAGGAGATCGCGCGCCGGCACATCGTGCCGCGGCTCATCACCGACCACGGCATGACGGCGGACCAGATCGAGTTCCGCGATGAGGCGATCCAGAAGATCATCTCCGAGTACACCCGCGAGAGCGGCGTGCGCAATCTGGAACGCGAGATCGCCTCGGTCTGCCGCAAGGCGGCCAAGGAGACGGTGATGGCGCGGAAGGGCGCGAAGACGAAGAAGAAAGCATCCGCGAAGAAGGCCGCCGTCCTCGTCATCGATCCGAAGAAGATCGAAGCGTACCTGGGTGTACCGAAATTCCGGAACAAGGAAGCGGACAAGAAGCCGCAGGTCGGTTCGGTGACCGGACTGGCGTGGACGAGCGTCGGCGGCGACATCCTGCATGTGGATGTGACGCTGATGAAAGGGGCCGGCAAACTGACCCTGACCGGCCAGCTCGGCGATGTGATGAAGGAATCTGCCCAGGCAGCGCTCAGTTTTATCCGTTCCAACGCGAAGCAGCTCAAGCTCAATCCGGAGTTCTTCCGGAAGAACGAGATCCACATCCATCTGCCCGAAGGCGCCATCCCGAAGGATGGTCCCTCGGCCGGCATCACCATGACCATGGCGATGATCTCCGCCATCAGCGGGAAACCGGCCCGGGCCGATGTGGCGATGACCGGCGAGATCACCCTGCGGGGCGAGGTGCTGCCGATCGGCGGTTTGAACGAGAAACTGCTCGCGGCGAAACGGGCCGGCATCACCACCGTGCTCATCCCGGCGGAGAATACCAAGGACCTCACCGAGATCCAGCAGAGCGTCAAAGAAGGACTGCGGATCGTTCCGGTGAGCCGGATCGGCGATGCACTGCCATACGTCTTCGGGAAGAAATAGCACACGCACTCCTGCAGGTCCCGCAGCAGAACGCAGTGAAAGTATTTGCACCGACAGCACCGATTTCACTATTTTAGGGAACGATGAACTACCAGGTCACAGCACGGAAATGGCGCCCGATGGTGTTCGATGATGTCATCGGACAGCATCACGTCTCGGATACGCTCCGCAATGCGCTGGCGCAGAACCGCCTGGCGCATGCGTTCATCTTCAGCGGTACGCGCGGCTGCGGCAAGACCACCACGGCCCGCATCCTGGCCCGCGCGGTGAACTGCCTCACGCCGAAGAACTTCGAACCGTGCAACGAGTGCGAGGTCTGCCGCGAGATCATCGACGGCCGCTCGCTCGACGTGATCGAGATCGACGGAGCGTCCAACAACGGTGTGGAGAAGATCCGCGAACTGCGCGAATCGGTCCGCTACCTGCCGGCCCGCGGCAAGCGGAAAGTGTACATCATCGACGAAGTGCACATGCTCTCCACCGGTGCGTTCAATGCGCTGCTGAAGACGCTGGAGGAGCCGCCGGCCCACGTGCTGTTCATCTTCGCCACCACCGAGCTGCACAAGGTACCGGCCACCATCCTTTCCCGCTGCCAGCGCTACGACTTCCGGCGTATCGGGATCACTGAGATCGTCGACCGGCTCCGCTTCATCGCCGGACAGGAGCAGATCACCATCGATGATGATGCGCTGCTGCTCATCGCGAAGAAGGGGGACGGCTCCATGCGCGACTCCCAGAGCATCTTCGACCAGGTGATCTCGTTCTGCGGCACCACGGTGAACGCCCGCCAGGTGGGCGATGCGCTCAACATCGTCGACCAGGACCTCTTCTTCCGTGTCTCCGATGTGCTCCGGGCGAACGATACCGCCGGCGCGCTGGATCTGGTGAAGGATGTCATCAACAGCGGCTTCGATATCAAGGAGTTCGTTGCCGGTCTCGCGGAGCATTTCCGCAACATGCTCATCGTCCGTTCCACCAACTCCACCACACTCATCGAGGAATCGGAGCAGCACCGCAAGCGTTACGCTGCCGATGCGATGGCGTTCTCGCTGCAGGACATCCTGCGCATCCTCAAGACGGCCTCCGATACCGAAGCGTCCATCAAGTACAGCGCGCAGCCCCGCTTCAAGCTGGAAGTGATGATGGTGCAGCTGACCAAGATGGAACGGTCGGTGCAGATCGATGAATTGATCACCAGGATCGACGACCTGAAAAAAAAACTCCAGTCTGAAGGGTCCGTTGCACTCCATCAGCCGGTGAGCACCCCGCCGGCGGCCGAACCGGCGCGTCCCCGTCCGGTGATCGCGCCGCGTGCGCAGGAACCGCTGCCGGAAGAACCTCCGTTCCCGTCCGAACCTCCCGAGGCACCCGAATCGTACCGTCCTGTCCCCGCTGCCGCTGCCGAACCCCGCGAGGTCCCGAAGGAACGGAAGGAGCGGACCGTGGCGGCCGCACCGCGTTATGCCGTGCAGGATATCCAGCCCAAGTATACCTTTGCTGCGCCGGTGAAACCGGCGGGGGAAGAACCGAAGAGCACCGCACCAACGGCTCCGCCGATCGATGCCACCCTGGAGGATGTCCGCCGGGGATGGAATGCGATCGTGGACGAGATGCGCCGGAAGAAGATCTCCGTCGGGACGATCCTCGGCGAGACGATGCCGGTGGAGGTGTCGAACGGGACGCTGCAGATCGCCTGCGGGGATGATTTCCACCGAGGCACCCTCTACCGCAACAAGGAGATCCTGGCAGAGACGATCAATTCCATCCTCAATTCCCGTCTCCGGATTGAACCAATCATGAGCGACGGCGGTTATCAGACACGACCGGAACCGGGTCACACCCCGGCGGCGGGAGCATCCGGACCGGCTCCGGCACCCCAAAAAGCGGCGGTTCCGGCGGTCTCGGTGGATGACCATCCACTGGTGAAAAAGCTCTATTCCGAGTTCGGAGCGGAGAAAGCATGACCTGCGGAACCTGATAAAAACGTGTATATCGTGCATAACAGCTATATCAACGCCTAAATTTAGCAAATTTAGGCGTTTTTTATTTTTCGGGAACTCTTTCTCGTTGAGATAGACAGAAGTACGAATATTCTCTCACTCAACCGAAAGGGTTCTTCCATGAATACGGCATCACGGTCCCGCTACGACGATCTGTTCCAGAAAGAGATGGTCCCGCACATGAGCCTGCTCTATAACTACGCTCTGCGGCTGACGAACAATGAGGATGATGCGAAAGACCTCATCCAGGATACCTATCTGAAGGCCTACCGGTTCATCGACAAATACCAGTCCGACACGAACGCCAAGGCATGGCTCTTCCGCATCCTGAAGAACTCGTTCATCAACAACTACCGGAAGAGCAGCCGTACGCCGGAGCAGGTGGAGTACAACGAGGTGGAGGAGTATGTGGACCTGCTGAAGGCGGAGAGTGCGCCGGTCACCGACATGCGGCACGATATGTACGACAATATGCTCGGGGACGATGTGGTGCGGGCGATGGAATCGCTGAACGAGGAGTTCCGCACCATCATCATCCTCTCCGACCTGGAGGAGATGACCTACGAGGAGATCGCGGAGATCCTGGAGATACCGCTCGGCACCGTCCGCTCGCGCCTGCACCGCGCCCGCAAGGCGATGCAGGAGAAGCTGTACGGCTTCGCGGTGAAGCACGGATACATCACCAAGAGCACTGCTGCGGCGTTCGCACCGAAGCAGTCCTCCGGCGGCTTCTCGCTGGCCACGGCCTGACGGTGAATCGGTGACTGTCACCTCTGCAACAAAGAATTGACAGATGTAGCCGGGATGGTCCATCCCGGCCATGCGCAAACCAAACGCTGCGATGACCCATCGCGGCTACAGTTTGACAACCTTTGAATACGGTGACAGTCACAGCATGTGAACTATCGCAAGGTTTCTCTCCATCACGTCATTCTGAGGGAGCAGGTGTTTCTTTTCAGTGCGACCGAAGAATCTGTTTGGAATATGCCAGGCAGACTCCCCGCCTGCCGCGAAAATACATCAGTGCAAGCGGGCAGGTTCACTCACATCAAGGACCGACGGCTCGTTCAGAGTGACGGCAGCAATAATCCGAACGATGTAGCCGGGATGGTCCATCCCGGCCATGCGCAAACCAAACGCCGCGATGACCCATCGCGGCTAATATATACGGTGACTGTCACCAATACAAACGCGTTCAGTGTAGGTGACAGTCACCGTATGTGAACCTTCGCACGGTTTCCTTCTTGAGGATGACCCGTAAACTTCGTACGTTATCCCATGCGGACCATCCTCACACTCCTGTTCCTCCTCCTCTCCGCTGCCGGTGCGCAGCAGAAGATCCTCATTCCGATGGACCTGCAGCAGAGCAACCACCTGAAGGCGTACGGCATCGCGTTCTGGACGCTGGAGAAGGGGGTGGAGATCGACTGGCTGCTGAATTACCGCGGCGGTTCGTTCATGGTGGACAATGTGGCGTTGGTGGCGAACGAATGCCGGGTGCGCGGTGTGGCATTCGAACAGATCAGCGGCGCCGCCGCGGCGCAGATCCTCGGCGAGATCGCCGGCGAGAACACCAATATGGATGTGGTCCGGCTGGAGAAGGCGCCGAAGGTGGCGGTCTATGTGCCGCCGGGCTTCAAGCCGTGGGACGATGCGGTGACGCTCGCTTTGGAGTATGCCGAGATCCCGTACACCAAGCTGTGGGACCCCGAGGTGCTGCAGGGGAAGCTGTCCGAATACGACTGGCTGCATCTGCATCACGAGGATTTCACCGGTCAGTACGGCAAGTTCTACGCCTCCCACCGCAACTCACCGTGGTACATCGAGCAGCAGCTCAGCTACGAGAAGACGGCGCGGGAGCTCGGGTTCCGGAAGGTCTCCGAGCAGAAGAAGGCGGTCGCGCGGGCCATCCGGGACTATGTGGCGAACGGCGGGTTCATGTTCGCGATGTGTGCGGCCACGGACAGTTACGACATCGCTCTGGCGGCGGAGAACACCGATATTGCCGAGAGCATGTTCGACGGCGACCCGGCGGACCGGAACGCACAGCAGAAGCTCGATTTCAGCCGGAGTTTCGCCTTCCGAGATTTCACCCTGGAGATGAACCCGCTCCGCTACGAGTACTCCGATATCGACAATCCCCCCAGCGATCCGGTGCCGCTCCGCGACCCGAACAGCGACTACTTCACCCTTTTCGAGTTCTCCGCCAAGTACGATCCGGTGCCGACCATGCTCACGCAGAACCATGTGAACATCCTGAAAGGGTTCATGGGACAGACCACCATGTTCAAGCGGTCGCTCATCAAACCGGGAGTGATCACGCTCGGCGAGCGGGAGGGGACGGACGAAGTGCGCTACATCCACGGCAACGTCGGGCGGGGCACGTTCACCTTCTACGGCGGGCACGATCCGGAGGATTATCAGCATGCCGTGGGGGACCCGCCGACCGACCTGAACCTGCACAAGAACAGTCCCGGCTACCGCATCATCCTCAACAACATCCTCTTCCCGGCGGCCAAGAAAAAACTCCAGAAGACCTGAGTCTCGCCGCCTGCGCACCCTGCGCCCCTTTTCGTCTTCCATCCGCAATCAATAACCGGACCAAACCCTCGCTTTTCCCTACAAGAATCGATTGCTGTTTGAGGTATATTTCCCCCACCGCGTTGCTGTACAGGGGAGAAGGGAGTACATTGGGTGAAAAGCAAGGGTGGATCGTTCTTACGAGTGAGAAGTCCGGCCTCAATAATTCTATATAATACCCGATTGAGGAGATTATATAGAATTATTCTATCTAATCACATGTTAGGCAGGCGAAACAATCATTCTATTGTTTTGGAGGATTCTATATGAAAATTAAAATCCTTTTGATCTTTTTATTGCTGCCATTATTCAATTCTATTGCAAACAAGATATTTGTTCCGAAAGACAAAGAAAATATTAAAGATGCAATAAACATTGCTAATATTGGTGATACTATTATTGTTGATTCTGGAACCTATTTTGAAACTTTGAATATTTCTAAGTCCGTAGTGATAATTGGAAATGATTCGATTCGACCAATATTGCTTGAAAAAGATACAAGCAAAATCGCTATGCTGGATATAAACGATGCTTCCGATGTTATTATTAAAAATATTGTTACAAAAGGTCGCGGTTTATCAGTTACAATTAAGAATTGTAATAGTATCAAATTGGCTAATGTTGATATAGAATCTGGGACTCGTTCTGATTATAAGACTGGAGCACCTGGTCTCTTTGTTAGCAATTCAGCTAATGTTAGTTTATATAGAGTAAAATGTATTGGCGGGAAAGGAAACGATGGTTACGCCGTAACTGGATACGCTACTTCGGGAGGAGATGGTGGAGACGCAATATTACTAACTAACTCTAAAAATGTTATTGTTGAACAATCAGAATTAATAGCGGGAGATGGAGGTAAAGGAGGCATTGGAACGTTATTTATAGGTCCTGATGGAAAAAAAGGGTATTCGTTTAACTTATCTAATAATTCAAATATTCGGCTATTCCAATCAATATATCTTGACCCTTTTCATATAGATTCAACTTCTGAAATTCTAACTTCTGTTTTGCAAAATGATAATTATCAAATCATTGATTACTATTTAGATCAGAATTATCCCAATCCATTTAATCCTAGAACAACAATTAGATTTACTATTCCGCAAGAGGGTTTAGTAATTTTAGAAGTTTACGATCTTTTGGGAAATAGAATTAAATCGCTGATATCTGAATTGAAAATGGCAGGTAAATATTCAGTTGTTTGGAATGCTCAAGATTTATCTAGTGGAGTGTATATTTATCGATTAAGTACTTCCAACTTTGTTAAATCTAGAAAGCTTTTATTATTAAAATGATACTTATCGCCTGCCCAACCTCTTTAATAAGTAAAAAGTCAAGAGACAAATTACACCCTGCTCGCTCTGCCATGATAATAGAGCGAGAGAGAATATGAACAACAAGAACGACATCAGCGATCAACGCTCTACGTGTTGCCAGGATATCGAATGAGTCACATTCCCATTGAGT
>JABWAK010000119.1 GCA_013361065.1 Bacteroidota bacterium
GACTATTCAGCCATGGGTACATTCATGATGCGCCTGGGAGGATTGTTCATCCCGGCAGCACGGGAGACCGTGGAAATGATGTACCAGTTCACGCAGCCCTTCATCGTGGATGCATCCAAATTCCAGAACACATTCGGTTTCGGACCGACACCGCTGGATGAATCGCTGTACCGTACGGTTGAATGGTTCCGCAGCAAACACGGACCGGCCGGACACCAATGACTATCATCAGATCATTCCAATCGTAGGATCGTACCATGCTTGCCAGGATTATTGTATTGTTATTGTTAGTGCAATTGACCACAGCTCAAGAGAAAGAACGGACAGGTTCCATTCAGGGGCAGCTCATCGACGGCACCACGAACCAGCCGCTGGTCGGGGCGAACATCATCATCGTCGAGCGTCCCGGAACAGGCGCCACCGTGGATGGTTCGGGAATGTTCATGATCGTGAATGTTCCGGTGGGCGAGTACAGTCTTCGGGCAACGCTCATCGGATACCAGCAATCCGTGCTGACCAACGTGGTGGTATCGACCGGCCGCAGCACCAAGGTGAAGATGCGCATGAACGAGGAAGCGGTCGAGGTGGGAGAGGTGGAGGTGAAGGCGGATTATTTCGCGAGCGAAGGGAGCATCGCGCCGGTCTCCACGATCGGATTGAACGGTGCAGAGGTGAAGCGTTCCCCCGGCTCCGCCATGGATATGCAGCGGATCGTCCAGAACCTGCCAAGTGTGGCCAACAGCAATGATCAGAGTAACGAATTGATCGTCCGCGGAGGAAGTCCGGACGAGAATCTCACGGTGATGGACCACATCGAGATCCCGACCACGAACCACTATCCGAACCAGTTCAATTCCGGCGGTCCGATCAACATGGTCAATGTCGATCTTATCGAGGATATCCGTTTCTCCACCGGCGGATTCCCTGCGAATTACGGCGATAAACTCTCTTCCGTCATGGATATCTCATTGAGGGAAGGGGACAAGGAACGGACGTTCGCCGGGAGCGGTCTTGCCCACTTTGCCGGAGCCGGTGGTGTGTTCGAAGGAGGTTTCGCGGGCGGCAAGGGGACCTGGATCCTCTCCGCACGGCAAAGCTTCCTGGAGACGCTGGATCAGATCGTCGGGATCACGGCACTCGGTATCACGGCGATCCCGAAATACTATGACCTGCAGTCCAAGGTCACTTACGAGATCTCGCCGACCCAGAAACTCATCGTGAACGGAATCTATGGCGATGATAAGATCCTGATCGAAGGAGAGCCGGAGGAGACCAATGAGCAGAAGCGGAATGTGCATGACTCCACCGGCGTGGAGAACGTCGATGTGGTCACGCGGCAGTTCGCAGCCGGTGCGACGCTGCGTTCCCTGTACGGATCGGACGGTTACTCGCTGTTCTCGCTCTTCCTGATCGGGAACAACTATGATGTGGAGGTCACCGAGGATTTCACCGATCGCCGGTACGATGCGGCCGGGAAGGTCGTCTCCTTTCAGAAACTGCTGAGCAATGCTGTCTTCATCAACCGGTCACAGGAGCGGCAGGTGGGTGCGAAGTTCGATCTCCTCTATCACCTCCATACGGACCATGAACTGATGACCGGAGGTCAGCTGCAGACCACCGCAACGTTCAAGAATGATATCTACTTCAATTCCGATACACTGCGGTTCGATCTGAACGGGGACGGAATGTTCGAGATACCCCAGTCCACATTCGTGAACGGACGGGTGAACCGGTCGCTCGGATTCGGTGAGGAGTTCAAAGCCGGCGCCTATATCAGCGACCGGATGACGGTGACGGAGCGGTTATCGGCCACGGTCGGCGTCCGCTATGACTATTTCACCTACTCGAAGAAAGGGACGGTCAGTCCGCGGTTGAACATCTCCTACGAACTGGTACCGTTGGTCACACGCATCAATGCGGCGTACGGGGAGTACTATCAGACACTCTCCCTTCCGTTCTACGGGGACAATGCCGGCACCGACAAGAACCGGTTCCTGGAGAACGCCCATGCGCGGCATGTGGTGGTCGGCATCGAACATCTGATGGGGGACGGACTGAAAGGGACGCTGGAGGTGTATGCGAAGTCGTACGACCGGATCCCGGTCACCGAAGAGTTCATCCGCTCGGCAGATCCGACATTCCGCTCCGACCTTCGGCGCAGCGTGGGTGAGCGAACATCGCAGGGGATCGAACTGTTCATCCAGCAGAAGCAGGTGGAGAATTTCTACGGGACGCTCTCCCTGTCGTATTCCAGGACCGTCACGAAGGACCCGCGTCTCGATCTGCCGGGATTCGCACCGGTGAATCAGGGGGAGTACCCGTCGGATTATGACTTCCCGTTCCTGATGACGCTGGTGGGGGGACAGGTGGTGCATGATGTCCGTTCGTGGCTCGACGCTGCTCCGGCCTATCTCAAGTATCCGTCCATGCTGCTGCCGCTCTCGGATGATATGGAATTCAGCGTCCGGTTCCGGTACTCATCCGGCAAACCGTACACGCGCAGGGAGTTCACGCCCAACATCCAGCGGAGGGAAGGGGGGATCACGTGGTCGAAAGGAACGTGGATGGAGTCGCAACAGGTGAACGGGGAGCGGTATCCGGACTATCACCGTCTGGACCTGCAATGGCTCAGCCGATGGCACAACGAGGGGTACAATATTGTAATGGTGGTGGCGTTACAGAACGTGTACAACCGTGCGAACGTTGCCGGTTACCAGTATCTCAGTGACGGCACACGGAACACCATCTATCAATTCTCCTTCTTCCCGGTGATCGGAACGAGCGTGGAATTCTGACCGGACTGCCCCGGGACCTTCATATCCCGGGGCGTCATTGGTTGTTCCTTCCCGCTATTTCACCGCATCCTCCCGCAGCACGAATTTCGTGAACGCGAAGACGATATAGGCCACGATCACGAAATCGATAGTGGCCCCCAGCCAATGACCGATGGCCAGTTTCAGCGGCCCCAGCGTCAGCACCCAGGTCTGCCATTCCCCCTGCGGGATGAAGATGCCGATCACCGGCATGATGAGGTCGGAGACGGTCGCCGAGACGAACGCATTCACCTTACCGCCGATCACCACCGCGATCGCAAGTCCGATCACGCCATACTTCTGCAGGAACGCGAGGAATTCCTTTGCCATGATGCAGCTCCTTTCAGGATCGCTGTGTCTACAGGAAAGTGTAGGAGAGACCGAGCGCCAGTCCTTCCTTGATCTGTGTCCGTGCCGTCCCCATGTTGCGGTCGTTGATCAATTGCACGTTGAAGACCACCACCACATACTTGCTCACTTTGGAGGAGATGGTGTTGTCGCTCCGGAGGACCACCACATCGATGTTGTTGAACGGTGCGAACATCTCGAGCTTGGAGGTGAACAGGGTGTTCTCTTCGATCTTCACTTCGATATCCGTGACCGACTCGATTCCTCCTTCGACCCGTGACCGTTCCACGGCAGCGGTGGCGGCGTCATCCGCATAACCGAAGGCATCGGAGAGCACTTCACGGACAGCGGCGCCGAGACGGGTCTTCACCTGAGCGAGCGGCTGATAGCCGACGCCGACCGCCTGCGTCAGATACATCGGATCGAGCGCGGAGGAGGTCTTCGTGCTGGTGTTCGTGGCATCATCATACTTGAATCCGTCCGCGAACTGGGATTTGAAGGTTGCGGAGGCATACGGATTGACGGCAGTGCCGAGTTTGTACGTGAGCACACTCTCCAGCTCGATCTTGTCGTCGGTCTTTCGCAGCCCCTTGGATCCGAGGCGCGTCTGCCCGTATGCGAGCTTATAGGAATTGCTCCAGTTCGTCATCGTGCGATCCATGACCGATTTCCCATCGACGCTCAGCGTGTACGCAAGTGCATTCTCACCGCCCTGCGACCAGTCGGTGTAGGAGACCTGTGTGACCGTGAGTCCGGTAACAAGTGTGTGCTTCCATTCGGATGCAGAGGCCGTAGCTGCAACCGCATCGGCAGGTGGATCGGATTGTGCGGTTGTGACGGTAACGGCGAGGAGCAGGGACAGCAGGATGTGTTTCATGAGGAGTACTCCGTGCAAAAGTGAGGAGGGGTGCGCGGCAGAAAGCGGACCATCGATTCCGGATCCGGGCGCATTTAAAAACAACGAACCCCTGCAGAGTTGCAAGGGTTCGTTGGACAGTAATAGCGTTGTTACGCTTTGGAGACTTTCGCTGCCTGAAGGCCCTTCGGTCCTTTTTCCACCTCGAACTGGACCTTATCACCCTGGTTCAGCGTCTTGTAACCGTCGCCAACAACCGACTTATAGTGCACGAACACATCCTCACCGTTCTCCCGGGAGATGAATCCGTACCCTTTGGCGTTGTTGAACCACTTCACGGTACCTGTTTCCATAGGAAGCTCCTCTATGTTGTTTCAAAAAAACCCCACTGGATGTTTTCATCGGTGAGGGTACCACCGGCATTGGTGCCACTTCCTTGCATTCCGTTCATCTCCGGAATATTGTGTTTGCCGATCCTCTGTTGTTCAGCAAGATTCTTCTGAGCATCAGGAGCGCATAACAACCCTGCTGTGTTGCAGCGGGGGCATTTCAAGTGCATCAACGGTGTTACTGTTCATTGCAAGTCAAAAATAGATGCTTTCGAATTTAGACGCAAGTACATTTTTGCCCCGGCACCTTCAAAAACCCCAATGAACAATGGATTTTTATCGGTTTGTGACCGTTTACACAGCGGCCTCACCCGTCTCATCGGTCCGGACGCGGATGACCTCTTCCACGGATGAGACGAAGATCTTGCCGTCACCGACCTCGCCGGTCTTGGCATGTTTCAGGATGATATCGATCGCCTTGTCCATGGCACCATCGGCGCAGACGATATCGATCTTGGTCTTGGGCAGGAAGTTGATGGTGTACTCGGAGCCGCGGTAGATCTCACTGTGGCCCATTTGCCGTCCGTACCCCTTCACCTCGGTGACGGTCAATCCGCGGAACCCTGCTTCCTGCAGCGCTTCGCGCACTTCGTCGAGTTTGTGGGGACGGATGATCGCTTCAATTTTTTTCATGGATGTTCCTTCAGTGTGGTGTTATGAGTTCGATGCTGGATAGTTCCGGTGTCACTACCATACTAATGAACCGGAGAGAGAAAATCAATGGACACTTTAACGCCTTATTTCTTGAAATCCGGATAGGCTTCCATCCCATGCTCGCCGATGTCCAGTCCTTCGAGTTCCTCCTTCTCCGACACACGGATACCCATGGTGACCTTCAGCAGATACCAAACGATATACGAAATGACGAACGTGAATGCGGCGACCGCAGCCACACCGGTCAGCTGAGCAACAAGCAATGAGGTGCCGCCGCCGAAGAAGAGTCCGTTGCCGGTCGTATTGGGCATGAACTGGTCCTGAGCGAACAGACCGACGCAGATCGTGCCGAAGACTCCGTTCGCGAGATGGACGGCGAGTGCACCGACCGGATCATCGAGTTTGGCCTTATCGAAGCCGATCACGGCGAACACCACGATGATGCCGGCGATGGCGCCGATGATGAGCGAACTTTCCACGCTGATGAATGCACAGGGCGCAGTGACGGCGACCAGACCTGCCAGCAGCCCGTTGATCGTCATGCTCAGGTCCGGTTTTCCCAGAACGAGCCATGCGACCGCAGTGGACGAGAGGAGTCCGGCGATACCGGCACTGTTGGTGGTGATGGCGATGCGGGAGATCGCCTCAGGATCCGCGGCCATCGTGCTGCCGGGATTGAAGCCAAACCAGCCGAGCCACAGGATAAGTGCACCTGTGACAGCAGAGGTCATATTATGTCCGGGGATGGGTTGAACCTTGCCGTCCTTGAACTTCCCGATGCGGGGACCGAGGACGATCACTCCGGCCAGTGCCGCCCAGCCTCCGACGGAATGAACGACCGTGGAACCGGCGAAATCCCAGAAACCTGCTGCTGCCAGCCAACCGCCGCCCCAGATCCAATGACCGGTGACAGGGTAAAGGAATGCCACCAGGATGAAGGAGAAGATGATGAATGAGAGATACTTGATCCGCTCGGCAACGGCACCGGAGACGATGGTCGCAGCGGTCCCGGCGAAGACGAGCTGGAAGAAGAACTTCGCCATCAGCGGAACGGTCGCCCAGCTCATGGCGGAATAGACACCGGCATAGGCATCGCCGGAGGCCGGACTGTTGTCGGCCCCGCTCACACCATAGAGCCCTTCCAGTCCGATGAACGGACTGCCGTTACCGAACATGAAGCCCCAGCCGATCACCCAGAACGCGAGAGAGGAGACGGCGAAGACGATGAAGTTCTTCGAGAGGATGTTCACCGTGTTCTTGGATCGGGCGAACCCGGATTCGACCAGGGCGAATCCCAGGTTCATAAAGAACACCAGCATGCCGGTGATCAGTACCCAGAGTGTATCGACGACAACTTTTGTTTCCATCAGTGATGACTCCTATAAGAGAATGAAAAGGTGGTTGGTGTGTTTACAATGAGATCCCGAGGATCAGATAGCTCTGTTCCACATGCGGATTGAGGATGTAGGATGCGGTCAGCGGCAGCGAGAAGGTCTCGGAGAGCTTCACGGTGCGGGTCAGCGTGATGCCGGCGTTGATGATGGCGGCATCCGTGCTGACGTACCATGCGCTCTTGGCCGGGGTCCCGGCGACGAATGCGGTCAGCGTCCCCGCTTCGATGGTGAAGGGATACGAGGCCTGGATGTACACGGATTTGTCCGCATCGTTATGGAAGTTATAGTAGGCGGTCACCGAGACCGGGAACGATTCCGTGCCGGTGTATCCGGCGCCGAGCTCCAGCACATGGGCTCCGCCGGTACCTTTGAAGTCGAAATATTTCAGCCCGGCACTGGGATAGTAATAGTCCGTGTATAATAGAGTGAAAGTACCGGCATCGGTCACCAGACCGTAACTCGCCCAGAGGTCGTGCTCGGCGAATACCGTTGCAGCACCGGTCACTGTATCGGTCCTGCTGGAGCCGATACTGTACGCTGCCCACGTGCCGACGGAGAACCCGCCTGCGGTATAGGTGACAGCGGGCTGGAAACTGGGAGCGTTGCCGTAATCGACGCCGCGCCAGATGTACCGGCTGTAAATGTCGCCGCCGAATTTGAACTGGGCCTCGGCCGTTGCGCAGCCGAGCAGAAGGATGGACAAGATGATCATGCTGTGTTTCATAGGACCTCCGATGAATGATGGATAATGGTGAACGTGCGTGCAGGGGATGAGAAGCGCTCATTCAACCGCCGTCCATCCTGTAGGATGAGGCCCATTGATGACGGCCGCTGCGTGTCGGCGGCCCGGTTTTTTTACATATTTCGGTAGATCGAGTGATTAACCTTAAAAGAATATATAATAAATAGATTAACCTAAATAAATAAGGTAAATCACTTTATTAATATAAATAATTTAATTGCGATGTCAAGAGGAGGGGAAAGAAAAAAGGTCAAAAAAAAAGCCGCGTTGCTTTTTGACGGGGGATGCGCTACATTTTCCCCACACCGGACCACCAATCAAGGAGCAGACCCTATGTTATTGCATCACAAGTTCATCGATACGGCGAAACAATTCGGCGAGAAGATGTACATCATCGACCGGACCACGAACCGCCGCATCACCTATTCCCGCGCCCTGATCGCCTCACTGATCCTGTCGGAAAAGCTCCAGAAGTACGACAAAGGATTCATCGGCATCATGGTGCCTACGTCGGCCGGCTGCATCCTTGCTTCGATGGCGTCCCTGATGAGCGGCCGGGTCCCGGTGATGATCAACTATTCCACGATGGCCGCCCAGAACTGCGAGTTCGCACAGAAGAAACTGGCGTTCAAGACCATCCTCACCTCCAAAGCACTGCTGGAGAAGATCCAGTGCCCCGTGGTGCCCGGGATGGTCTTCCTGGAGGACCTGATGGAGAGCATCTCCGTGGTGGATAAACTGCAGGCCGCCCTCCGCTCCAAACTGCCTGCCTCGCTGCTCAAGAAGAGCGTGGCGCAGGGAACGGACGACGACAACCTGGTGATCCTCTTTACCAGCGGCAGCGAGAAGGAGCCGAAAGCGGTCCAGCTCTCCCACAAGAACATCTCTGCCAATCTTACCAGTCTGGAACAGGTACTTGAGGTCAGCGACAAGGATGTCATGCTGGGTAATCTCCCGATGTTCCATTCCTTTGGACAGACAGCCCACCTGTGGCTCCCCATCTGGAGCGGGATGACCGTGGTGACCTATGCCAACCCGCTCGATTTCAAAGGGGTGAACGATGCCATCCGTGAAGAGAAAGTGACCATCTTCGCCGGCACGCCGAGTTTCTTCTGGGGGTATCTCAGCAAATCGAATCCGGGGGATTACGACTCCTGCCGCATCATCCTGGCAGGTGCGGACAAGTGTCCGGATGCGCTGCGGAAAGCGTTCACGGAGAAACACAACAAGGTCATCCTGGAAGCGTACGGCTGCACCGAGACCGCTCCCGGTCTGGCATTGAACACTCCCACCCACAACCGTCCCGGCAGCGTCGGCAGGATGCTTCCCGGCGTGCAGCTCCGCATCGAGAACCATGAGACCGGCGAGGAATGCGGTGTGCGGGAGACCGGAAAGATCCTGGTCAAAGGGGACAATGTGATGAAAGGGTATTTCGACGACTTCGAGAACACCTCACTGGCGTTCCGACACGGCTGGTACGATACCGGCGATATGGGATGGAAGGATGAGGAAGGCTACCTGTGGCACGTAGGACGCCTGAAACGCTTCGTGAAGATCGGCGGCGAGATGATCTCGCTGATCAAAGTGGAGGATGTGCTCGAGAAACTGCTGCCGCCGGAGACGAAGGTCTGTGTGGTGGAGATCCCGGACCAGACGAAAGGGGCGAAGATCGTCGCGGCGATCACGCATCCGATCGATGAGAAGGAAGTGCTGAAGAAGATGAGCGAACAGCTGCCGAACATCGCCCTGCCGAAGCAGTTCGTCGTCATTCCGGACCTGCCGCAGATGGGAAGCGGGAAGATCGACTTCCGGTCGACCACCAATATGGTTCGGGACCTGGTCTCGAAATGACCTACGGCTGCTGATTCCCGATCGGTTCCACACGTTCATCGGCAAGGTTATAGCCGATGAACGTGTTCAGGAATCCCCCCATCACCCCCCAGTAATACAACCGGTATCCCTTCCGGCGGAATTCCTCCATTTCCTGACGTTTCAACGCATAGACATACCATCGCTCAGCGCCGTGGATGGACCGGGCGCTCTCCTGCTGCAAGCGCTCCGTCATCGCCGCATCGCGGATCAGGTCCGGCGCCTGCATCCAGAACTGCGGCCCCATTCCGACCATGACAATGGAGGAATCAGGGAGCGGCACCGCCGCGACCGCACGGATATCTTCCCGCAGTGCCTCCCGTTCACGGTACTCGCGGACCACGACCCCGGACTGGATGGACGGCGCGAACGTCCGGCGACCGGAAGCGTGGTCGATAACATCGGGAGTGATGAACGCAAAGGAGACCAGGAGGATCCCGGTGATCAGCAATTCTTTCTTGCTCAACATGGTGGCCGATGCGATGAGCAGGAACGGAAGTGCCGGGATCAGATACTCCCGTTCATCCGGCAGCAGAACGAACAGTACCACCGTAGTCAAGACCATCGCGGCAGGAACGCGAAAGGTAAGGCGGGAGAACTGTTGCTGCAGTTCGTTGCGGTGCCGGATCAGAAAATATCCGAGTGCGGCTAAGCCGAGCGGACCGACAGCGAAGACGATGCGGTATAAGAACGCAGCGATGGAAGTCATGGTCCACCGTCCGGTCGTTCTCGTGAAGAACTCCGCTGCCATCACAGAGTACGACGGTGACAGGAATGCCGGGACGAACGATAGGACCATTGTAATGACTGCAGTTCCTGCGAACCGAACACTGCCCCCATTGCGCGGTGAGGGGATCAGAAGCAGCAGCGGTAGGATGAAGATGATGTGGGTCGGCCGCATCCCGGCGGCAAGACCGAGCAGCAGGCCCGCCAGAGCAATTCTGCCGCGAAGCAGGAACAAGCATGAGCCGAGGATGGCGGTGAGTCCCCATATGTAATCCATCGTCACGGCGGAATTTTTCCACAGCAGCGGAAGGAACGCATAGAGGATGAGGAGCGCCTCCTGATGCGGTGTTCCCCAGAACTGCAGGATGCGGCGGAAGAGCAGAATGGAACAAAGAAAGATCAGCAGCGTGGCAACGTTCGAGGCGACCGGTCCGCCGACGGCGATGACCGGTGTGAGCAGAAGTTCATAGAGGGGGTATCCCGGGAAACGGGAGATCTCGTAGAGACCGGTCTCCCACAATGTGCGGGCGGTAAGGGCTACGCGCCATGCATCACCGTCGGTCCCGTACCCGTTGAAGAGCAGCGGCAGCCGGCTCAGCACAACGCTGAGCATCAGCAGGGGCAGGAACCATCGTTTGTTGGATGCAGTGTCCATCGTTCGTCAGCGAAGTATACTCAATATTGTGCAACGGACAAAATCCGCTTTTCATCTTTTCTTAACTATCTGTATCTTCCTGCACAGACCGTCCATCATCCCAAAAGGAGTTCCGATGAAACAGATCGTTCTATTGTTATGTGCTGTCTCCCTGCTGCTGTCCGACGAGGGGATGTACCCGCTCTCCGAGATCCACAAGCTGGATCTGAAGAAGAAAGGGTTCAAAGTGACCGCGAAGGATATCTATAACCCGAACGGCACCAGCCTGGTGGATGCCAGTGTGAACGTGGGGGGATGCAGTGCTTCGTTCATCTCGGCGGAAGGGCTCATCATCACCAACCATCATTGTGTGTTCGGTGCGGTGCAGCAGGTGAGCACCGTGCAGAACGATTACGTGACGAACGGGTTCGTCGCCCGGAGCCGCGAACAGGAGATCCCGGCCAAAGGACTCACCGCGCGTATCATCGATTCGTACCGCGATGTGTCGGCCGAGGTGCTGGCCGGTATCGCGGATACGACCGATCCGGTGGAGCGGACCCGCATCATCGACCGGAACTCCAAAGCGCTCATCACGGCGGCGGAGAAATCAAAACAGGGAGTGACC
>JABWAK010000120.1 GCA_013361065.1 Bacteroidota bacterium
TCTCCGGTGCGAACGAAGCGCAAGCGGTGCGACTGCTATCGGCCCGGCCTCAGCAGCCGCCGGGCAATGCCGCTGGGCCGGATGCCCTCGACGCCTTCGTGGCCGGCGGCACGAACAGCAGCTACACCTTCACCGTCGTCAGCTCGACTCAGGCCGGCGCCATCGACCAGATCCTTCCAGGTCCCACTCTGAACGACAACGGCGTGGTGGCGTTCTCGTCCGGGAATGGCCTCTTCGCGCTCAGCCAGACCGGGACCCTGGTTGCGCTGGGGAGCGGAGTTGCGTTCGGAGAGACGGTCTGGATCGACAATGCCGGCCAAGTCATTGTCGTGGCTGAGGTCAGCGGCATCCGCGAGCTGCGCCGCTATCGCGGGAGTCAGCCCGGCACTTTCGACGTGCTCGCCAAAGTGGGCGTCGACGAATTCACTCCTTCTCCATCGGGCATATTTACCTCCGACATCGATCTGACTGGCCTGCTGGACTTCCCCTCGGTCAGCGACGACGGATCGGTCTTCTACGTGGGAACCGGCGCCGGAGTGACGGGCCGGTTTGTCATCGAGCTCAACGCGCTGCAGGACGACGACGGGGCGCTTTTGGGCGACGCCGATGACGTGCTCAGGCCGGTGGCGTTGAACGGAGGACGGGTCGTCCTGCTTTCCGGGCAGTTTGCCGGCCTCTCAGGCCCTGCCATCGCGATTGTGGAGGGAGGAACAGTTCAACCCATCAGCAATGGCGTCGTCGCGAGCCCGGGCCAGTTCGCGGGTCTCCTGCCCATGATCGGTGCGACCGCAGACGGGTCGATGGTCACCTTCTTCGGGAAGGAAAAGACGCCTTCCGGCACCGGAGCGCTGACGCTCTTTGCCAGCGTGGCCACCGCCACAGGGCGCAAGGTACACGCCCTTAGTCCGGTGGCCGGCTTTCTCGGCCAGCGGGACCTGGAGATCGTCTTCCGCCATCCCGATCGGCTGCCGACCACTCTCCGCACCATGCCGTTCCCGGCACCGCTGCATGTGCTGGGAGGTTTGCTCCGTCTCGGCCATCTTTCCCTCTCCGACCGGCTGGCGCTCCTCCGTATCGGTCCCGACCTGCTCTTCCGGGACCCTGATTCCGATCCGTACCTCCGTTCCGTCACCGTCCGGCAATGGCTCGATGCGCGCGGACAGTCCGACGCGAACAGGACGAAACTGTGGGATATCATTGCCATCGGTGCACTGAACGACGCCACAGACCGCATCACGGCGGCGCTCTTCCTGAAGGTGCTGCGCTCGGCGTTCCTCGGCAGCAGGATGAACTCCTCGCTGGTGCTGCCGCTGCGCGGTCTGAGCAGCGTGCTGGTTGACGGCGCAGCGGAGTTCCTGCAGCGGCACGGCGGCACAGTGCTCCTGAATACCGCGGCGGAACAGGTGAGGATGGAGAATGGTGCAGTGAAGAGTGTCCGGCTCACCGGCGGCCTCGACGTACAGCCCCGTACCGTGATCTCCGCCGTACCATACTTTGATATTCCGAAGGTGTTCGGAAGCGGGGAGGCGGTCGGACTGACGCACCTCGAAAGACTCGTCTCGTCCCCCATCGTCACCATCCATCTCTGGTTCGATGCACACTTCGTCCAGGAGCGGATCGCCGCGCTCACCGGTTCGCCGATCCATTGGGTCTTCAACAAGTCCCGCATCTATCCCGAACGGAAGAGCACCCTGATGTACCTTGCCCTGGTGGTGAGCGGTGCGCATGCGATGGCGGAGATGGAGAAGGAGGAGATCGTGCAGCTGGCGACCGGTGAACTGAAGCGGTTCTATCCCGCCGCGCCGCTGGCGCGGGTGATCCACTCCCTGGTGATCAAAGAGAAACGGGCGACATTCTCTCCGATGGTAGGGAGCGAGAAGGTCCGGCCGCCGCACACGACAGCTGTGCGCAATCTTTTCCTGGCGGGGGACTGGACTGACACGAAACTCCCTGCAACGATCGAAGGAGCGGTGCAGAGCGGATATGCGGCAGCGGAAGCGGTGAAGGCACAGTTGCCGTGATGTGAAATAAGAAGTAAGCCATCCTTGAACGACAAAACCCGGACCATGGTCCGGGTTTTGTCGTTCAAGGATGATATTCGTTTATCGCTGCGTTCCTATGCCTGCAGCGTCGGCAGCATGATGCGGATGGTGGTCCCTTTCCCCATCTCGCTTTCGATCTCGATCTTTCCTTTGTGGTCGTCCACCACTTTCTTCACGATCGACATGCCGAGACCGGTGCCGTGCTTCTTGCCGTAGGTGACGAACGGTTCGAAGATGCGGCGTTTCACTTCTTCCGGCATACCGGTACCGCTGTCGATGAACTCGATCTTCACCATTCCGCCGATATCCTCGGTCGCGGCGATGAGTGTGCCGCCCTGCGGCATCGCATCCCGCGCGTTGCTCGCGATATTATAGAACACGCGGACCATCTTGTCCTGGTCCAGTTTCACTTTCCCCTTGAAGGCGAGCCGTTTGTCCAACTTGACGTTGTTCTTCGTCAGGTCCTTCTCGATGAAGAGCAGCACCCCTTCCATCACATCCTCGAACTGCACCTCTTCCATGTTGGTGGAGCTGACCCCTTTGCTGAAGTCCAGGATCTCCTGCGCCATGTTCACGAACCGGTCCACCTGATGGATCATCTCGTCCGCCAGTTTGGAGACTTCCTCGTTGCCCCCTTTCTTCTTCATCACCTGCGCGTAGACACGGAGCGTCCCCATCGGGTTCTTGATGTCGTGGATGATGGTGCTTGCCATCCGTCCCACGGCGGAGAGCCGCTCGCTCTGCACCATCTCTTGCGCCAGGCGTGCATTCTCGATGGCAACGGAGGCGTGGATGGAGAGGGCGTTCAGGAACTCCTCATCCTGCGGAGTGAACGGGCCCCCTTTCTTGTTCAGCATCTGAAAGACGCCGATGATCTTCCCGTCCCGGTTCCGCATCGGCATGGTGAGCATGTTGTTGGTGCGGTAGCCGGACTTCTTATCGACTTCGGGATTGAACCGCGGGTCGTTGTACGCATCCGGGATGTTGACGATCTCGCCGGTCTTCGCCACATATCCGGCCAGACCTTTGCCGAGCGGCAGACGGATCTCGATCACTTCCGTTCCGCGCAGCGCTTTGGACCAGATCTCGCCCTTCAGTTCGTCCACCAGATACAAGGTGCCGCGGTCCGCCGCGATCGACTTGATGGCTGTCTCAAGGATTATGTCCAGCAGTTTGTCCAGGTCGAGCGAGGAGTTGATGGTTTTCGCGGCGTCGATCAGCATGTTCAGTTTCGCGATATGCTGTTTGCTGATCTCCACCGTCCGGTCCAGCTCGTTCACGATGGTGGCATCCGCGCTCCGGAGCCGCTTGGTCATGCTCTTCAGGATGTTTAGCTGGATGATGTTGTTGGACTTCAGCATGTTGTCGAAGTCCTGCTTGCTGATGCTGGCGCAGGTGGTCGGCTCCACCGCTGTGGTGCGGGCGGAGCGGACCTGGTCGTCCAGCAGTTCCATCTCGCCGAAGAAATCCCCCTTGGTCAGGTAGGCCAGCACGGTCTCCGCTCCGTATTTGGTCACTTTGGAGATCTTGATGCGGCCGTCCAGCACGAAGTACAGGCGCTCGCCGCGGGTGTTCTCCTGGAAGATCTGGGTATTCGCGGCGAACCGTTCCTCCTTGCACATCTTCAGAATGGCATTCAGGTTCATATCCGCCACATATTTGAAGGCGGAATTGAACCGCAGATTCTCGACCGTGAGCAGTGATTGTTCCATAGGGTATCAGGACGAATGTGAAGGGAAGATTCTTGCAGAAAATACATAACTGCACCGCCAGAAGCAAGGTAACGGCGCGCTGCTGTGTCACATCCCACATGTACGGTCCGCGGAGCGCTGCGGCAGCGGTCCAGGAAATCGGTTCGATTTGATTCATTTTTTCGGTATATTCAACGGCGAATTTTCATCATCATCGATTCTCCACGCGGACACGAAAGGAACAGCAGTGAGCGATACGAAGATCATTTTCTCCATGGTAGGTGTCGGGAAGGTCCACAAACCGAACAAACAAGTGCTGAAGGATATCTACCTTTCCTTCTATTATGGTGCGAAGATCGGCGTGCTCGGTCTGAACGGCGCCGGTAAATCGACGCTGCTCCGCATCATCGCCGGCGTGGATACCGATTATCTCGGCACGATCCAGTCCCAGAAGGGGATCACCTTCGGCTACCTCTCCCAGGAGCCGGAACTCGATCCGAAAAAGACCGTGAAGGAAGTGGTGGAGGAGGGGGTGCAGGAGACCGTGAATCTGCTGAAGGAATACGAAGCGATCAACGCCAAATTCGCCGAACCGGACGCCGATTTCGACAAACTGCTGGAGAAACAGGGGGCGCTGCAGGAGAAGATCGACCAGATGGGTGCGTGGGACCTGGACAGTAAACTGGAACAGGCGATGGACGCCCTCCGCTGTCCGCCGGGCGATTCCCCGGTCACCGTCCTCTCGGGCGGTGAGCGCCGCCGCGTGGCGCTCTGCCGGCTGCTGCTGCAGGAACCGGATGTGCTGCTGCTGGACGAGCCGACGAACCATCTGGATGCCGAATCGGTCGCATGGCTGGAGCAGCATCTGGCGCAGTACAAGGGAACGGTCCTCGCGGTGACGCATGACCGGTACTTCCTGGACAACGTTGCCGGCTGGATCCTGGAACTGGACCGCGGCGAAGGAATCCCGTTCGAAGGGAACTATTCCAGCTGGCTGGAGCAGAAACAGAAACGGCTGGAGGTGGAGGAGAAGCAGGAATCCAAACGCCAGAAGGTGCTGAAGAAGGAATTGGAGTGGGTCCGGATGAACCCGAAAGGACGCCACGCCAAGAGCAAAGCGCGTATCGCATCGTATGAGCAGATGCTCTCCGAGGAGCACGAGAAGCGGAATGAGGAGATCGAGATCTTCATCCCGAAGGGTCCGCGCCTCGGCGATGTGGTGATCAATGCGGAGAATGTCGCGAAAGGCTACGGCGACAATCTGCTCTACGAGAACATGAACTTCAATCTTCCCCCCGGCGGCATCATCGGTGTGATCGGTCCGAACGGCGCGGGAAAAACGACGCTCTTCCGGATGATCACCGGACAGGAGAAGCCCGATGCCGGTACCATCACCATCGGCGAGACGGTGAAGTTGGCCTATGTGGACCAGAACCGTCCTCTCGATCCGAACAAGAACATCTGGGAAGAGATCTCCGGCGGGGAGGAGATCCTCCGGTTCGGTACGCGCGAGGTGAACTCCCGTGCGTACGTGGCCCGGTTCAACTTCACCGGCGGCGACCAGCAAAAACTGGTCGGTCAGCTCTCCGGCGGTGAACGCAACCGCGTCCATCTTGCCAAGACGATGAAGCAGGAAGCGAACGTGCTGCTGCTGGACGAACCGACGAACGATCTGGACGTGAACACCCTCCGCGCGCTGGAGGAAGCCCTGGCGGAATTCGCCGGCTGTGCCGTGGTGATCTCCCATGACCGCTGGTTCCTGGACCGTGTGGCGACCCACATCCTTGCCTTCGAAGGGGAGAGTCAGGTGCAGTGGTTCGACGGCAACTACTCGGAATATGAGGAGTTCCGCAAGAAGAAACTCGGTATCGATGCCAGCCAGCCGCACCGCATCCGCTACAAGAAACTGATGCGCGAGTGAACTCCGGAATACTCATACCATGAACCGATCCGTCCTTCAGACGATCATCACCGTCATCGTGCTGCTCTGCGGTCCGGACCTTCCGGCGCAGCAGCACCTCGACGGATGCCCACCGCATACGGCCGCTCCCGCGGGGAGCGGTTTCGAAGGTCAGCGGAGGGCGGACCTCGGCAACGGCTGCTACCGTAATCCCATCCTCGCCGGCGACCATCCCGATCCTTCCCTGCTGAAGGACGGCGATGATTACTACATGACCTTCTCATCGTTCGACAGTTATCCGGGACTCATCATCTGGCATTCCCGCGACCTTGTCAATTGGACTCCGCTCGCCCCGGCGCTCTTCACCAATGTCGGCTCAGTCTGGGCGCCGGAGCTCATCAAGCATGGAGGGAAGTACTTCATCTATTTCCCCGGCAGGACCGGCACCTACCGCTCGAACTACGTCATCACGGCCGATGCGATCACCGGACCATGGAGCGATCCGGTCGATCTGAAACTATCCCTCATCGATCCCGGTCACGCGGTCGGGGAGGACGGGAAGCGGTATCTCTTCCTTTCCGGCGGGCATTATGTTCAGCTGCGCGATGATGGAATGGCAACGGCCGGTGCCGTGAAGAAGAACTACGATGGATGGAAATACCCGGATGAGTGGATCACGGAGAGTTTCTCACAGGAAGGTCCGAAGATCACGCGTCATGGCAAGTACTTCTATATGGTCCTTGCGCAGGGTGGAACGGCTGGACCGCCGACCGGGCATATGATCGTCGTGGCGCGTTCCGCTTCCATCCACGGACCGTGGGAGAACTCGCCGTACAATCCCATTGCCCGTACCCGCTCGTCGGAAGAACAATGGTGGTCCAAAGGTCACGGTACATTGGTGCAGTCCCCGTCGGGCAAATGGTATATGGTCTACCATGCCTATGAACGGAATATGATGACGCTCGGCAGGCAGACCCTGCTGGAACCGGTGGAGTGGAGTGATGACGGGTGGCCGCAACTGACCGGGATCGATCCATCACGTCCGATCCCCAAGCCAGTCGCATCCACAGGTGCAGCGCACGGTTTCCCGTTCTCGGATGATTTTTCCGCGAACAAGATGGGCGTGCAATGGAGATTCTACCAGGGCGGCAAAGGGGACAGTGCACGGTACCGCTATCAGAACGGAAGTCTCTATCTCCGGGCGCAGGGGACCTCGCCGTCCAATGCATCACCGCTCTGGTTCGTGAACGGCGAACATTCCTACCGGCTGCAGGTGGAATTCGAACTGACCGGTGATGCAACGGCAGGATTGCTCGTGTTCTACAACCATCGTTCGTACGGCGGACTGGCGTTCGGTGATACGGCGATGGTGTTGCACCGCTATGGTCTCGATCGGCTGCTGCCGAAGCCGGCGGGAATGGGACGCAGAGGGTGGCTCCGTTTGATCAACGACCGGAACCTCGTCTCGCTCTATTACAGCAGCGACGGGAAGCAATGGCACCGTCATGATGTGCGGATGGATGTCTCCGGGTATCATCACAATACATTCTATGATTTCCTCAGTCTGCGCCCTGCTCTTTATGCTTCCGGCACCGGTGAGGTCCGCTTTGATAATTTCATCTATACCGCCCTGCCGTAAACTATTTCACTCCGATTTACGTTATATTCCTAAGTTTTTCATGGTGTTGATTCCGGTCCGATTTCGATAATCGGTCGGAAAATCGTATATTTAAGTCCATTATTCGATACAAACGGCAATAAATCTGAAAGTGAGTATGTCCGCAAACAGTATCTCGGAGAAGTTCGAACAGGTCCTTGAATCATTCGGTCCCAACACCAGTTATGTGTGGGATGTGCTCCAGCAGTACATCGATGATCCTAATTCGGTCAACGAGACCTGGCAGCAGCTCTTCGCCGAAGTGGTCGCATCCGGTTCGGTCGACCTTCCCAAACGGTCGGTGAAGAGCGCTCCGGCATCGGAGGAAACTCCGGCCGCACCGGCACCGGTGATGCCCAAAACGAAACAGACCCTCGCCGCCGTG
This sequence comes from Bacteroidota bacterium, assembly GCA_013361065.1. Classification (GTDB taxonomy): domain Bacteria; phylum Bacteroidota; class Ignavibacteria; order UBA10030; family UBA8401; genus UBA8401. The sequence goes on from JABWAK010000120.1 coordinate 7,676, forward strand.
CACAAACAACTCTCAGCCATCAGCGGTGTGGCCGGCAAGATCGTCGACAACATGGAGGCATCGCTCACCCTGCCCACCGCCACCTCGCTCCGTGTGGTCCCGGTGAAGGTGCTGGATGAGAACCGTTCGCTGCTCAACAAGTATCTCGGCTCCCGGTCCCGCGGCAAGGTCTCCTATACCCATATCGTTGCCTGGGCCATCGTGAAGGCACTCAAGAAGTATCCCAACATCAACGCATCGTTCACCCGGGTGGAAGGACAGGCGTACCGGGACGAGAAGACGCAGATCAACATCGGCATCGCGGTGGATATGACGCGTAAGGACGGCTCACGTTCGCTGCTGGTGCCGAATATCAAGGATGCCGAGACGATGGACTTCGCCCAGTTCGTTGCGGCGTACGATTCCATCATCGAGAAGGCACGCAAGGCTGCGCTCGATCCCTCCGATTTCCAGGGGACCTCCATCACACTGACCAATCCCGGTACAGTCGGCACCGTGTCGTCCGTTCCGCGGCTCATGCCCGGACAGGGCGCCATCATCGCCACGGGCGCCATCGGCTACGATGCCGCGCATCAGGGGATGTCGCCGCAGACGCTTTCCGCGCTCGGTGTCAGCAAGGTCATGAACATCACCTGCACGTACGACCACCGCGTGATCCAGGGAGCGGAGTCGGGACAGTTCCTGCAGTACATCCATTCACTGGTGAACGGCGAGGAACGGTTCTACGACGAGCTCTTCGCCGACCTGCGGATCCCGTTCACTTCCGTGAAATGGTCCAGCGATGTCACATCGCTCGGACTCGGCGGCGGTTCGAACCAGGAGATCATTGAGAAACAGGCGCGGGTGCAGCAGTTGGTGAATGCCTACCGCGTGCGCGGTCATCTGATCGCACATCTCGACCCGCTCGTGGACGAACCGAAGAACCATCCGGAACTCGATCCGAACTACTACGGCCTCACCGTGTGGGACCTGGACCGCGAATTCCTCTTCTCCAATAAAGAAGGATACACCAAGGCGACGCTCCGCGAGATCCTCGATACGCTCTATGCCACCTATTGCGGTTCCATCGGTGTGGAGTTCATGAACATCCAGGATCCGGAGGAGAAGAAGTGGCTTATCCAGAAGATGGAGCCGTCACGGAACCGTCCCCCGCTGCCGCGCGAACGGAAGGTGCAGCTGCTCACGAAGCTGATCCACGCCGAAGGATTCGAGAATTACATCCATACCAAGTTCATCGGACATAAACGGTTCTCGCTGGAAGGCGCCGAATCGTTCATGACGCTGCTGGATGTGGTGCTGGACGAACTGGCGGACCACGGCGGACAGCGTGCGGTGATCGGCATGGCGCACCGCGGACGCCTGAACGTGCTTGCCAATACCATCGGCAAATCACTGGCGAAGATCTTCTCCGAATTCGAAGGGAACGTCGATCCGAAGACCATCCAGGGTTCCGGCGATGTGAAATACCATTTGGGTGCGCACGGCATCCATAAGACACTGAACGGCAAGGAGATCACGGTGGAGGTCGCACCGAATCCGAGCCATCTGGAGGCGGTCAATCCGGTGGTGGAGGGGATGGTCCGCGCCATGCAGGACCGGATGGGCGATGCGCAGCGCGAGCGTGCCATACCGATTCTGGTGCACGGCGATGCCGCATTCGCCGGCCAGGGGATCGTGGCCGAGACGCTCAATCTTTCCCAGCTGAAAGGGTACCGCACCGGCGGTACGATCCACATCATCATCAACAATCAGATCGGCTTCACCACGTCGCCGGATGATGCGCGTTCCACGCCGTATTGCACGGACGTGGCGAAGATGGTGCAGTCTCCCATCTTCCATGTGAACGGCGACAATCCCGAAGCATGCGCCCGTGTGGCAGCGCTCGCCGTGGCGTACCGGAATCAGTTCAAGAAGGATGTCGTCATCGACATGTTCTGCTACCGGAAGTACGGCCATAACGAAGGGGATGAACCGAGCTACACGCAGCCGACGCTCTACAAGAAGATCAAGGTCCATCCGACCGTCCATCAGTTGTACGGTGAACGGCTCATCCTGGACAAGGAGCTGACCCGCGAGGAGTACGAGCAGCTGCAGAAGGCATCGAAGGAGCGGTACGAACGTGCGCACGAAGCGTCCCACCTGCGGGAGATGCATCTGAAGGCGGAAGTGGCGCTCGCGGTGACACATGAACAGATCGCGGCGATGCAGCCGTTCAAGGAGACGAAGGTCTCGTTCGAGGCGCTGCAGTTCGTCGCCGAGCGGCTTGGTACGGTGCCGGACGGTTTCACCGTCAACCAGAAGCTGATGAAGATGATGGAGCAGCGCCGCACGTTCGGCCCGTCAACGAAGATCGACTGGGGCTTCGCCGAAGCGCTCGCTTTCGGCACGCTGGTGCACGAAGGGAACGATGTCCGTCTGAGCGGTGAGGATGTCGGCCGCGGCACGTTCAGTCACCGTCACGCCATCCTGTACGATGCCAATTCCGCCGATGAGTACGTTCCGCTGCAGCACATCCGCGAAGGACAGGGGAGGGTGTATGTGTTCGACAGTCTGCTCTCCGAGTTCGCCATCCTCGGATATGAGTTCGGATACAGCGTCTCCGACCCGCTCTCCCTGGTGCTGTGGGAAGCGCAGTTCGGCGATTTCGCGAACGGTGCTCAGGTGATCATCGACCAGTTCATCGCCGCGTCCGAAGCGAAGTGGCAGCAGCCGTGCGACCTCGTGCTGCTCCTGCCGCACGGGTACGAAGGACAGGGACCGGAGCACTCCAGCGCCCGCCTTGAACGGTACCTGCAGCTCTGCGCGGAGGACAACATCCAGGTCTGCAACCTCTCCACGCCGGCCCAGTACTTCCATGTGCTGCGCCGACAGATGCGCGATGCCAAACGGAAACCGCTCATCATGATGACGCCGAAGAGTCTGCTGCGTCATCCGCTGGTCATCTCCGATCCGGTGGAACTGACGGACGGGAAGTTCCAGCTGGTGATCGACGACGCTCAGGCCGATCCGGCAACGGTGGACCGGGTGGTGCTCTGCTCCGCCAAAGTGTACTATGATGCGCTGCAGATGCAGAAGGACAACGGCCGCTCCAACGTCGCGCTCGTCCGGGTGGAGCAGTTCTATCCGTATCCCAAACAGGAACTGACCGAACTCTTCGCCAAGTACCGCAACGCACAGGATGTGGTCTGGCTGCAGGAGGAACCGAAGAACATGGGTGCCTGGCATTTCCTCTCGGACCGCCTGCGCGAGGATGTCCTGCCGTCACAGAAGGTCCGCTTCGCCGGCCGCCCTGCGTCCGCCAGCACCGCCACCGGTTCGCTCAAACGGCATCAGATGGAGCAGGAGATCCTGCTGAAGGATGCACTATTATAGTG
>JABWAK010000013.1 GCA_013361065.1 Bacteroidota bacterium
TCACCCGGGCATCCGGGAACGCTTGTTTGATGACATCGTAGAAATCCTTCGCGGAGACGGAGAAGGCGCCGATATTATAGACGACCTGCGTCAGATTCGATGCGGGGGACGCTTCCAGTTTCAGCAGCGCATTGATGGCATCGGGCATCACCATGAACGGCAGCGTGGCGGTCTCGGGCACGAAGCAGTCGTAGACCTTCCCCTGGGCGGCGTAATGCATCATCTCCGGACCGTAATCGCTCGTGCCGCCGGTGGGGAGCGTGATGGCGCTGATGAGTCCGGGGAACCGGATACCGCGGAAATCGACATGCGCCGTGGTCGGCTGCGGATCGATCTGCCGGTAGTACCAGTTGTAATAGCGTCCGAGGTCCTCGCAATACTTCTTGTTGATGCCGTACATCGTCCGCGCATCGAGCCACTGCGTCTCCTTCACCTTCCCCGCCTTCATCTTCGCCGGCACATCGGGCAGTCCGTACGCAGCGATGGAACTCGGAAAGAGGAACTTCACATTCTCGCCGGTGGCGCGCGCCTGACGCGCCGCCAGCTCCAGCAGTCCGAGCGTACCGTCCACATTCACACGGTGACCGAGCACCGGCTCGCGCTCCGCTTTGGTGGAGAGGATGGCGGCCAGATGATAGATGGTGCCGAAATCATAGAACGCCGCGAGACGGTCGAGCAGCGAGGTATCCATGATATCGCCGACGATCACTTCGTGGCATTTCTCCTGGAGCGTCTTGCTGAGCGGGTGGACGTCGATGGCAACGATGCGGATGTCGGGATGCTTCTCGGTGAGCCGGGCCACGAGACCGTGGCCGATCTCGCCGTTCGCGCCGGTGATGAGGACTGCTTTGGTGGACATACGGTTCCTTTCGATCTTTCAGCAAATATAAGGATATTTAGCACAGAAATAACCTCTTTCCGCCGGTGCGGTCAAGAGATGTTCCCGGGAACCAGAGCAGTCAGATTCGGTGCACGAGTTGATATTCTGGCGATAATGATATATTTTTAGACCACTACTTCCCAAAGGAACACCGCCGCCACACATTGCTACATTTGTCATTTTTCATCAACACGTCCACTTCCCACAGTACATCATCAGCGCATCCTTGCAATGACCTGCAATGGCCGTCATGCAATTGCGACAAAGGAGCACGACCGACAATATTGATAAATGATCAACCCATCATTGACCAATTTTGAAGGTGTATCCATGAAACCGTATCTCTTGATCTTCATCGCACTGTTCATTGCATCATGCTCTACAGATGATACAAGTATCAATACCGGCGTGGCCGATCCGACAACGAAAGAATATTATCCATTAACGGTCGGAAGCTACTGGGTCTACGATGTGTACGAAGCAGACACCTCGTGGACCAAACTGACACTGCTCCAGACAGACAGTGTTGTTGTCATTAAAGATACCGTGATCAATGGTTCCACATACGTGCTTGTCCGGCGATCGTTCTTTGGTGATACATTTTACCGGGATTCATCCGGTATCATCGTTCAGGGCGATGGCATTCCTGTCATGTCCATCACCCCGGGGATCACACTGCTGAATAATTACACGATCCCGCTCGATACAGCATACACCATCAGTCTCCAAATGGCGATGGGTGATTCATTGATCACTGTTCCCGCCGGACAGTTCCAGGCAAAAGTCGCGATCGGAAGTGTCGACAGTAAAGAGTCCGTCGCGGGCTGGATGAAACATCGGACGTATTATTCCGCATTTGCGAGAAACGTTGGATGCATTTTCCAACGAGCGCTGTGGTTACGGTCCGGAGGCGGGTTCGAATACCGACTCAGACGATATTCCATCAAATAAACCTGTTTCAAATCACAGCCCCCTATCACATAGGGGGTTTTTATTTTTCCCCTCCATTATTTGAAATGCAGTTTCAACGACATTTTTATATTTTGCACCACACTATAGCGGAGAGATCATGCGGATTATCATACTTCTTTTGGTTTCAACTTCTCTCGCCACTGCACAATCCATCGATACTTTCGTCAACCCGTTCGTCGGCACCGATGCCCACGGCCACACCTTCCCCGGCGCCACCACGCCGTTCGGCATGGTACAGCTGAGTCCGGACACCCGCGTGGAAGGCTGGGATGCCTGCGGCGGCTATCATTACTCCGATTCCTCCATCATCGGCTTCAGCCATACCCATCTCAGCGGCACCGGCGTGCCGGATTACGGCGACATCCTGTTCAAACCGATGTCCCGCCGTCCGTCGCTGCTGCCGGCACGCTATCGCTCCTCGTTCTCCCATGCGGACGAAGCGGCTTCCGCCGGCTATTACCGCGTCCGCCTGACCGATGATGATATCGAAGCCGAACTCACCGCCACAACGCGGACCGGTATCCACCGCTACCGCTTCCCGCGGCAGGATTCATCGTATGTGATCATCGATCTGAAGCACGGACTCGGTCCCGATGTGGTGATCCATTCCTTCCTGCAGCGGAACGGAACAACGGAGATCACCGGGTTCCGTCGTTCGAACGGATGGGCGCGGGACCAGCATCTCTATTTCGTAGCACACTTCTCCCTGCCGATCCTTGCCGTTGCAGCAGCGCAGAATGATACGATCGTCTGGGGACGGGACAGCAGCAGCGGCACCAACACGAAAGCGGCGCTGCTGTTCGACACGCGGATGAACAACGAACTCACCGTGAAGGTCGCACTCTCCTCCGTGAGCATCGACGGCGCACGGAAGGACATGCAGCAGGAAGCTGCGGGGTGGGATTTCGACCGGTTCCGCACACAGGCAGCCGCAGCATGGAACGAAGCGCTCAGCGCGATCGACATCCGCGGCGGCACCGAGCAACAACGCCGCACTTTCTATACCGCGCTCTATCATACGATGATCGCTCCGAACACCTTCAGCGATACGGACGGCCGGTACCGCGGCATGAACGGTTCGATCCGCACCGCGAAAGGACGTTCGCACTACACGGTCTTCTCCTTGTGGGATACGTTCCGCGCACTGCATCCGCTCCTCTCCATCATCGACGAGAAACGGACGGTGGAGTTCGTCAACACCTTCCTTGCACAGTATGACGAAGGAGGACTGCTGCCGGTCTGGGAGCTCTGTGCGAATGAAACGTACTGTATGATCGGCTACCATTCCGTCTCCGTCATTGCCGATGCGGTGACCAAAGGATTCACCGGCTTCGACCGGAAGAAAGCGCTCGCGGCGATGGTCGCCAGTGCGGAGAAGGACCATTTCGGACTCTCCTTCTACCGGACGCACGGATATGTGCCGGGAGAGAAGGAATCCGAATCGGTCTCCAAAACGCTCGAATACGCCTATGATGACTGGTGCATCGCGCGGACGGCAGAAGCGGTCGGCGATCCGAAGACCGCACAGCGGTTCGCCAAACGGTCGCAGAACTACCGGAATGTCTTCGATCCGTCCGCCGGCTTCATGCGGGGAAAGAGGAACGGCATGTGGAACGCACCGTTCTCCCCTGCGGCGGTCTCGCTCGATTTCACCGAAGCGAATTCCTGGCAGTACAGTTTCTTCGTGCCGCATGATATCCCCGGCATGATGCAGCTGTACGGCGGACGGGAAGCATTCGTACGGAAACTGGATGAACTCTTCAGCACCTCCAGCGCGCTGGAAGGCCGCCAGCAGTCCGACATCACCGGTCTGATCGGCCAGTATGCGCACGGCAACGAGCCGAGCCATCACATGGCATATCTGTACACCTACGCCGGAGCACCGGCGAAGACGCAGCAACGGGTCCGGCAGATACTGGATGAACTCTACTCGGACAGACCGGACGGTCTCTCCGGGAATGAGGATTGCGGACAGATGTCCGCCTGGTATGTGATGAGCGCGATGGGACTCTATCAGGTCGCTCCCGGTTCGCCGGAGTACACGCTCACCACGCCGCTCTTCGATACGGTGATCGTCCGCACCGCCTCCGGACGGCCGTTCACCATCATCACGCAGCGGACGTCCGCCGGCGACCGGTACATCGGTTCCGCCGCACGGAACGGGAAGGCGATGACAAAACTATTCGTCTCTCACAAGGATATCACTGCCGGTTCCACGGTCGTCATCAACGCTCAGCCGGAACCGGGTGAACGGTACAACACCGCCGCCATGCCGGTATCCCGTTCAGCGGTCCCGTTCACCGCTGTTCCGTTCTTCTCCGCCCCGTCGCCCTCCTTCCGTGATTCCCTGCAGGTGGCGATCCACGCAACAGAACCGGGCGTGACGATCCACTATACAACGGACGGACGGACCCCGACCGCTTCGTCACCGAAGTATACCGGTCCCATCACGCTCCGCACCTCAGCCACTATACGGGCTGTCGCCCGCAGGAACAACGTCCTCAGTGCTCCGGCGGACGCTTCCTTCATCCGATCCAGCGCCGTCGGCACCGTTACGCTTCGCACACCGTTCAACGAACAGTACACCGCCGGCGGAAAGGATGCATTGGTGGATGGCATCACCGGCGTTGAGGATTTCCGTGTGGGACACTGGCAGGGATACTATCAGGATGACCTGGATGCGACGGTCGACCTCGGCAGTGTGCGGCCGATCCAGTCGGTCCGCGCCCGCTTCCTGCAGGACAACAACGCGTGGATCTTCTTCCCGACATCCGTGAAGATCGAAGTGTCACAGAATGGCGGCTCGTATCAAACGGTGTTCGAGGGAGAACTGGGGGTCGCTCCGCAGCAGGAAGGAGCGATGATCAAAGCAGCGGAGGCATCATTCTACGGATACTACCGCTACGTGCGGGTGACGGCGAAGAACATCGGTCTCTGTCCGCCCTGGCATAAAGGCGCCGGAGGGAAAGCGTGGCTGTTCATTGATGAGATAGAAGTGAAGTAAAGAACTATAAAGATTATCAGATTACAGATTGCAGATTACAGATTAGTAAGAATATTTCCCATTATTTCAGATAGTACTTCAGGGGATTCGGTACTACGGAGCATTCCTCCGCCAGCGCCATATTGGCGATCTTTCCTTCGTTCCGCAGCTGATACAGTTTCGGAACGATCTTGTCCCGCAGATCGACCGGCGTCATCGGATTGATGTGGATGCCGGTCCCCCCTTCGAATCCTGCCGGCACATTCACCCGCAGCCGCAGCAGGATGTGCCACGGCATCTTGTACACCGCATCGAACGGCGTGTAATACCACTCCTCGTTGCACGATAACTGTGCGCCGAGCGCCGCGTGGCAGGCGTGGACGAGGTTGCTCATGCCGCGCACCTCCTCCTCCGATTGTTCGTGCGGCCGTGCGAAGTACGATTTGGAATAGATCTTCACGGTGGGATACCGGTGTCCGATCCCCACACAGGCGACGGCACAGTCGTTCTCTGCAAAGACAAGATTGTACTGTGCCGAGAGGTTCACCCCCAGCTCATTGAAGATGTTCGGTTCCTCCCGCACCAGCTGGATCTGTCCGCTGATGGAAGCCCCCCACTCGTCCAGTCCGCACACCTGTTTATGCAGATGATCGAACGACGCGCCTGCCTGTTTCAGCCAGTTCTGGAAGACGGAGATGTAGCGGATATAGCGGTTGTAGCCGAGCATATCCCGCATGGCATCGATGGTGAACCGGAAGTACTGATAATGTTCCTCCACGCTGAGCGTGCCGGACGAGCGGAGCTGTGAATCATCCGTCGCCCCTTCCGCAAAATGCGCCCGGGCGATGATCAGCTCGTGGCAGCCGCCGAAGAACGCATCGAGCATCTTCAGCTTGTCGAACACCTCTTTCTTGTGGATCTCCTCCTCGGTCCGGCCGGACTGGACGAGCTTGTAATGGATGATATCGTCGATGTGCTGCTCTCCGCGCGGATCGGCGATGTACCGGTCCCGCCATTCGGTGAGCCGCTGGTTCAGACGGTAGCTGTAATTCTTCTTCCAGTAATCGATGGTGACGATCTCGAACAGGTTGCCGGTCCGGCGGAACTCCGCCGTAGTATCATTGTACTGGCCCGGCGGAAGATGGGTGAGCGTCTCGTACCGGCCGTCCCGCAGCACCAGACGCGCCTTCTCCGGCGGCACTTCGAAGTACCGGGAGCGGCAAAAACTGCAATGGTCCTCAGGATGGTGCGGCTGGATCGGATTGGGGGGTGTCTGATGATGGTTGACGAGCGGTTTGTTGCCGCGTCCGGGCACTGCCCAGACCTCGGTGTGGGTGAAGGGATTGACCTGCTTCACCGTCCCGTCCGGCATCACGTTGTAGTACGCGTTGTAATTGCGGGAGAACATAGGGTGGTTCCTTCCTGCGGGCGGGGGCGCCGCGCCAGAGCGGAGACCGGGAGGCATGCATGTTCCCCGGTACGGACCGGGGAACATGCGGTACCGCTCAGAACTTCGTAACGATCTTCAGCATCTGCTGCACCTTCTTCGGCGAGCTCGATTCCGCATAGAAGCGGATGATCGGCTCCGTGCCCGATGCACGGATGAGGATCCATCCGTCCTTCGTCATCAGCTTGATCCCGTCCGTCATATCGTACTTCACGATATCGAACGGCCCGACCTTCTTCGGTTTGGAGGAGTAGTGCTTCATCACCTTCTCCTTCTGCGCCTCGGTCAGATGGAGGTCGATGCGGCCGAAATGATGCTCACCGAACTCGTCGAACAGTTCCTTCACCAGCGCGCTCAGCTTCATCCGGCGCACGGCCATCACCTCCGCCAGCAGGAAGCCGATGAAGATGCCGTCGCGTTCGGGCAGATGTCCCTTCACGGCGATGCCGCCGCTCTCCTCGCCGGCGATGATGATGTCCTTCTCCGTCATCAAACGGCAGAGATGCTTGAACCCGACCGGCGTCTCATACAGACGCACATTATAATGGTCGCACATCTTCGTGATCAGGTCGGTCACGGAGAGCGACTTGGCCACCGCGCCGCGGTAATGCTTCCGCTCCATCAGGTACTTGAGCAGGATGGCGAAGATGCGGTGCGAATCGACGAAGTTCCCCTTCTCATCCACCGCACCGACGCGGTCCGCGTCGCCGTCCGTTGCGAACCCGAAATGGTATTTGCCGGAGCGGACCTCCATGCTGAGTTCCTCGGTGTTCTGCGGCAGCGGTTCGGGATTGGTCGTGCCGAAGGAGGGATTGTAGTCGCTGCGGATGGTGCCGATCTTCGGCAGCAGCAGTTCGGGGATGCCCATGCCGGCGCCGTGCATGGCATCGTGCATGATCTTGATCTTCACCGATTTGATCAGGTCGAACTCGATCTTGGTCTGCAGGTCCGCCACATAGATCTTCGTCAGGTCGATGAACTGCACCATGCGGGCTTTGACGAGGTCCTCGATGCTCTTCAGTTCCACCGGCAGCACGGTCACGTCCTGCAGCGGCGCCAGTTCCTTCTCCACTTCGGCGATCATCTCGGGATGTGCCGGTCCGCCGAAATCACCCTTGATCTTGAATCCGTTGTACTTGGCCGGATTGTGGCTGGCGGTGATGACCACGCCGCCGGCCGCTTTCTTCTTCACCACGCCGAGCGAGACCATCTGGGTCGGCGAGATCTTGTCCGCCAGCAGCACCTTCACGCCGGCGGAGGCGATCACCTGCGCCGCGCAATGCGCGAACTCCTTCGACAGGAACCGGGCATCGTAACCGATGACAACGCCGTTCCTTGCAAATTTATGCCGTGAAAAATACCGTGCGGTCGCCAGCGCGACCTTCTGGACGCCGGCAAACGTGAACTCTTCCGCGATCACGCCGCGCCAACCATCCGTACCGAACTTTATATGGGCCATAGGATAAGGGAAATTGATGGATTGCGGCCGCTGCCGGTGGCGGCAGGACCAGTTTTTTCTTTGTTATTGAGCAAAATATACTAAAATTTGAAGCTGTATGAAAGGATGAAAAAATGTCACTCCGAATACCCCTGCTGCTGATACTGCTGCCGGTCCTGGTCCTGACCCAGGAACAGGAGGGGAAACGCTATTATTTCTACCGCCCCGAGAACCGGGCCTTCGGATCGGAATCGCAGGTGGGACCGGCGACTGTGTTCCTGAACGGCGCGTATGACATGCTGCGCAACGGCGGACACAGCAAGGACATCCTGCGATGGCCCTACGCCGGAGGCGCGGTACACGTCTGGAAGAATATCCGCGATCCGTTCGCCACCATCAGCACGTTCGGCTGGAACGAGTTCGTGCATCAGGAGATCTTCAACTTCACCATCGGTGTGAAGAATGCGGAGTTCGTGCCGAACATCGCCGGGCACACCATCGGTAACGGGATGATCTACGCGAAGCTGGCGGAGTACTTCGATCACAGCGGATATCCCCTGCCGTACCTCTGGTCCGGTCTGACCACCACCGCGTATCAGGTGATGAACGAGATCATCGAAGCCGAGTACTACCGCGGCATCAATGTGGACCTGGTGGCGGATATCTACATCTTCAACCTCGCCGGTATCGGGATCTTCAGCACGGAATGGGGGCAGCAGTTCTTCAGCGAGACGCTGCCGATCGGGGAATGGTCTCCGCAGCCGATGTTCGAGCCGCGGACGGGGTTCCTGCAGAATGCCGGACAGCAGAATTATGTCCGCAAGCGGTTCCGTGCACTGGGTCGCTGGTCGCCGTTCCTGTACTACGGTGTCTATAATCTCTTCGGCGCCAGTTATGCGCTGGATGATGAACATTCCATCACCGTGAGCGCCGGCCGGGTGGTGAACAAACTGAAGGATGGGCGGCTGCGCGGGTTCCGGAAGATCGACCCGCAGCTGGACGGCTCCGCCGGACTGTTCTGGGACCGGAACGGATCGCTGATGACCTCCCTGCTGCTGACCGGTCCGGGACTCTATAACATGCAATTGAACGTCTATCCCGGGGTCTTCGAATTCGGCGGGGTCTCACCCGGCATCTATCTTGCCGTCGGTGAATGGGATGGTTTCATCGCCGGGATCACGTTCTCCTCCTACTTCCCGCTCGGCATCGGATACGGCCAACAACGATGATGCCCCGCCGCACAGTGTGCAACGGGGCATCAGAGTGAACATCCGAACGGTGATCAGCGCTTCACGTTGAACGCGCTCAATCCGGCATAGATGCTGTTCGTATCCAGTTCCTCCTCGATCCGGAGCAGCTGGTTGTATTTCGCAATGCGGTCCGTCCGGCTCGCGCTGCCTGTCTTGATCTGACCGGCATTCGTCGCCACGGCGATGTCCGCAATGGTCGCATCCTCCGTCTCGCCGGAGCGATGGCTGATGATGGCAGTGTAGTGAGCGCGTTTCGCCATCTCGATGGCATCGAGCGTCTCGGTGAGCGTTCCGATCTGGTTCACCTTCACCAGGATGGAGTTCGCCACGCCCTGCGCGATCCCTTTCGCGAGGAACTCGGTGTTCGTCACGAACAGATCATCACCCACCAGCTGCACCTTTCCGCCGATGGTATCGGTGAGCAGCTTCCATCCCGCCCAGTCGTTCTCCGCCATGCCGTCCTCGATGGAGATGATGGGATAGTTGTCGACCCATTTCTTCCAGTATGCCACCATCTGTTCCGGTGTGAACTTCTCCTGCGTCGATTTGTAGAAGAGGTACTTGCCGTCCTCCTTCTGGTACATCTCGCTGCTGGCCGGATCGAGTGCGATGAACACATCCTGTCCCGCCTTGTAACCTGCCTTGCCGATCGCTTCCATGATGACGTCGAGCGCTTCCTCGTTCGATTTCAGGCTCGGTGCGAAGCCGCCTTCGTCGCCGACGGCGGTGTTGTACCCTTTCTTGTGCAGGACGCTCTTCAGTGCATGGAACACCTCCGTGCCCATGCGCAGCGCCTCGGCGAAGGTCGGCGCATTCGCCGGCACGACCATGAACTCCTGGAAGTCGACATTGTTGTCCGCATGGCGTCCGCCGTTGATGATGTTCATCATCGGGGTCGGCAGAATCTTGGCGTTCACGCCGCCGATGTACCGGTAGAGCGGAACGTTGAAGTAGTTCGCTGCCGCCTTCGATGCGGCGAGGGAGACCGCCAGCATGGCGTTGGCGCCGAGTTTGGATTTGTTCTCGGTGCCGTCCAGCTCGATCATCATCTTGTCGATGCCGACCTGGTCCTGTGCATCGAAGCCGATCAGTTCTTCGGCGATGACATCGTTGACATTCTCAACAGCCTTCAGCGTCCCTTTGCCGAGGTAGCGGTTCTTGTCGCCGTCCCGCAGTTCCACTGCTTCATGCTCGCCGGTGGAGGCGCCGCTCGGTACCGCAGCGCGGCCGATGGTACCATCCTCGAGTTCGATCTCTGCTTCAACCGTCGGATTCCCCCGGGAATCAAGGATCTCGCGTGCCCAGACATCAGTGATAATAGACATATTTGCTCCGTTTCCGATTTTTTTAAGGTTTTGTTTGTAATGACGCCTGAATTTCGTCAAAAATTGATACAAAGGAAAGCGGTTTTATTCCTTGAAAATGAGTGGCAGAACAGGTAGTTTCCTGCAACCAAACACACCCGTTGAACCTCCTATGAATGTCCTTCTGCTTGGCGCCACCGGTCTGGTCGGCGGAGAATGCCTCACCCTGCTGCTGCAGGAACCGTCCGTCACCGGCGTGAAGGTCTATGCACGCTCTCCGTTGTCCGTTCAGCATCCAAAGCTGACGGTGCTGACCGCACCGCTCGATGCGATCGGAGTCCATGGATCGTTCTTTGCCGCCGATGCCGTTCTGTGTGCACTCGGCACGACGATCAAGAAAGCAGGATCACAACCGGCATTCCGTGCGGTGGACCATGATGCTCCGCTGGCTGCTGCGGTGGCGGCACGGTCGCAGGGCTGCAGGCATTATCTGCTGGTGAGCGCACTCGGCGCCGATGCTCGCTCCTCCGTATTCTATAACAGAGTGAAAGGCGAAACGGAGAACGCGGTCATCGCACTCGGCCTTCCCGCCACGACCATCCTTCGTCCATCCCTGCTGCTCGGCAACAGGAAGGAATTCCGTCCGGCTGAACGGATCGGCGCATTGTTCACGCCGTTCATCCCGAAGAAGTATAGGCCTGTGCACGCTTCCGCTGTCGCACGGAGGATGGTAACGGCGCTGTCACGAACTGACAGCGGAACGCGGATCATCGAATCGGCGGAGATCTGACGACCGGTCTCCGCAGTTCTGTTCCATGACAATTGTCTCTTGCTATTGCTGCACCGCAGCAGCATCTTCACGGCGGCATGATGCCGCACTCTTACCCACAATCATCGGAGGTTCGTATGGATGTCAAGGTCAACTATGCAGCGGTCGCGGTCGCTGCGGTGGTGATGTTCTTCATCGGGTTCCTGTGGTACTCGGTGCTGTTCCAGGCGCAGTGGATGGCATACACCGGCGTGGCCATGGACCAGCAGATGTCCGGCGCCGAGATGGGGATGACCTTCGGCGGCTCGCTCGTTGCCTACCTGATCGTCTTCTATGTGCAGACCCATGTGCATCATGCGTTCCAGGTGAACGATGTGAAAGGAGCGGTGCAGGCGGCATTCTGGAACTGGCTGGGATTCATCCTGACGGCGATGTTCGTCACCAATGCCTACCAGATGAAATCGTTCGGACTGACGCTGGTGGACAGTTCGTACTGGCTGGTCAGCATGATCGCCGGCGGCATCATCCTGCAGAAGATGAAGAAACAGTGACCTCTCTTCTCCTCCGGCCGGTGAACATCCATACCGGCCGGACTCTTTTCTCCTCCCTCCGTTTCCTGTTTTGAATCCTTTCGATTTGTTCTGATATTACGGCATGAAATTCCTCGTTGCACCCAACGCCATGAAGGGAGCGGTCTCCGCACAGAAACTGGCGGTGATCATCATCAAAACGCTCCGCCGCCGGTTCCCGGATGCCGTCTGCATCTCGATGCCTGCGGCGGACGGTGGGAACGGCACGCTCGACTGTCTGATGAACGCCTTCGGCGGCACGGTGTACGAACTGGAAGTGACCGGTCCGATCCCGTCGATGCGCACCACGGCACGGTACGGCATCACAGCGGACGGTACCGGCATCATCGAATCCGCGGAAGCGGTCGGTCTGCATCTGCTCACCCCTTCCCCCGCAACGATCGCCCACTCCACCACACGCGGGATCGGTGAACTGGCGCTCGCTGCCGCAGCCCGCGGCTGCACCAGTCTGGTGATCGGTCTCGGCGGCACGGCTACGAACGACGGCGGCGCCGGGTTCCTTCGTGCACTGGGCTATTCGCTGCTGGATGAGCACGGCGAACCGCTGAAGGAGGGCAGCATCCCGCTGCTCCAGCTCCACTCCATCCATCCTGCCGCCGCACCGGCCATCAATCGTCCCGTGACCATCCTGAGCGATGTCCGGAATCTGCTGCTCGGTCCGGATGGAGCAACCGCTGTGTTCGCGCCGCAAAAAGGGGCAGCGGAGGATCAGCGTGCATACCTTGAATCCGCACTGAAGAACTTCGCGGAGATCGCGGCACGGGACCTCGGTGCCCGCCATGCGGAGCAGCCCGGCACGGGAGCCGCCGGGGGCACGGCATTCGGGATACTCTGCGCGCTGCAGGGTTCGATCGTCCCCGGCATCGAGTTCATCCTGAACTCCTCACGGTTCGATGACGCGCTCGCCGAATGCGACGCAGTGATCACCACAGAGGGGATGCTCGATGCGCAGACCCTCTCCGGCAAAGGGATCGCAGGGATCGCGGAACGGACGCGGAAAGCAGGAAAACCGCTCCACGCGTTCGTCGGCCGTGTGAACGGTGATGCAGCGGCGCTGCAGCGTTCGCTGGGACTCGCCTCCCTTACCGCTGTGTCACCGGACGAACTCTCCACGCAACAGGCGATGCGCGATGCCAGCTGGCTGCTCGCGGACGCGCTCTTCCATCACCCGTTTTGATCACAGACAGACACAGGACCATGAAACAGATTCTTCGCCTAGGTATACTTTTAACTTTTTCCTTTTCTCTTTCTTTCTCCCAGTCGCTTGACGACCTCGGCATCACCGTCATCGCTTCGGACCGGCAGTACGTGTTCACGAACAAGGAAGCCGGCACATATCACGGAGAAGTGAACGCTCCGAACAGCGGCGGATGGCAGGGATGGTTCATCAACGCCGAGAAGATCCTGCACGATTATTCCTTGAGCGTCAATGATACGCTGCTGGACCGGACCGCCTCCCGCTCGACGGTCTATCCGCATCAGCTGCTGCGCCGGTATCCGAACGGCGTACGCGAGACGGTCACCCTGGCAGACAGTGCCGACGTGCTGCTGATCGAAGTGAACGATCCGACGGCACAGCTCCGGCTGATGCCGACAGAGAACTTTCGGATGGACTCTGCTGCGAAAGGGAACGGACAACGCTGGGTGCGGACCAACACTGCCGCGCCGTTCGTGCCGACAGAGATCGTCGTGTCGCGCAGTCTGCAGCAGCGCAGGACCGTCTTTGCCATTGCCGCCGGCAGGAAGAGCGATGCCCTGCGCACACTCGCCCGCACTGCCGCCATCGATCCGGCGCTGTATATCACCAGACGGAAGGAGCGGATGCAAGCACTGCTGGACCTCTCCCCAGTCACTACCGGGAACAAGGAACTGACCGTCGCCATCGCCTGGGCGAAGATCCAGCTGGATGCGCTCATCATGAACCAATCGACCGGGGGCGCGCGGACCAAAGGGATCTTTGCCGGACTGCCGTGGTTCAACAATTACTGGGGACGCGATTCATTCATCTCGCTTCCCGGCGCCACGTATGTGATCGGCAACTTCGCCGATGCGCGCGATGTGCTCCGCTCCTATGCCGCATTCCAGGAACTCGATTCGATGAACAGCAATTATGGACGGATCCCGAATCTCGCCACTCCGCAGTCGGTCATCTATAATACTGCCGATGGTGCTCCCTGGTTCGTCCGGTCGCTGCTGGAGTACCTGCAGTATTCCGGCGATACTGCGTTCGTTGCCGAGATGTATCCGGTCGTTCACCGTTCGATCGAAGGAACGCTGAAACATCATTCCGATATCTTCGGCTTCCTGACGCACGCCGATGCGGAGAGTTGGATGGATGCGGTCGGTCCGAACGGTCCGTGGTCCCCGCGCGGCAACCGCGCGAACGACGTGCAGGCACTCTGGGCGGGACAACTGAAGGCCGGCGCACAGTTCGCACGGATGACCGGCGATACCGTCGCTGCCGCACGATGGGAACAGGTCCTGGAACGGCTCCGCTGGAACTTCTCCGAGCGGTTCGTGGACAAGGCCAATGCCCGCTTGTTCGACCATCTGCGGGCGGACGGCACGCCGGCGCCGGAGATGCGCCCGAATCAGCTGTTCGCGCTGGAGATGCCGCTGCCGGAAGAGGTCAGGATGAACATCGTGAAGAGCGTCCTGAAGCAGCTGGTGTTCGAGCATGGCACAGCCACGCTGGCACAGAACGATTCCAATTTCCATCCGCACCACGAGTTCCCGCCGTACTATGTGAAGGATGCTGCATACCACAACGGTACGGTGTGGACCTGGCTGAACGGCGCGGCGGTGCGCGGGGCGGTCCGGTACGACCTGCAGGAAACGGTCTTTCCGATGACGATGAACAATGTCCATCAGATCCTCCGCCGCGGCACGGTCGGCACGCTCTCCGAACTGCTGGACGCGCACCCGAGACTGAATGACAACGGCACGTACGACGAACCGAAACTCTCCGGCACATACTCGCAGGCATGGAGCCTTGCGGAGTTCCTCCGCTCCCTGTATCAGGATTATCTCGGCGTCCATGCGGATCTTTCCCGGCGCACCGTCACGCTCCGTCCGAGGATCCCCTCCGGCATGCATGATGTGAAGCTGGTGCAGCGCATCGGCAGCGGATCGCTCTCCATCTCCTACCGCCGCAGTACCGGCGGAAGCGTCACGACCACGCTCACAGCGGACAGTGCCGCCGGCCCGCTCACCATCGTGTACGACTGGACCGATCACAGCGGCATCACCATCAGGACGACGGAGCAGATGGTACCGGGACGATCGTTGACGCTCCGACACACATCGGCATCGCTCACCGTGACCAACGGGAAGAGCACAACTACCTACAACCGGTCGACATCCCCCGGAATGTTCGTCAAGCGAACCTACGACAAGTCGTTCTTTGCCGATGTATCCCTGGCTCGTCCGGAAGTGAAACGGAATTTCCCCGTTCTGCGCGGACCATCGCACCCGTTGCTGTCGCATGCCGAAGCGAAAGCGAAGAATCCGAATGCCGCGCTTCTTGCTGAAGCGACCGATCCGGCCGGTGATGACCGCGGAGAGAACGGTACGTTCGTCTATCCCTCCAGCCAGCATTTCAAGAGCGGCATCCTCGATATCACCGGTGCGTCGTTCCGCTATGACAGTCTCAATCTGTACTGCCGGCTGACCTTCGCGAACCTCTACGACCCGGGCTGGCACCCGGAGTACGGATTCCAGCTGACGCTCGCTGCCATCGCCATCAACACCGGGAGCGGTTCACAGCGGTCGGTCGGCGTCAATTCCGGCTACCAGCTCGACTCTTCCCGCGCCTTTGACCGGATGCTGCTGGCCGGCGGCGGCGTCCGTCTGCTGGATGCTGCTGGTTCCGTCTTGTGCGAGTACATTCCGAAACAGAAGGATGTTGCCGACCCGTTGGGACGGATTTCGGACAGGACGATCGAGTTTGCCGTCCCGCTGCGGTTCGTCGGGAAGCCAGACAGCAGCTGGAAATTCACCATTCTGGCCGGGGCGCAGGATGACCATGGCGGCGCCGGGATCGGCGAATTCCGCACGGTCCAGCAGGAGGTCTCCGAATGGCTCGGCGGCGGAAGGCGGATGCCGAACGATTCGAACGTCTACGATGTTATGATGATACACTAACCCAACACCCAAGGAGGCACCATGTTCTTTCTGATCTTCGTCGTCGTCGCAGTCGCGGCATTCGTATCATGGCGCTCCATGCGCATCAATCCCAACACCGCCGGCTCGGCGAACATCTCGCTGATGGTGGCGTTCGGCGCCGCCGCAGCGGCACTCTCCAACTGTTTCACCGTCATCCCGGCCGGCAGCGTCGGCGTGGTGGACTTCTTCGGTACCGTGTCCGAGAACACCCTGAAGTCCGGCATCAACTTCGTGAACCCGCTCGCCCGCATCGTGAAGATGTCGATCAAGACGCAGGAGATCAAGGAAGTGATGGACGTGCCGTCCAAAGAAGGTCTCACCGTGCAGCTGGAAGTGAGCGTGCTCTATCATCTCAATCCGGAGAAGGCAGCGGATGTGTACAAGACGGTCGGCGAGGAGTATGAGAGCATCATCCTAGAGCCGCAGTTCCGCTCCGTCACCCGCGGTGTCACGGCCAGCTTCGAAGCAAAGGCGCTCTATACGTCCGAACGCGAACATCTGTCGCAGCTGCTGCTGAGCGAGATCGTGAAGGCTACGTCGGAGCGCGGCATCACCGTGGAATCCGCACCGCTGCGCCGCGTCACCCTGCCGGCCGGTCTCTCCAACTCCATCGAGCAGAAGCTCCAGTCCGAACAGGAGAGCCAGCGGATGCAGTTCGTGCTGACCAAGGAGAAACAGGAAGCGGACCGGAAACGGATCGAGGCGCAGGGTATCTCCGACTTCCAGAAGATCGTCAATCAGGGACTGAACTCGCAGCTGCTGCAGTGGAAAGGGATCGAAGCGACCGAGAAACTTGCCAATTCCCCCAACACGAAGGTGATCATCGTGGGAGGCAAGGACGGGCTGCCGCTGATCCTGGACACGAAATAAGCCGGATCGGCGCTGAAAAAAAGAAAAAGCAGGGGGCTTCCCCTGCTTTTTTCTTTTTACAATTATCTCTATACTCCTCCATGGAGCGGAACAAACATACCTCATCCGTTGTCACCGATGTGCTGACCATCGCGTTCATCACCGTCGGCACCCTCGGCCTCTCCATCCAGTTCCGGCTCTACGAAACGCTCTATGAGATCATCCAGGCCTATCCCGGGTACTACCTGGAGGAGTTCCTCTTCACCATCACCACTCTCTCTTTCCTGTTCGTCTTCTTCTCGTACCGCCGGTGGCGTGAACTGAAGGATGAGATCGAGGTGCGCATCGCCGCCGAGGTCTCCCGCTCCCTCTCCGAACAGCGGAACGAGGCGCTGCTCACCAGCATCCCGAACATCACGTACCGGCTGCGGAAGGACGGCACCTATCTCGACTTCCGCGCCGGCAACACCTCGGACCTGTACGGACCCACCGAGGATGTGATCGGGAAGAACATCATGGACCGCCTGCCGTCCCCGATCGCCTCGCTCGTCCTGCGGCACACGGAACAGGCGCTCGCCTCGAACACCATCCAGACCTGCGAGTACGACCTGGAGCTGCATCAGCAGAAGCGGCATTTCCAGGCACGCATCATCAGCTGCGGAACGGACGAGGTGTTCGTCCTGGTGCGGCAGATCGAGGATACGGATATCATCTCCGCGGCGCTCGCACAATCCGAGACGCGGTTCCGCGAGGTGGTGGAGAGCCTCAGCGAAGGACTCATCATCACCGACCCGAACGATAATGTGGTCTACATGAACCAGCGTCTCTCGGAACTCTCCGGCTGGTCCTTCGAGGAGATGAAGAGCCGTCCCGGCTACACCTTCCTGCTGCCGCAGGAGCGGTGGCACGAGATCCAGGAGCGGAACACGAACCGGCAGCTCGGGATCGCGGAACGCTACGACCTGGAGATGATCCGGAAGGACGGCAAGAAATTCTGGGCGGAGATCTACGGTTCTCCGCTGCGCGATACACAGAAGAACATCATCGGCACGATCGGCACCATCACGGACATCACAGAACGGAAATGGAACGAGCGCCTGCAGTCCGCGCTCTACCGCATCACCGATGTGACGCGCGCATCGAAGGATATCATGGAGCTCTTCCGGAGCGTCCATTCCATCATCGGCGAGCTGATGTACGCCAAGAACTTCTACATCGCCCTCTACGACCCCGTGACGAACACCATCACCTTCCCGTACTTCGTGGATGAGGTGGACACCCCGCCCGCCCCCCGCAAGTTCTCGCACGGATCGACCGAGTACATCATCGATACCGGCCGGATCCTGCACGCGCCGGCGCCGGTCTTCGACTCGATGTTCCACAAGGGGGACCTGGACCTGATCGGCGCACCGGCGGTGGACTGGCTCGGCGTCCCGCTCAGTTCCGGCGGCAAGACCTTCGGCGTGCTGGTCATCCAGAGCTACGACCCGAAGATCGTCTTCACGGACCGGGAGCAGGAGATCCTGATCTTCGTCTCGCAGCACATCGCCTCCGCCATCCGGCAGAAGTCGGAGGAGGAACGGTTCCGCGCCGTGTGGGAGCATTCGGCGGACGGGATGCGGGTGACGGATAAAGAAGGGAATATCGTGATGGTGAACGATGCGTATTGTACGCTCGTGGCCAAACCGAAGGAGGAGCTGATCGGCCGGCCGTTCACCTCGGTCTACGATGAACGGTCCGCGAGCGGTCAGTCGATCGAGGAGTACCACCGCCAGTTCCGCAGCGGTGCGGTCCAGCCCCGCTCCGAATCACAGATCCACCTCTGGGACGGCCGTCTGCTCACGGTGGAGATCACCTCCTCGTTCATCACGGTGGGCGTGAACGAAACGATGCAGCTGAACACGTTCCGCGACATCACGGACCGGAAGCAGCTCGAGACCCAGCTGCTGCATGCACAGAAGATGGATTCCATCGGCGTCCTGGCCGGCGGTATCGCTCACGACTTCAACAACGTCCTCGCCATGATCCTCGGCTCCGCCGAACTGGTGAAGCAGAAGGCCAAGAACCATCCCGACATCCTGAAATTCGCCCAGATGATCGCCGGTGCAGCCGAGCGCGGCGGCGGTATCGCCAAACAGCTGCTGATGTTCGCCCGGACCGAGCGCGGTGTGATGAAACCGCTCTCCCTCTCCGCGGTCACCACCGATGTCTGCAAATTGCTCGAACATTCCATCCCGAAGACGGTCGCCATCACCACGGACTTCCTGACCGCCAACGATGTGATCATGGGGGATGAGGACCAGCTCCATCAGGTGCTCATCAATCTCGCCGTGAACGCCCGCGATGCCGTCCAGCAGACCGGCAGACCGGGCGCCGTCTCGTTCACCGTGGGGAATGCCCACGGCGCGGACCTGCAGCGCACCTTCCCCGGTGCAGAGGACCGTCTCTACGTCTCGCTCAGCGTGGCGGATACCGGTTGCGGTATGGATGAGGCGACCGTGAAACGGATGTACGAACCGTTCTTCACGACGAAGGAACGCGGGAAGGGGACCGGGCTCGGACTGGCCATCGTGCACGGCATCGTGCGGTCGCACGGAGGTTTCATCGGCGTCACCAGCATCGTCGGCCAGGGGACGGTATTCACCATCTACATCCCCGCCACCCATGTCATCGAAGAACTCACGGCCCCCGCAGGGCCCGCAGCAGGAAAGGAACACCCCGCAGTGGAACATACAGAACGGACGATCCTGATCGTGGATGATGAGAAGGACCTGGCAGCCATGCTGAAGGAGATCCTGGAACTGGAAGGGTACCGCGTGCTGACGGCGTATGACGGGCATCAGGCCATCGCGCTGTTCGAAGAGCACAGCGGGTCGATCGGACTGATCATCTCCGACCTGGGGATGCCGAAGATGGACGGACAGGAATTGATGACGGAGATCCTCAAACGCTCGAACGATATCCGGTTCATCGTGATGACCGGCTATATCGATCCGGTGGCGAAGGAACAGCTTTTCGGTGCGGGCGCGTGGGATGTGATGCTGAAACCCTTCAACACGGACAATGCGCTGGAGATGATCGCGCGCGCCATGACCTCGCTTCACGCCAAGGACTGACCCAGCGAACGCCGCCACTCCCGGTATCCGTACACCGCCAGACCGAGATACACCGCATACAGCACCATCGTCACGTACAATCCCTTCACGCCGTACATCCCGATCGAACCGATGTTCACCGCGATCCAGAGCGTCCAGTTCTCCAGATGCTTCCTCGCCATCATCCACTGCGCCGCCATGCTCAGCACCGCCAGGAACGAGTCCACATACGGCAGCGAGGCATCGGTCAGCTGATGGAGTGTTGCGCCGAGCGCGGCGGTGCCCGCAACAACGAAGAGAGCGCTCCATAACCAGCCGCTCCGCGGCACCCGCGTCACCTGCAGCTCCGTCCTCCCCGCCCCGCCGTACAGCCATTCGTACCATCCGTACGCCTGCAGGATGATGAAGAACACCTGCAGCCCCATGTCCGCGTACAGTTTCACCTCATAGAAGATGAAGATGTAGAGGAAGACGGAGATGATGCCGAGCGGATAGCACCAGACATTCTCCTTCGTCACCAGATAGACGGAAATGAGTCCCAGGACGACGGCAACGATCTCAGCGGCGCTTTCCGGCATGGATTCGATCAGTGGATGATGTGGGAGTGGATGACGAACAGCAGCAGGGCACCGCTCTTCACTGCGACCGATGCCGCCGTTCCGGTCGCTTCGTTGCTGAGTCCTTCACGGACGCCGGGTTCGAGTGCTTCGTTCCTCAGCGGGTATTTCAGTCCTTTCGTGGTGATCCCGCCGCAGCGTCCCATCGGCACGAGCGAGATCTGCTGGCCCGGCACCGTGCGGAAACGGACCGAACGGCGGATCACCTCCACCGTACAGCGCTCGTCCAGGAACTGCAGCGCGATCCGTTTGTGATATTTGAGGAGGATGCTGAAGTTGGACATGGTGTGATCGGACCGTTCGCCGGTGGCGCCGATGACCGTTGCGGATGTGATGCCGAGCGACAGCAGGTGGTCCAGCGCCTTCTCCAGGTCGGTGTTGTACTGGTCCGGATTATGCACGATCGGCACCGCGGCGAAGTACTGCCGTGTGCGCTGCGTGATGGAATCCAGGTCGCCGATGATCACATCGGGAGTGATGCCGTAGGGCCGCGCCCGGTTGGCGCCGCCGTCCGCACAGATGATGAACGGTTTGCGGCGCAGGAACGGCGTGATGAGCTTCAAGGACGGCATCTCGCCGTTGCAGATGATCAGGGCATTCTTCGGGATTCGTTTCTTCATCGATCGATTCTTTCGTCCGGGCATCGGCGCCGTTACCATTGCACGGTGATGCCCGCCAGATAGTTCCGCTCCGCCGCCGGGAAGAAGGCATTCCCTTCCCCGGTCTGCATGTAGAGCGTATTGAGCACGTTCCGCACCTCACCGCGCAGTCCGATCTCCACTCCGTCGATCTCCGTGAACGAAACGACCGATTCGTAGTTCAGCACGGTCCACGCATCGTTACGGTTGGCGGTGTTCTGGAAATTGTCCGTGTAGAAGGAGCCGACATGCTTCAGCACGAAGGAGGCGGATGCGGACTCCTCCTGCCACGTCACACGGAGGTTCGCCGTCACGCCGGGGAACCCGGCGATGGGATTGCCGTCCAGCGCCGTGCGGTAGGTGATCCCGCCGGAGACGCTGTCCACGGTGGAGAACTCCACGATGGTGTTCACAGAGAATGATGCATTGCCGCTGATGATAAGGTTATCCCACAGCTGCACAGTTCCGTCGAACTCGGCGCCGAAATGCCGCGTCCGCGGAGCATTACCATACACAGGATTTCCGAAAATATCAACCTGTCCGGACTTCACCAGTTCGTCGGTGAACTCCATCCAGTACACGTTCGCATTCAGCTGCAGCGTCCGCTCCTTATATCCCGCGCCGAGTTCCAGATTGAGCAGCTGCTCCGGTTGAGCGATCGGTTTGGAGAAATCATACCGCGTCACACCGCCGGACGTATCCGCAGCGAACGCCGGCAGTGCACCGAAGTACGCATCCTCCGCCGCATACAGATTGCGCAGGCGCGGTTCGCGGGAAGTGTAGCCGAACGAGACATAGGTGTTCCATTCTTCCGTGAGATTATAATTGAGTCCGAGCCGGGGGTTCACGAACAGGTAGGGTACGCTGAAGGAGTGACCGCGGAACTTCTCGTTCCGGATCTGGTACTCGTTGTAGGCAAGCTGTACATTCGCCATCAGTGTCATTTCCTCCTGCAGGGCGAAGCGTTCCGTCACATAGACGGACGCCATGTGCTTGATGCCGTCGTATTGGTAGAACCGTGAATCCGGATCGTATCCGGCCGGCAATCCTTCGGCATACTGCAGTTTTCCCCAGTGCGAGCCCCAATGATGACGGTACTCGGCACCGATCGTCAATTCACCGCGATCATGCTGCAGCTCATACCGCGAGAGCCAGCCCCACTGTACCAGGTCTACACCTGCCCGGATGATCTCATTCTCTAAATTCCTTCCCGAAAAATAGGGCCCCATTGCAAAAGCAAGTGTATCGCTGTCCACACCAGTGTCAAAATTTTTGCCAACCCAAGTACCGTCAAAATCAAAATATCCATGACTGTCATAATAGAAGAGCGTGTTGTGCAGATGTTCCGAGGGCGACACCTTCCATTCGTGGATGATTTCATAGTGCGGCTGATTAAATTCTTCTTTTTCCTGAGGCCGGCGTAATCCAAGAGTGTATCCGGAAGAATCTTTGTACCAATAGCTTAAATTGAGGAGACGCAGAAGTTTGTCCCCGTTAAATTCTTTTGGTAGTCCGGTATAAACAAGTTCATCTTTAATTGGACCACCAAAAAGGTGGATCCGAGTCGTCATATTTTTGTCAAATCGCAGTGCTCCAAAATAATATGAGCCGGCTTCAAAGGAGGAGTGAGATCTGTATCCATTCGATTGAATCTTTCCCAGTCGTCCATAAAACATATATTTTTCGCCAACAATCCCGGAATTAAAAGTGGCAGAAAGCTTTTTCATCGACATAGGTAATTGTGTTGTATCAAGTCGGTACGATTGAAAGCCGAACATCGCCTCGAGTTTCATGTATGGCTTGGGTGTGAAAGGATTGGTGATGATGTTCACCGAACCGCCGATAGCGGGAGGACCGTAGAACGCGCTGCCGGCTCCCCGCTGCACCTGCACATTGGAGGAACTGGCGAGCAGGTCCGGGAAGTCGATCCAGTACACGTTGTGGTCTTCCGGATCATTCTGCGGGATGCCGTTGACCATGATGGAGAGCCGCCTCTGGTCGAACCCGCGCAGGAACACATAATTATATCCCACCCCGTTCCCGCCGTCCGAATAGGAGATCATCGAAGGGAGTTCGGCGAGCATCACCGGCACATCCTGCATGGAATAGCGCTGCTCGATGGTCCCTTTGTGGAGATTGGTGAAGGTGACGGGAGTTTCGCGTTCCTTCGCTGTTGTGCCGGTCACCAGGACCGGGTCGAACAGATATTTCACGCTGTCCTCTTCCTGCTGCGCAAAGAGCGGAACAGTGGTCAGGAGAAGCAGCACACCGGCTGCTGCGGTGAGGGTGGAACGGTAGTGAGCGGTCATCGTTTTTCCTTTAAAATAGAAACGCCGTTACAGACGGTACACGTCGGGAACGGCGGATAAAAAAACGATGGTGCACTGATTTTTTATTGTCGTTTCCCTACGCTGGTATTATCCAGATCAGGTGGTTCATCGCTCCGGTCGCCCGGGCGAATCAAGGGTGTGAATCTCAGTCCCGCCTGCGCGGAACACCCCTAACGAAAGATGGTCGTGTTAAAAGAACAATGGTGCTCTGATAATATACACAACGGACCGCAGAAATGAAAGCGCCGGTCAGTCGTGATGTTCGGCCGCCTTCATCCCTTCCGCGCCCGGCAGCTTTCCTGCCAGCAGTTCAGGTTTATGGATGAGCATCGGCAGATGCTGCGGACAGATGTGATAGGATGTGTTCTGATACGCGATGGCGATCAGCGGGACCTGCTGCTGCGATTGTCCGCAGACAAGGCAGACCTGATTGGTGGCGGTCATGGAAATACTCCTCACAAGGTACATGAATGAAGCGAATGAATTGAAGCAGAACTAAAAATCCAGCAGCACGCCGTTCTTCACGATCTTCCAGACATGGTTCACACCGTAATGGTACGGGATGGTGCGGTAGTCGCTCACATCATAGACGACCACGTCGGCCTGTTTGCCCGGTTCGATGCTGCCGACGGCGCCGGACATGCCGAGCGCGGCGGCGGCGTTGAGCGTGGCGGCGGTGACCGCCTCCTCCGGCGTCATCCGCATCTGTGTGCAGGCGAGCGTGAGCATCATCTGCATGGAATAACACATCTGCGAGCCGGGATTGAAATCGGTAGCGATAGCGAGCGGGATACCGGCATCGATCACGGCGCGCGCCGGGGCGTAGGGATGGTTCAGGAAGAGTGAACAGCCCGGCAGCACGGTGGCGATGGTCTCGCTGTTCCGCAGGGCATCGATCCCGGCCGGAGTCATCTGCTCCAGATGGTCCACCGAGATGGCGCCGTGTTTCGCACCGAGCTCTGTCGCCCCCATCGCAGTGAGCTGGTCCGCATGCAGTTTCGGCACCAATCCGTGCCGCTTCGCCTCCAGGATGATCTGCTCGGTCTGCTTCAGGTCGAAATAGCCGGTCTCGCAGAACACATCGACGAACGTGGCCAGTTTCCGTTCCGCCACATGCGGCATCATATAGTCGCAGATGCGGTCCACATACCCCTGCCGGTCCCCGGCATATTCGGGCGGTACCGTGTGGGCGCCGAGGAAGGTGCCGACGATGGTGGAGTAATGGTCGCGGCGGAGTTCTGCGATCACTTCCAGCATTTTCATCTCCGCTTCGGGCGAGAGTCCGTAGCCGCTCTTGATCTCCACGGTGGTCGTCCCGCCGCGCAGCATCTCATTCAGCCGCCGTTCGGCGCTGCGGTACAGGTCCCGCTTGGTCGCCTCCCGGACGGCACGCATGGTGGAGAGGATCCCTCCGCCCGCTTCCGCGATCTGCTGATAGCTCTTCCCTTCCGCCCGCATGGCGAACTCGTTCTCACGGCTGCCGGCGAAGACCGTATGGGTGTGCGGATCGACGAAGCCGGGCAGCACGGTCCGCCCTGCCGCATCGAGCACTTCCATCTCCTCCGGCGGCGAATCATCCGCGGCACCGATGCCGGCGATGAGACCGTCCCGGATGAGCAGCGACGCATTCGTATGGATGTGCAGTTCGCGCATCTGCGCGCCCCGCTTCACCCGCGTGCCGTTGGCGGCGACCGTGACCAATTGACCGATATTCTTGATGAAAAGATTCATATTCGTTCGGAACTGTCTGAATGGATGGATTGCTGTTCAGGTCTGCCCGCCTGAGGAACCGGAAGGTTCATAGCCCCGGCACTCCGGCACAGGCAGACGGGGATACTTCGGAAAGGTGCGGTCCGTTGCGGAGCGGCCGCAGAGGATGAACTCGCTGCCCCGTGCACTGCGCACCGTCTCACGATGACGGCACGATGCACAGAGTCCGTACCGCTGCTGTTCCTCCGGCGTCATACGATCCCCAGGTCGCTGATGACCTGCGCCAGCATCTCGTACGATTCACGCAGCGAGCGGTGGATCTCTCCGAGCCGTTCGTCGGTGATGATCCCGGGATCCTTCTCCGCATGCTGTTCGACGGTGCGGCAGAGGTCCGCCAGCGTATCGGCACCGAAACTGAGCGCAAGCCCGCGCAGCTTATGCACCACGAACACGATCTCCCCGATGCTGCGCGCACGCCATGCGGCATCCAGCTGCTGCATGATCTCCTCCGATTGTGCGGGGTAGGACTGGACGAACGCAGTCATGAACTCCGCATCGGTCTGCTCCAGGAGTTCCTTCAGCCGCAGGAACATCACCCGCTTCGGTGAACCGTGGTCGTTGGTCCGCTTCGCTTCCAGGATCATCTCGCCGTAATGTTTCAGGACATCGCGCAGTCCGTCAAGCCGGACCGGCTTGCTGAGATAATCATCCATACCGGCATCGATACACCGCTCGCGGTCTCCGCTCATCGCATCGGCCGTCATGGCGACGATCTTCGGACGGAGCGACGGGTCCACCGTGCGCAGGATGGTGCGGGTGGTCTCGAGACCGTCCAGCAGCGGCATATGCAGGTCCATCAGGATGATGTCATAGCGCTTCTCCGCGATGATGGAGAGCACCTCACGGCCGTTCGCCACCACATCGGCGGTATATCCGAGCTGCTGGAGCAGACGGAGCGCCAGTTTCTGGTTGATCAGATTGTCCTCGGCGATCAGGATCCGCAGCGGCACAGAGTCCGCCAGCGGTTCCACTTTGGCAGGCATGCTCTCGCGCCGCTGTCGGTCCGCCGTGCCGGTACGGGAGAGGACGTCAACAAGCGTGGTGTACAGATTCATCTGTTTGAGCGGCTTCAGGACGACCGCAGCGAACAGTGCGTTCTCTTCTTCCGTGAACTCGCTCCGGCCGGAGGAGGAGAACAGAATGATCGGAAGTTCCGCTTCACTCCGATGCGTGCGGATCGCCCGTGCCAGCTCCAGTCCGTCCATCTCGGGCATATGGAAATCGATGATCGCCACATCGAACGGATCACCTGCCTTCAGCCACTGCAACGCTTCGTGCTGGGACGATGTCGCGCGGGCATGCATCCCCCAGTTGGTGCACTGGATGCTGAGGATGTTCAGGTTCGTTTCATTGTCGTCCACGAGCAGCAGACGTTTCCCTGCCAGCTCCGGCACCTTCCCGCGCATGTATTTGCGCGGCTGCGAATCGCCGGCGGTGGAGGTGGGAACGCGGAGGGTGAAGAAGAACTCGGCCCCTTTCCCCTCTTCACTCTGCACCCAAACTGTGCCGCCGAGCATCTCCACCAGCCGCCGGGTGATGGCGAGGCCAAGGCCTGTGCCGCCGAACTTACGGGTAGTGGAGGCATCGACCTGGGTGAACGGCTGGAAGAGCTTCTCCGCCTGTTCGCGGGAGATGCCGATGCCCGTGTCCTTCACCGAGAACTGCAGGGTGGTGAGATCGTTCTCGCGCTGCAGTTCCTTCACCGAGACGAACACCTCCCCTTTCTCCGTGAATTTCACCGCATTGTTCGTCAGATTGAGCAGGATCTGGCGGAGACGGATCGGATCGCCGATGATGTACGGCGGCGTGCCGGGGTCGACCAGGTACACCAGGTCGATCCGCTTCTCCACTGCACGCCGCGCCACCAGGTCGAAGGTCTCTTCGATGAGCGCCTGAACCTCCACCGGTCGCCGTTCCATGTCCAGCTTACCGGACTCGATCTTGGAGAAGTCGAGGATGTCGTTGATGAGCGTCAGGAGCGTCTCGCCGCTCGTGCGGATGATCTCGGTGTACTCGCGCTGCTCGTCCGTGAGCGTCGTCTGCATGAGCAGATCGGTCATGCCGATCACACCGTTCATCGGTGTCCGGATCTCGTGGCTCATCGTCGCCAGGAAGAGGGATTTAGCGAGCGTCGCCGATTCCGCTGCTTCCTTCGCCTGTTTCAGTTCCTCCTCGAACCGTTTCCGCGAGGTGATGTCGCGGTACGCGCTGAGGAACATCACGGTCTCCTTCACGTGCACAATGCGGGTGGAGATCAGGAGCGTCCGCTCCTCTCCCTGTTTCGTCCGGATGGTCGTCTCCACATCATGGATGGACCCTTTGGAGACCACCTCGCCGAGTCGGTCGAGCCCTTTGCGCTGTTCTGCCGGATCGGGATAGAGCAGTTTCGTGAACTCGCCGGTGTTAGCCTCCTCCTTTGTATAGCCGGTCAGCTCCTCCATCTTCGCATTGAAGATCTCGAATCGGCCGTCCTGGTCGCTCAGGGTGATTCCTTCGTCCACGGTGGAGACGACCGTATCCAGCTGCTGCTGCCGCCGCTGGATCTCCTCTTCGATCAGTTTCTGTGCGGTGATATTGCGGGCAATGGCCAGGAACCCGACGACAGTGTTCTTCTCGAACAGAAGTTCCACGCTCTGACCGAGGATGATATGCTCGCCGTTGCTCTTCACGGCGGAGAATTCGTGATAACTGGATTTCGTGCGGGAGATCATCTGCCGGTAATAGAGACGCGCGATGCGCTGCTGATCGTCCGCATTGACGAACATGGTGAAGTGCATCCCCTTCACATCCGCCATGGTATACCCGAACATGGTGAGACCGACAGGGTTCACGTAGGTGAACCGTCCATGCTCATCCGTGCGGTAGATGATGTCCGATGCATTCTCGATGATCTGCCGGAACCGTTCCTCGCTCTCCGCCAGCTGCTGCTGGGCGCGTTTCTGTTCGGCGATATCAACGAAGGCCGCCATGGCGTACTGCAGTGCGCCGTCGCTGTTGTAGATCGGTGCGCCGGTGATGAACAGCGGCACGACCGCATCCGGTTTCCAGATCTCCACATCGGTCACGGTGCTCCGTTCGCCGCGCAGCGCACGGACGATGGGGAGCGCATCGGCCGGGTACGGTGTGTCGGTCCCCTGCACATACGCCCGGTACACCTCCGGCAGGTTCTCCGCCGACGCACCGGGGAGGATGCCGGCGCCGAGGATCTTCTTCGCTTCCTCGTTGGCATAGTACGGCGTACCGTCCGCCGTCATGATATAGATGCCGGCCGGGACGGTCTCCAGGAAGCTGATGAACCGTTTCTCGCTGTCCCGCACCTCCTTCTCCGCCTTGGTACGGTGGCGCACTTCCCGCATCAGGAAGAGAAAGACGATCGCCATGAGCATGATGCTGACGAACCCGCCGAAGCCGATCAGCAGCAGGGTGCGGTTGGTCTGGTTGGTGGTGTGCAGTTTCCGTTCGGAGAGGAATCGCAGTTCGAGCGACTCCATGACAGCCGCAAGACTGTCGATACGGCGCATGATGTCCTGGCTGGTCTTCACCGGATAGCGGCGGTCGGCATTCTCCAGGTCCGTCATCACGACCGCATCGATCTTCTCCTCGTTGAATTCCGCCCGCACCTCCACCACACGCTGCAGCGCTTTGAAGGTCTGCAGCTGCTCGGGATTGGCGGCGATCAGCTGGCGGACATTATCCAGATGGACGCGCACGCTGTCCATCTTCATCCGGTAGATGTGGAGCGAGGAGGAATCCTGGGTCAGATAGAATGTGCGGAGTTCCGTCTGCCCCGCGGCGACATCCGCCACCGTCGTGTGCAGTTCGCGGATCACATCGTAGGCCTGGGTGACGGTGTCGTAATCCTCGGAGAGCTGGATGACGGTGCGGAACGCGAAGGTGCCGGCGACCAGCAGTGTGAGCAGTGCGGCAATGAATGCCGCGATCAGCCGGCGGGAGAACGCCTTCTTCCGTGCAGGCACCGGTGCCGGGGATATGGAGGGGAACTGCATCATCCGTTATTTCATCGGGATCCGGATATCGAAACGGGCGGCGTTCTTCCGTGCGCGGTCATACCCCGCATCGGCGTGACGGATGATCCCCATGCCGGGGTCGTAGGTAAGCACACGCTCCAGCCGCGCATCCGCTTCGGCCGTGCCGTCGCAGACGATCACCATGCCGTTGTGGATGGAGTTGCCGATACCGACGCCGCCGCCGTGGTGGACGCTCACCCAGCTGGCACCGCCGGTGGCATTCAGCATGGCGCCGAGGATCGGCCAGTCGGCGATGGCATCGCTGCCGTCCTTCATTTTCTCGGTTTCCCTGTTCGGCGATGCAACGCTGCCGCAGTCCAGATGGTCACGCCCGATGACGATCGGTGCTTTCAGCTCGCCGCGGCGGACAAGGTTGTTGAAGATCCTTCCCATCTTCGCACGCTCGCCGTATCCCAGCCAGCAGATGCGCGCCGGAAGTCCCTGGAACGCCACCTGCTTCTGCGCTTTCTCGATCCAGTTCCTCAGCAGTGTGTTCTCCGGGAAGGCTTCCAGGATCGCGCGGTCCGTGCGGTAGATATCCTCCGGATCACCGGAGAGCGCCACCCAGCGGAACGGACCTTTGCCGTCACAGAACAGCGGACGGATATACTCAGGGACGAAGCCGGGGATATCGAATGCATTCTTCACGCCGCCCACCTGTGCTTCACCGCGAATGTTGTTGCCGTAATCGAAAACGATCTTCCCCTTCTTCTTCAGCGCCAGCAGACCTTTCACATGCGCAACGATGGAGGCGCGGGAGAGCTCTACATACTTCTTCGGATTCTTCTTCCTCAGGTCGAGTGCTTTTTCGTACGTCATGCCGGCGGGGACATATCCGTTCAGCGGATCGTGCGCGGAGGTCTGGTCGGTGACGATATCGGGAAGGAATGTGCCGCGGGCGATCTTCGGGACGATCTCCGCCGCATTGCCGAGGAGTCCGACCGAAAGCGGTTGTTTCTTCTTCTTCGCATCGGCGATCATGGCGAGCGCTTCGTTCAGATCCTCGCTCATCACATCCAGATATTTTGTGGCGAGACGTTTTTCGATGCGGGTCCGGTCGACTTCAATGGCGAGGCACGCAGCGCCGTTCATCGTTGCGGCGAGCGGCTGAGCACCGCCCATGCCGCCGAGTCCGGCCGTGAGCAGGAACTTCCCGGCGAGCGTTCCTTTAAAGTGCTGACGCGCCGCTTCGGCGAACGTTTCATACGTTCCCTGCAGGATCCCCTGCGAGCCGATGTAGATCCAGCTTCCGGCGGTCATTTGTCCATACATGGTCAGACCGAGCGCTTCCAGCCGGCGGAACTCATCCCACGTGGCCCATTTGGGGACGAGCATGGAGTTGCTGATCAGCACGCGGGGGGCGTTGGAGTGGGTGCGGAAGATGCCGACCGGCTTGCCGGACTGCACGAGGAGGGTCTCGTCATTTTCGAGTCCCTGCAGACAGGAGACGATGGAATCGAAGCTCTTCCAGTTGCGGGCTGCTTTGCCGGTGCCGCCGTAGACGATCAGTTCCTGCGGCCGTTCGGCGACCTCCGGATCGAGGTTGTTCATCAGCATCCGGAGGGCCGCTTCCTGGACCCATCCTTTGGCCGATATGGTGGTTCCGCGGGGTGCGCGGATGGTGCGAGATGCAGACATTCCCTTACTCCATATATTATGGCTCAATATATGACAAAAATGGGGAAACTGCTCGGAGCAAATTCATCGAAACACCGGCGATGACGGTCATCTGCGACGTTGACCGTCACCTATAAAAAGGGTTTCGCAGTGGTGACGGTCAACGAACGTAGTGGCTATTAGGGGTGACTGTCATCTGAGAACTGTAGCCGGGAAGGTTCAACCCGGCATACTTATATAAAGCGAAGGCTGAAGGCGTTGCTTAATGAAATTACTAATTGTCCTCAAATAAATATATCCATGGACCTATATCAGTAAAATGACATCGGGAAAAATAACTTAGCCCCTTGAATCAGGGATTTCAGCAGTCAAAAGAATATTGGACGCAACTTCACTTGCGTCTATACTCATATTTGGGTAGAATAAACGCAATAATGCGTAAATTCTGGAGTTAACACCTATTTTAAGAAAGC
Source organism: Bacteroidota bacterium (assembly GCA_013361065.1). Taxonomy (GTDB): domain Bacteria; phylum Bacteroidota; class Ignavibacteria; order UBA10030; family UBA8401; genus UBA8401. Next base: position 31,215 of record JABWAK010000013.1, read on the forward strand.
CGACTTCAACATGAATTGATAAATTAAAAATGTATAGATTTCAATGAAAACAAACCTGATTAAGACATTTCTTCTGCTGATACTGTCAATTATTTTGACTAATTGTGCTACTCAAAGAACGAGCACACTTGTTGGCGGAAATTATAATGAAACCAAAAACGAGACTGATTATTTTGTTTTGCCATATGGTTCTGTGATACTTCCAGGAAAATGGGACAAGAATGATTATAATTCAATAAGCAGACAACAGTTCTTTAGAAATCAAGATTCTGTTATTATTGCTATTGCATTTGGGCGATTTGATAAATATGAATTTAATATGGACGGTGCACAGACAGGATATAATTTTGTAAAAGCATTTTATGAATGGGATTCAAAATATTTTGTTGACTCACATGGATTGAAAAGACAAGTTATTGAAAGCGATAGTTCGAATCATTTAATGGTTTACAGGATTTTTGGACAGATAGAAAAAGGAGAATTTGATACGTACTTTTTGATTGGTGAGAAAAATGGAAATATCAGTAATTTTTCAATTTCAGACACGGATAAATGGACAGAAAGTGAAAAGACAATTTTTTTAAAGAATATATTTTTGACCGAGAAGATAAAATAAAAAACAGGTGCTAACACGCGGTATAAAAAATTGCCGGGACAGTAGATTATTCAAGGGTTGTAGCCCGCTTCAACCTTTGTTTAGCTTGATAGGAAATCGCCCGCAATCGGCAACTTTTCATACCGCCGTCCGTTAACGGCAATCAAAGAAAATATTAGCCTGATGCACATGAAAATGAGATCTCTTCTCATCTTCGCGCTCGTATTTTCCAGCCTCCTGTTTGCTCAAAGCGATTCATACAGCCTAGTATTGAATCATGTAGCGCTCTCCGTGAACAATCTGGATCGTTCCGCTGATTTCTACAAGAATGCCGTCCACCATAAAGAAATAGAAATCAGAGCAGAAGAAGTGTGGCAGTATATCACAGCGGTTTTACAACAGGCAGGGTGTTCTCGTTGAAGCGGAAAAGACTCTGCGATCAAGGAGCGTCATGACACTTTCTAAAATAGTTCTGATCATCACACTTTGTGCATTATTCCCTTCAGCATTCGCCTCTGCCCAAAACAACCCCCTCCCCGACTTCACCCTCCCCTCCGCAACGGACACTTCGCACTTCACCCTGAGCCGGGAACGGGGCTCGTATATTGCGCTCCACTTCCTGCTGAAGACCGAATGTCCGTACTGCATCCGGCATGCGCGGGAGTATATCAAAAAGGCGCCGACCCTTCCCGGCGTGCAGCAGATCTTCATCAAACCGGATACGGAGGAGGAGATCCGCGCGTGGGCCGTGAAGCTCTCGCCGGACGATCCGTTCCCGTTCCCCGTCTATCAGGACAAGGATGCGGCGCTGGCGGAACGGCTCGGCATCCCCGGCGGGTACCATTTCCACGGACAGGTCGTCCGCTATCCGGCCCTCATCCTGCTCGATCCGAAAGGACGCGAAGTGTTCCGCTATGTCGGCACCGGCAATGCGGACCGGCTGCCGTTCGAGAAGTTCGCGGAGAAAGTGCGCGAGCTGCAGCGAACGAAATAGGCTTCCTCTGTACTACGGTGAATACGAAACCTTGCGAAGGGTGCAACGCTTAACCCGTTCAACCTTCGCAAGGTTTTCATATTAATAATAGCCCCTGAATCATCGACAAGCAAGAAACGCAGGACGATGTTCAAGGGGAATGAGTCGGCAGGGGGAAGAATAGCGCGGTTCCATTGGCGCATGAACATTCTATTCACTACTTTTCACGACATCAACGGATCGACCGCCGTTCTTCCCTTCCGCGAACGGCAACAGACCATACCATCACTACGCTCCGGCATATGAATTGTACATACTGTAACGCTATTGTTTCTTCATCCTACTGTCCCGACTGCGGCCGGCCGGCGCAGCTTCCCCGCATCGACGGACGATACATCCTTCGGGAGATCGAACATGTGCTGGAGTTCGAGCGCGGCATTTTCTTCACGATCCGTGAACTGGTGACAAACCCGGGACGGAACATCCAGAGATATCTGGCCGAGGACAGAAGCAGACTCGTGAAGCCGGTCGTGTTCATCATCATCACCTCATTGATCTACACATTCTGCAATCATCTGTTCCATTTCGAGGACGGGTATATCAAATACGGCGATGCGAAGCGAACGGCCACTACGGATATCTTTGCGTGGGTCCAGGCGAATTATGGTTATGCGAACATCATCATGGGGATCTTCATCGCACTATGGACACTGCTTCTGTTCCGTCGATACCGGTATAACTTCTTTGAGATCCTCATCCTGCTCTGTTTCGTGATCGGGATGAACATGCTCATCTATGCCCTGTCCGGAGTTATCCAGGGAATCACGCACATCGGCATGATGCGAGGAGCCGGTATCATCGGCATCATCTATACGACATGGGCGGTCGGACAATTTTTCGATCGATCGAAACCGGCGAACTACGTGAAAGCCTTGCTGGCGTATCTGGCAGGAATGCTGACATTTACGCTGGCTGCGATGTTGTTGGGTGCGGTCATCGAGTTGTTGCCGTAATGAGGATCGGTCCGCTGTGCTGACGATAGTCTCTCGACAATGAGGCCGGGCTGGCCTTGTGCATCAGCATGCAATTCCATCGCAACGGGTGCTTCGCAAATCGGATAACGAATCATCCACCAATTCACTGTCTTATCAGCTCTGGTGATCATTGCAAAAACCACGCATTCGCACCATGTGCCGACCCATTCACAAACAACAGACCCGATGACCGATATGACGACAGACGAACGAACAATACCGACCTGGATCCTCATCATTTCTGCCCTTCTTGCGCTCATGGAGATCGGCGTGAGTCCTACATGAGAAAATCTCGTGAGCTAATCCACATTTCCAGCCCTTTAATGCGATCAACAACCATCGAGTGCTCCGCATCATGATAAGACTCCTTCAACGCCTCATTCTCATCTGTATCGTATCATTCAGTCAGGCACAAGACACCGGCACCGCCCCTCTGCGCACCGCCATCGAACGGATCGTTGCCGGCAAAGACGTAGTGGTCGGCGTGTCGGTCTTGTCCGGGGATGGTCGGGACACACTCTCGCTCAACGGCAGCCGACGCTTCCCGCTGCAGAGCGTCTTCAAATTCCACATCGCTGCCGCAGTGTTACAGCAGATCGACCAGCGCCGCTTCGCACTGACCGACAGCATTGAGGTCCGCGGACCGCAGCTCCTCCCCGGTCTCTGGAGTCCGCTCCGCGAGGAGCATCCCAACGGCGGCTGGTTCACCATCGCTGCGTTGATCCGCTACAGCGTCTCTCAGAGCGATAATGCCGCGTGCGATGCCCTGCTCCGGCTGGCGGGCGGTCCCGCTGCGGTGGAACGGTTCTTCCATTCCAACGGCATCACGGATATCGCCATTGTGCTGAACGAGGAGACCATGCAGAAGGATTGGGAACAGATGTTCCTGAACTGGAGCACTCCGCTCGCCGCGACCGAGGCAGTACGGCTGCTGTACGTGAACAGGAACGGACTCCTCTCCACGCAGAGTCACCGCTTCCTCTGGACCGTGATGCGGGAGACGGAGACAGGGCTGAAGAGGTTGAAGGGGAATCTGCCGCCGGGAACGGCTGTTCTTCATAAGACAGGTTCCTCCGGCACCAACAGTACAGGGATCACCGAAGCGGTCAACGATATCGGCATCATCGTGCTCCCGGACGGTCGGCATATCTATATCAGTGTGTTCGTTTCCCGTTCCCGGGAGAACAGCGAAACGAATGAGCGGATCATTGCCGAGATCGCTAAGGCAGCGTATGACCATTTTACAGGACGACCGAAAAAGAATTGACCGTCCCGCAGCCGATTACCGCTGCAAGGATGGATCAGGACCATATCCATGAATCCCAATGACTGAGATCGAATTACTCGTCGACCTCCATCTCGAATCCGAACGTCAGGGACCGGGAAGCATCCGGGAAACGCTGAAGGCCCTCGACTGTATGGATCTTCCCCGTGACCGCATGCTCTCGATCGCGGACATCGGTTGCGGCTCCGGCGGACAGACGATGACGCTCGCGCAGCATGTGAATGGGCATATCACCGCGGTCGACATCTTCCCGGAATTCCTGGATGGCCTGAATGAGAAATCCCGCACAGCAGGATTGTCGGATACCATCCTGACGCTCAAGAGATCGATGGACGATCTGCGATTCAGCGATGAACAATTCGACATCATTTGGTCGGAGGGTGCGATATACAATATCGGATTCGAGCGGGGGATCCGCGAATGGAGACCGTTCCTGAAGGCCGGCGGCTATGCGGCGATCAGCGAGATCACATGGATCACCCAGACCCGTCCGCCGGAGATCGAGGACTACTGGAAGAAGGAATATCCGGAGATCGACACCGCTCCGGCCAAGATCGCACTGCTGGAGAAATACGGGTATTCTCTCACCGGATATTTCCATCTGACCCAGGAGAGTTGGATGGAGAACTTTTACCGTCCCTTGGAAGCGAGATTCGAGGCCTTCCTCGAACGGCACCGACGATCACCGGCTGCCACAAAGGTCGTTGATGACCATCGAACGGAGATCGATCTTTACCGTCGGTACAAGGAGTATTATAGTTATGGGTTCTACATTGCCCGCAAGGATCGAACGTAAGAGTCATGGCATCACTTAAGTCATGGCATGAGTCTTTCAACCGAAGTGGACAACCGATTCCGCCAACCTCACCAATAGAACTGCACAATGAATATCAAGCGATGCCAGCAATTTCGCAACAGGAACAGTCCGAATCGGTTCCTTCTCATCGCTGTATGCTCTATAGTATTCTGCATACAGCGGACACACACACAACCTCTTTTCGGCATCCTCTCCGGTCCGGGCACGGTCGTGTCTTCTGTGGAGAACAACATCCACGCGATCTATCAGGACTCACAGGGGAACCATTGGTTCGGCAGTGCAACCAATGGAGCGTACCGATTTGACGGCGCCTCGCTGCTGCGGTTCACCGTCAGCGATGGACTGGTGAGCGACCGGATCGGGGGCATTCAGGAGGATGCATTGGGCAACCTCTACTTCGACACTCCCTCCGGTGTGAGCGTCTTCAACGGGAAAAGGTTCACGACCCTCGTCCCGGTCCGCTCACCGGCGAACCAGTGGAAGAAACGATCCGGTGATCTCTGGTTCAAAGGGGCAGCGGGGACGAATGCCGTTTTCCGCTACGACGGGACCACACTGTACCGGCTGGAATTCTCCGACCTCCGTCCCGGCACCTATACGAACGCCCACGCCGTCTACTGCATCTTCAAGGATCCGAAAGGAAACATCTGGTTCGGTACAGAGAGCGGCGGGGTGTTCTGCTACAACGGGACCGCCCTGCATCGTATCGTTGAAGAGGAGCTGGGACAGCTGAAGGACGGCCGTGTACCGGGGATCCGTTCCATCCTGACAGACAATGATGGATATCTCTGGTTCAGTAACATTCAGTACCAGTATCGAATCACAAAGAATGACAAGACATCACTGGAGTATGCAAGGGTGCAACGGGTGCCAACCTCGGAACGGCAGCAGACGACCCTGCCATATTACACCTCCGCAATAACGGTCAGCAACACTCTCTGGATGACCGCCTATAACGAAGGTGTGTGGCGCTTTGACGGCAGAACATTGACCGTTCAACCCATCTCAAAGAACGGCAGGAAGATACAGCCGATGAGCATTTACCGGGACAGGAGCGGTGTTCTGTGGCTGGGGACGGATAATGACGGAGTGTATGTGATGAAAGGAAAATCCTTTGTGAAGTTCAACCCATAAGCAGTCATGGCATCACTTAAGTCATGCCATGACTCGTTCAACCGGTTCGGGCAACCGTACCAGTCAATTCTTTCTCCTGTCGACAAAGGCATCGATGGAATACCGGACATATGAACCGTGCGATGACCTCTCTGCGTTGATCAAATGCTATTGGTCGCTGGAAGGTCCTGCAGCGGAGCGGCCCGAACGACAGACCATCGTTCCGGACGGATGTATGGAGATGATCTTCCATTACGGTGATGCATACCGCCAGCACATGGATACGGGCGACAGCATCATCCAGCCGCTCTGTTTCGTTATCGGTCAGCTGACCCGGCCGCTGGAGATCGAACCGACAGGGCGCACCGGGATCTTCTCGGTCCGCTTCTTACCCCACGGCTTCTTCCCCTTCACCTCTGTTCCGCTCAGAACGATGGAGAACACAGCGATCCCGCTGGAAGAGCTCTTCGGCCCTTCCGGACGGGAGTTCGGTCAGCGGGTCATTGCTGCCGGAAGCACGATGGAACGGATCCGGATGACCGAACAATTCCTCCTGCAGCAGCTGACGGACCAGGTGACCATCGACCGTATCGTTGCCTCTACGGTCGGAACGATCATGACCGTCAACGGCACCATGTCGGTCGCAGAACTCTCCGACCGGTCGAAGGTCAGCCGCAGGCAGTTGGAACGGCGTTTCGCATCGGTCATTGGACTCAGTCCGAAACAACTTTCCAAGACCGTCCGGCTGCAGGCAGCTCTCACCATGGTGCTGAGCGGGACCAGCCCGAATCTCACGGCCGTGGCGCATGAGAGCGAATACTTCGACCAGGCACATTTCGCCAAGGATTTCAAAGAGCTGACAGGAGTAACACCGAAGGAATTCTACGGGAACAATGTACAGCTCTCCTCCCTGTTCTATGGTCCGGAATGACCATGTCGCATTTTTACAAGGTTTGGCCGGCCCTGCTTCGTATCATCCATGCATCATCCGTTGAACAATGCTGCTCACTTTAACCATCGGCCACCATGCGCTCAATGTCTCTATGCACACTCACAATCCTTGGACTGTTGTACTCACCTCTCTCTGCACAATCATCGGACGGTTTGCAGAACGCCGCGTGGCTGATCGGCACGTGGAAGAACACAACGGCGAAAGGGAGTATCTATGAAACCTGGGACCGAACCGGGGTAACGGAGTTCTCGGGGAAGAGTTATATGCTCAAGGAGCGAGATACGATCGTATTCGAGTCGATCCGGTTGGTGCAGGAAGAAAACGGGGTCTTCTATATCCCGGTGGTGAAGGATCAGAACAATGGCGCTCCGGTCCGGTTCACCGCCGGCATTGTCACCGGGCAACAAATGGTCTTTGAGAATCCGCAGCATGATTTTCCGCAGGTTATCTCCTACACTCGACTCAGCGCCGATTCCCTGGTCGCGGAGATCTCGGGCATGCGGAACGGAAAGATGCGGAAACAGCGGTTCCCGATGGTGCGTGTCCGCTGATATTCGTCATGGCATCACTTAAGTCATGCCATGACTCTTTCAACCGGTTCCGGCAACCACTCCCGCCAATCTTCACTGCAGCGCGTACAACAAAAAGCCATCGGAGGAATTCTTCTCCCTGATGGCTTCATTGTTCTTGAATCTGATCGCCGCGGCCTATCACAGCTGCGACCGTTACAGCTGTTCTATTCTCGTTTCTGCTGAAGGATTATTCTAGTGGTGCGATTTCGAGACATTGTCCATTTTCAATTGTTCATTGTCCTTCCGCACACTATTTCAGCAGATATTCCTCCCAGAACAACGTCATCGCGTTGTTGAAGTGATCGCGGTTCACCTTCTTCTGGAACCCGTGGCCCTCATCCAGCGCCAGGAAGTACCAGACAGGGTTCATGTTCTTCCGGACCGTGGCAACGATCTGTTCCGCTTCGGTGAACGGCACACGCGGATCGTTCTTCCCCTGCGCCACGAAGAGCGGCTTGGTGATCTTGTGGGCATTGGTGGTGGGCGAGATGGCGTTCAGATGCTTCCGCATCAGTGAATCACGCTCGTCGCCATATTCGACTCGGCGAAGGTCCCGGCGGTACTCCTGCGTGCTCTCCAGGAAGGTGACGAAATTGCTGATACCGACCACATCCACACCGCACTTCAGCCGGTCATTGTAATGGAACATGGAGGCGAGCACCATATATCCGCCGTACGAACCGCCGTAGACCGCCACGCGTCCCTTGTCCAGCTCCGGCCGCGTTGCGATCCAGTCCAGCAGCGCCCCGATATCCTTCACCGAGTTCTCCCGCAGATACCCGTTGTCCAGCGACACGTACGTCTTCCCGTACCCGGTAGAACCGCGCACGTTCGGCACCAGCACAGCGATACCGAGTTCGTTGGCCCAGTACTGATAAACGGAGGAGAAGGTTGGCATTGACTGTCCTTCCGGTCCGCCGTGGATGCTGATGACGGAGGCAGCCGGTTTCGTTCCATTCTTCGGCGCATAATAGAACGCCGGGATCTTCTTCCCGTCGAAGGAGGTGTATTCGATCAGCGTCGGCAGGACGAAGTTGTCGGTGTTGAGTCCGCCGACCTCACTGTACGTCCAGCGCGTGAACTTCTTCGTTTTTAGGTCGAGCACATACACATCTCCGGGGGTCTGCGACGTATTGACGGTGAGCGCCAGTTTCGCATCGTCCTTGGTGAAGCCCCACCCGCCGAAGACGCCGACCGGCGGCTTCTCGGTGATGATCTCCTTCCGGGACTTTGCATCAAGCAGATACATCGTGCTCACCCCTCCTTCATTCATTTCGTAGACGATATACTTGCCGGTGGATGAGACATCGAAGTCCGACACGTCCCACGAAGCATTCTTCGAGATGACCGTCTTCGTGTTGGTCTTCACATCGAGATGGATCAGCTGTTGGTACTCGCCGAACTCATCGGACGTATAATAGATCCCTTTCCCTCCGGGTGCGAACTTCGCTCCGCCGTAGGCGATCTTCTGTCCCGGATTGATCTGCGTCTTCGCACCGGTCGCCGCATCGACGATGTACAGGTACGATTCGGTGACGGAGATGTAATTGCCCACCAGCATCTTCGCGTCGTCTTCGGACCAGTCCTGAACTCCCCACGATCCGCTCACTTCCATCAGCAACTGTGCGTTCTTCGGGTCCGAAGCGGAGGCGCGATAGATGTCGTTGTCCCGGCCGTTCCGTTTGGTGCTGGTGAAAACGAAATGGGATCCGGCGTTATTCCAGAGTCCGCCGCCGTTGCGGCTCTTCCCGTCGGTCAGCATCTCATAGGCGCCGGTCGCCATATCGAAGGAGTAGACCTGGAAGAACTCTCCGCCGCCGACATCCTTTGTGAAGAGGAAGGAGGTCCCTCCTTTCACCGGACGGAACATGCCGTTGCTGACCGACTCGCGGAAGAAGGTGATCTGCTTGCGGGCGCCGCCGGGCGATTCCACATAGTGGAACTGGTTGGTCTCGCCGAACCGGGTGACGATGAGCATTCCCTTGCCGTCCGGCGACCAGTCCGCGAACGATGCACTGCGGACATTCTGATACTGGTTCATCTTCTCCGCGATCCGGTCCGGGATCGGCGGAACATCCTCGGTGATGACATTGCCGGTCTGGGTCCGCACCTGTGCAAACAGGGCAAGCGGCAGCAGAAGCAGGAATAGGGCGCGTTTCATGGATTCTCCGTTCTTTTGATGTTTGGGGAAAACGAATGGGTCAAAATACACAAGCGGAGGCGGTTACACAACTGTCAATTGTAAAGCAGTCATGGCATGACTTAAGTCATGCCATGACTGCTTCAACCGGTTCAGGCAACCACTCCCGCCAATGTTTCGACCGAACTGTCACCTGATCCGTTGTATAAAATGACGAAAGGGGCTCCCGCCCCTTCCGCTTCCATACTATCGTTGTCTCTTCCCTCCGCAGTCCCGCGCGGTGAATCATTTCAGATACTTCTTCACCACTGCGATCAGTTCATCCGGCTCCGTCGGCTTGGTGATGTACTCGGTCACGCCGATCCGTTTGGCGTGTTCCATGAACTCTTTCTGGATGAAAGCGGAGACGAGGATGAACGGCATCATGAATTTCTTCGTCCGTGTATTGGTAAACACATCCATCCCTGTCGGACGGCCGATGCCGAAGTTAATGTCACACAGCACCAGCGCCGGCTGCTTTTCCGCAATGATCCGCACGGCGGATTCCGGGGTGTCCGCCGTGACGCACTGGTACCCGGATTCCTCGAGCGTTTTCCGCGTCAGGAACAATTGCGTCTCATTATCATCCGCAATCAGGATCAGCGGACCGGCCGCTGGGGACGGAGGCGGAGCGGCGGCGGCCTTCTTCTTCGCCGGAGCCGGTGCAGCTGCCGAAACCTCCTCTGCCGGCATCCCGGGCGCATGGTTCTTCAATTGCTCGGACCGTGCCAGCACGTCACTGGCCGGTGCCGTTCGCGCTGCCGGCGGGACAGGCGCAGTACTCTTGGTCGTTTTTTGCGGTGCTGCCGAAGCAGCTCTGTCGAATCGCTCCTGGATGCGAAGACGGTCATCCTCGGTGATCTTGTACTGCTTCCGAAGGTCCCCCATGAAGGTGACCCCCTTCCGCTCACGCTCCTTCACCTTCCGGATGTACGTATCGATACGGACATCATCCTCCAGCTGCCGGTACTCCTCCTCCGTCATCTTCAGGCCTCTCCGCATGGTATCGATCTGGGACTGCACCGAGGAGGTGATGAAGCCTGCTTCGAACGCTTCATTCAATAAAGAGATAAGATCTTCGCGTTTCATAGGTCGGGGGGACCGTCCGTACCGGCACGGGATGCCGGTACCTCGGTCATTGAAGGTTCGTGGTACGGGAGATGAGCGGGCGGAGCGTCGCCATGAGAACGGACGATTCCACCGGTTTGACGAGATAATGCGTGATACCGGCATCATGGGCCCGCTGTTTCATCTCCTGCTGCATGAAGGCAGAGATGATGATGAACGGCACAGCGGCATCCTGTCGGCGGATCTCGGTGTAGACATCGATGCCGTTGGAACGGCCGATACCGAAATTGATATCGCACAGCACTGCCGCCGGACGTTTCTCCGCAGCGATGCGGACCGCTGCCGTCGGTGACGTGGTGGTAACACATTCGAATCCTTTGGACTCCAGCAGTCTCTTGATATAGAGAAGATGGGTCTCGTTGTCATCCGCTGCGAGGATGAGCGGAACGGACGGCGGAGCGTACTGCGGTTGTTGATCCGCTGTCACCGCGGCCGAGCGTTCAAGAGAGAGCGAGAGGAAATCCTGGTTCATACTGCTGCTTTCATTCATGCCGGAGGTCAGATCCCTTTGGCGTATTTCCGTACGACGGAACGCATGATGCTCAGATTCGCACCGGCCGATTCCGCTACTACATAAAAGAGCGCTTTGCCGGACTTGGCCATCGTCAGCAGATGCACCTGTGTGTCCATCGTGACGAACATATCCTTCAGCCCGTCGTTCATCCGGAGCGCTTTGATCGTCCGCTGCTGTGCCCGCACGACTTCCATCATATTCGCACTCGCCACATCGGGATCGAACTCCGGCCGGGCACTGAACGTATCCATGGAGAGTTCATCCGTGATCTCCACCACTCCGACAGCGATCGTCCCGTCCAGTTCGGACAGGATCCCGTCGATGAAATCGCCTGCGAGCGTCCCCTTGGTGTATGCCATCGTTCCGTGCTTTCGTTGGTTCCGGTGATGAAGTATTCATCAGCAATGTACGGGAAATTTCACCAAGAACCACGGTGTCTAAGAAGATTATAATGAACCGTTCTCAGAGGATGCGCACGACAAGGGCCGTGACATCGTCCTGCAGCGGAGCACCCAAGGTGTGCGCGGTGGCAGCGGTGACCAGCCGGGAGGTGCAGTCAGCAGCCGGCATAGCGGGAAGGGACCGAAGTTCGGCAGCCACCCGCTCTATTGAGCGCTGCGGAATATAGTGACAACCGGCGGGGCGGCTGCTAGCTTCTTTGGGCATGGCAGCACGACGTGATTTCAAAGCGATGGAACAGCGCCGGTTTCGGGCGCTGA
>JABWAK010000278.1 GCA_013361065.1 Bacteroidota bacterium
ATGGTGAATCCCGCCGGCACGCACTTCTGCCATGTTTCCCACGAGATGGCGGGGAGGGACGGGACCTGGAACGAAGAGGGGATGGTGCCGATGGCGGCGACCGCGTCCGCCACGGTCACACCGTGCGATGCGGCGTCATACTGCAGCCGCAGAACGTCCCATCCGGGGAGCAGGACCGCCGCGAGGGAACCGGCGAGCAGTCCGATGAGGGAACGGGGGAGGTCGCGGTGCACCTTCGGCGCCAGGTAGATGACCGCCATCGTGATGAGGGCGATGACCGGCGCGGTGCCGAACGTCCGGAACTGCTGCGTGAAGATGAGGATGGCGATGCCGTTGGTGAAACCGACGATGACCGGATAGGGGACGAGAGACACGTACTTACCGAGCTTCAATAGGCCGAATCCGACCTGGAACAGCCCGGCGATGATGCAGGCGGCGAGCAGCGCGTCCACGCCGCCGTACTGGATGTACACCTCGGTGAGCACCACCGTCATTCCCCCGGTGGGTCCGGTGATCTGCTGCCGGGTTCCGCCGAAGAAGGAGGCGAGAATGCCGGTGAAGATGGCGCCGTACAGTCCCGCGACGGCACCCTGCGGATCGCCGTTGTAGGAGAGGAGTCCGAAGCCCAGAGCCAACGGGAGCGCCACCACGGCGGAGGTGAGGCCTCCCGCGATGTCGTTCTTGAGATGCGTCAGGTCGAACCGGAGGATGTCGCCGAAGGAGAATTCGCGGAAGTAGTCGGTGATGAACGTGCGGGCCGTTCTGTCGGATTCCATGCCGTGGATCGTTGTGGTCGGTGGAAAGAGGGTGATGCGTTGCGTCAATATAGGGAAATCGGGCGACAAATTCCTGCCGGACGCCCGCCCGCTCCACTTTGTCCGTGCAAGTGTGCGATTTTCCTTCTACATTGAGGCGCGGATGGACACCAACGCTACCCATACGGTCTGCCGGAACTGCGGAGAGCCGCTGCACGGAGAGTATTGCGCACGGTGCGGGCAGCGCGACCGTACCGTCGTTCTGCCGGTGCGTGAACTTGTACGGGAGTTCGGCGATGAGGTCCTTTCGTGGGATACACGGCTGGTCCGGAGCCTGCGTCCGTTCCTCCTGCAGCCGGGACGGCTGACGCTGGAATACCTGGCGGGACAGAGAAAGAACTTCGTCTCACCGTTCAAACTCTATTTCTTCATCAGTTTCATCTTCTTCTTCCTCAGTTCCGTATCGGAATCGTCCGGTAAAAAGGAGCTCCGTTCCCGGTTCCTGGACGAACCCGACTCGGTCTCCGTTCCGGCCGACGATTCCGTCCAGCTCAGAATACAGAACGAGGATTCGCCGTTCCGGATGAGCGTGTCCGATACCGTTAAGGCCGCCTCGCTCTTCGGTGAAGATTTCGTGCATGGTCTTCAGGCCGGAAAGAAGGATCCGCGGCGATTATTCGCCATGATGCGGGAGCATCTGCCGAAGGTCCTCTTCCTTCTCCTGCCGGTCTTCGCCCTCATGCTCAAGGCTGTCTATCTCCGTTCACGCCGCCTTTATATAGAGCACCTCGTGTTTTCCTTCCATATCCATACGTTCATCTTCCTCATGATGATTTTCGGTGCGCTCGTGGAGATCTTGCTGCCGGCCGCGCTCCATTCCGTCTCGAACGTCTTCACGGCGGCTGTGCCGTTCTATCTGGTCATCGCCATGCGGAAGGTCTACGGACAGTCGTGGCCCCGTACCGTCGTGAAATTCATCCTGTTGTCGCTTGCGCAGGTCGTCGTCTTTATCCTCTCATTGGTGATCATGGTGATTGCCGTGGTCTACCTCTATTTCATCTGATGCCTATGAAGAACAAGCTCGAACAGCTCGCGAAACGGAAAGAGAAGGCCCTCCACGGCGGAGGCGAACACCGCGTCGCGGAC
>JABWAK010000121.1 GCA_013361065.1 Bacteroidota bacterium
GTCGTACCCGGTGAATGCCGTGGAAGGATCGAACACATTCTGTCCGTCGTGCATGTAGAGGACCGGATAATGCTTCTTCAGGTTCTTCTCGTAGGAGGGCGGGAGCCAGACGATGATGTCGCGCGCGTGGTTCAAGCCGGGACCGGTCAGCTGACGGTGGTACCGTACGGTGCCGCGGATGGCCGGTTCGGGTCTTTTCGGCAGGATGTATCGTTTCCAGAACAACGGTCGGAGGATCACGCTGGTATCTTTCGTTACGTCGATGATGGTATTGCGCGGCGTTGTGCCGCTGTCGTAATACGCTTCAGTTGCCCACGAACCGGCGGTCAGTTTGAACTGCAGCACGGTGCCGCTGTCCGCCGGTATGGTGATCCGCCACTCTGCTTCCTCTCTCCTCTCCAGTGACACTGCTGCTGGTTGCCAGTTCCCTGTCTGCACCGTGTTGCCGGCAATGAAGACGGTGAGTCCGCTGTCCCGCGCCGATGGTTCGGGGCGGACAATAACGGTCACGAGCCTGGACTGTGCCGGGAGCATGTGGAGCAGCATCGTGATGAACAGGATCGGTCGTACCATGGAGAGCACCCGGGTGACGGAGGAATGATAGGAAAATATCGGCGGTTATCCAAAAAAAAGATCCGCCCCACAGGACGCGGGGCGGATCGGAAGGGATGTACCGGTCACCCGGTACGGGGAAGAATTACTTGCGCAGTTCTGCCAGCGAAGCATTCAGCAGTGCCTGTGCATACTGCATGTTGTGCATGCCATGGCTGCCTTCATGTTCGAGGAAGAAGTAGTTGAACAGCGCACCAGCTTTGTATGCCGGTTTGATCACCAACGGTTTGGTGGAGCTTGCTTTGGCAAGATCGGTAGCAGCATCCAACCAGCCCTTCGCGACCAGCAGGGTCTTCAAGGAAGCCATTGAATCCTGCAGTGCTTTCTGACCGGACTGTTTGAACTGCGAGAACACGGTGCTGGTCACGGTGTTGGCCGTGAACGAGCTCGGATGGCAACCGCTTGCGCGGCAGCCGGCGACGTTGACCATGTTGTTCGCGGAGTCGGTGGAGACGGAGCTGTAGCCGATCTTCAGGCTATGGCCGCCGGCCACGATCTTGTTCGCAACAACAACGACCGGTGTTGCCATATGGCAATCCTGGCAATCGATGGTCTTGGAACCAGCCATGGTGGTGTGGAAGGAGGACGGATAGGTATAGCCGGCGAATTCAAAGCCGCCTTTGCCCATCAGGATCTGTCCCTGTACTCCATAGTGCGGATAGAAACGGTTCGTCTTGATCTCGATGGAATCCGTTGCTGCCGTCTTGGTCGGATCCGGATTGCCGCTGACGCCGTTCACGAACACGCTGGCGGTCATCGGGCTGGTCTCACGGGTACGATGGCAGGTAACGCAGGTGTTGGAGGTTCCGACATTGAAGGAAAGATCCGGAACTCCGGCCACGAACGATTTCACGTTGATGGCATCGGTCTTACGAACGGAGAAATCACCCTTTGCGTGCGGGGAATGGCAGGTGAAGCAGCCGGGCTGGGTACCGTTCTGATAGGTCTTCGTTGCCTGGGAAGCGAAATTCCCTTTTGCCATTTCCATATAGCCTTCGGTGATATGGCAGCTGGCGCAGGTGGTGCTGTTCAGACCACGTGCCCATGCGGTGCCTTCCATGTGACCGGCGGATTCATACTCGTTGCCGCGTGCAGCCATAAACAGTGCCGTATCGTTGTCAGGAACGTGACATGTTGCACATTTGAGATCGGTTTTGAAACCGTCAAAATACACGAAGCCGGCATCTTTGCCTGCTGCGCCATCTTTTCCGGTTGCTCCGTCCTTACCTGCCGGCCCTGCAGGACCTTCGCAAGCAACAAGACCGAGAAGAGCGAATGCGGTTAGAACAGTTAGGAGATTTTTCACTGTTTTAACTCCTTTCATGAATGAAGTTAGGTGGTGCTTTTTGGGTGAATATTGGCCTACCTGTAACGCAGATAAGTCAAACTTGTGAAGAACTGGCAATTCTATGGCAAATTATGTGCCGAAGAAAACCGGCGAAATTGTAGGAAATTTCAACATTGTCAATTCCAGTTTCTTAAGGTTGCAACAGGAACTTAAAGTAGTTTTGCATTAATGGGAGGAGAAAACGACAAAAAACTCTGTATTTATTGACCGAATTACTCCTCACCGGCATAAAACGACAAAGGTCACACTCGCGTATGACCTTCGTCCTTATTCACTATCAGTGCAACGTATTCATGGTGAGTTCAGTCGACCTGCCCATTCATATGTTTTGAGGGATCGATGATCGCCAGGGACGCATTCACCGTCCTGCTGTGACACGTCGAACAATCGGACGTGATGGATGCCGCGGTGTGACCGGTGACCGGGAAGGCTTTCTCCTTCAGTGTTGCTTTTGTAACATCACCGTGACAGGTACCGCACGCGGTGGATGTCGATCCGCCTGTTCCGGCCCACGCCATGGTCACATTCCCGTTGCCGCCGTTGAAATTACCATGGCAATAGGTGTTGGAACAGGTGGCGTTGGCGGCAGCATAGGATGCTCCGCTGCGGTAGGTTGCCGATGTAGTGTCGAAACGGACCTCGGCATTCGGTGTTGCATCAAGATGTCCTGCGGAAGCAAGCGAGGCCGGGACCACATGGCACGTTGCGCACGGCACTGCAGCACCGAGAGTACCGCCAAGGAGGTGCTTCTGGTGTGCACCGACGCCGCGGACGGTCGTTGCGCTGTTGCCGACGAGGTCATTCGGCGGCGCTGCATTCACACTGCCGTGACAGGTGGTGCAGTTCTCCGGACCGTTCGGTTTGTTGTGGCAGGTATTGCACGACTGACCCGTTGTGCCGCCGGAGAAATCATTACCGTGGCAGGACTGGCAGAGCGTCAGATCGTACTTGTTGTTCCGCACATACGCCGCGTGGAAATTCGCCGATGATGCATCAGCGAATCCCTTCCCGTGCACCGATACAGTCGATTCGGTCGGGACCTTCTCCTCCTGGAGTTCGCTGCAGGAACTGAGCATCAGGCCGGAGAGCAGCATGATGCTGATGAACGTTGTCTTCATGTTTGATGTGCCCATTATTTCACCCCGTGACAATAACCGCAGAAGTTCTGTCCTGCTTTCCCGTTCGGACGGGCGTTGGCGTCAGTATGACATGCATAGCAGTTCGCAGCGGCATCGGAATGCCACTCCCCTTCCACATCGTGCATGAAGCCCGAGGCATGGGTGCGCGGTTCGCTGCCTTTCACGCCGTCCCGGTCCACATGGCAGGTGATACAGGAAGGATCGCTCCCTTCGGTATCATGGCAGGAGGCGCAGCTCTGCATATCACGCTTCGCCAGCTGTGCATGCGTTCCGCCGCCGGAGCCGACACCGATGGTGGTGAATCCGGTCTGTTCGTGGCTGACCGGCATCACACCGCCGACCGCCGCACTGCCGTCCATATGGCAGTCCATGCAGAAGGTCTGCTGACGGTGGCAGGTCTGACAATCCGCCGAGCGTCCTTTGGCATCGATCCCGTGCGTGAACTTGTAGTTCAGGTCATGCACATTCTGTGCGGACATCGCATCCGGTCGGTCGTTGCCGAATTTGCGCGGCGACATCATCCCGGCCGATTCGAACTTTGTGAGTTTGGTCAGGTTCGTCCCGTCATGGCATTCCATGCAGGAGGATTCGGTATGACAGCTCTGGCATTTCGCATCGAACGTGCGTCCGTTCATCACCCGTCCGTGTTCGCGTCCGAAGTTGGCCACAGCGTGGGAGGCGGGGCGGAGCGAGACCAGATTGGTGTGGCACGCTTCGCACTCGTTGGTCGCTTTCACATTGTTGTGACAGGTGTTGCAGGTGGTCATAGAGGCCGCGTTCTGTGCTCCGGCAAAGTCCGTCTGGTCCATACCGGCATGACAGGTGACGCACTCCATCTTCTGACCGTTCACATGCGCATCATGGTCGAAGAGCACTTCGCGCACCGGGTTCGGCAGCGCGACCGGATTGCTCTCGTCCGTATGACAGAAGCCGCACGTCTCATTCACTTCCTTCTCGTGGCAGGTCTGACACTCCGTATGAGCCGGGAGCATCTTGTCCGCCGCATTCTTCGTCAGTTTCTCCGGTGTATGGCACGATGCGCATTCCACGCCGGCCTGTGCATGCTTGCTGTGGGAGAATTTCAGCACCTGTTCCTTTGCGAGCGGGGTCCCGCCGTCCTCGACGGCGATACTGCGGTTGACCACGATCAGCGCGATGAGCACAGTCACCGCCGAGACGATCACAAGTTGTTTTTTCATCATAACCAATTCAATTGTTCGCTGAACCAATAGTTCACTTTGAGGAAGACCCTCAGATCGCCCTGATATTGCGGATTGCTCATCCACTGCAGCTGCAGATCCGTGGAGACGGTGCGCGTGGGACGGTAGATGACGCCGGCCGTGCCGTTAAGCACCTCCCCTTCCTTCGCATCGGGCGAGGGCTGGTAGGTGGCATAGCCGAAGGCGAGCATCGGGTTCAGCGTGCGGTCCCACATGGGATAGACCGCCTGGACGGAGATGCCGTTCAGTTCACCGGCATACCCGAAATTCTGTGTGTATGAAGCGGAGAAGATATCATACGTCCCGCCCACCACCAGACGCTGGCTGGACTCGTCCACATATGCCACATTGGCGAACCGGGCGTAGAAGAAGGCGGTCCGCATCGGACGGTACTCCACTCCTGCCTCCACCTCCTTGGTGCTGTTGGTGTTGAAGACGGAGAAGATGGAATTGTATGCGAGCCGCGGCTGACGATAGATGTACTCACCGGTCACATTCAGGCCCTCCATGACACCGAACCGTCCGAAGGTCTGCACCTTGGCGATCTCGCCGGTATGGAAGTCGTAATCGGACTTTGCATGCAGCATCATCGTATGACCGAGTTCGTACTCCACATCCACCGATGCGAGTTCCTCCTCGTTCGGACGGCTGTTGATGACGAGTTCGTACGGATTGTTGAGCAGATCCATCCGTGTGGCGGTGTACGGTTTGCGCTCCATCCGCTTGTTCATGTAGCTGAGACCGATCACCACTTCCTCGGTCGGTGCGATGACCACCTGACCGCCGAAGAGACCATTGGTCCCGATATAACTCTGCCGGATATCACGGGACCGGATCACATTGGCGCCGCCGTAGCCGGTCACCGTGACCATCCTGTCCATGAAATCGGCCGTTGCCGATACACCATCGATCAAACCGCTCCCGACCCCGGCGTAGACGAACTGACGGCCGGCGGTGATATCCGCCAGGCCGCCAATGCGCTTCACTTTGAGCAGGAACGAATTGACCCGCAGTTCCGGATCGGTCTCGATCGCGGTGCCGAAGTCATTCGACACCATGGCATTCATGGTGAATGCGTAGTCATCCGTCGCCGCATTGACGTAGACGTTCTCATAAGCCCTGACCATCGTCACCGGCGTGAGGGAGTCCCTCCCTTCGAAACCGTAGACGGAGGTCGTGAGGCGTCCCGTCATCAGCTGCGCCGACGCGATGCCGGTGAGCAGAACGAGACCGATACAGAATGTGCGTACCATGGATTATCCTTTCGGTGCGGGGTGTTTGATCTCTTCCCACATCTTCTTATAGTCGAACGCTTTCACCTCGTGCATCTTGGAATTATGGCAGGAGAGGCACGATTTCTCTGTCGGTTTTGCGATCAGACCGGCAGCGACCGCTTTCTCCTTGTTCTCGGGTTTGTTGTGGATCGCCTTGTAGCCCGATGCTGCGCCATGGCATGCTTCGCACTGTACGCCCTGTTCCATCTTGAAGGTCTTGTCGGCCGCTTCACCGTATCCGGTGGTATGGCAATCGAGGCATTCCTTCGCTTCGCTCGGTGCGCCGGCGATGTTCTTCGCTTTGGCGAACTCGGCGGCTTTGGCGGACTTCAATGTCTCAAAGGAGCCGGCATGTTTGGATTTCTTCCACACATCGACCTGTTTCCCCTGTTTCGGGAGGTTATGGCATGCGCAGGTGTTGGTGCCGACGAACTTGTTCTGGGCCGCAGCCGGGACCATGAAGACAAGCGTGAGGAGGAACATGAGTGCTTTTTTCATAGAAAGGTCTCCTTGTTGAAGGTACTGGTACGTGATGGACTCTGTGAGCGATGACGCCGATATATAATTATTATTTGGAATGATAGCAATATCACTGCAGCCGCACAGCAGCGATTCAGGAGGTTATTCTCCTGTATGACATTCGTTACAGTTCATCTCTTTCCATGAATCGCCGATATCGACCGGATGACGGAACTCCTCCCCTTTGGGTGTGAGGTTCACGACCTTGTCATTCGGTCCCTGCGACATGATCACATGGCAGCTGTTGCAATCCTTGGAGATGACACGCCCGGTCTTCTTCGAGACATGCTTTCCGTCGTGGCAGCGGAAGCATCCGGCATACGCGTAGTGACCGACGTTATTCGGATAATGCTTCCAGCTGACCCGCATCTCCGGGAAGATGGTACGGGAGAAGACCTTCTGCAGCTGCGTGACCGCCTGATCGATATCCTGCTTCCGTTCCTTCGCGACCTCGGGATACATATTGGCATACCGTGTCCGCAGTGTGGTCTCGATCCCCTTCAGTGCTTCCGGTTCCGTTGCATACTCCGCCGCCATTGCCGCCGAGGCGTAGGAACGGATATTGGGCAGGGTCGGAGAGACGAGACCCTGTGTCATGAGCGAATTGATCGATTCCTCGGGTGTGCGGTAGATGTGCGTGGGACGGTTATGGCAGTCGATGCAGTCCATCGTCCTCTTCTCACCGGTCGCCAGTTTGCTCTCATCGAAGCTATCGGTGGTGGTGAACTCATCCACCGAGCCGTCGCCGAGTTTCATGTAGACGACCGGGATCACCTGCCGCTGCGAATCGATGGAAACATAGGTCACCTCATTGGCGGGATTGACGTGCCAGTGGATCCCGGAGGAGGTACCGGTCTGCACATTGCCGCCGCCGGTCTTCATGGCGAGCGAGACGGTCCACGGTGTGTTCTGTTCGTCCGGCATAAAATAGGTCTTGGTCACCAGTTTATCGCCGATGAAATGCTGCGGCCAATGACATTGTTCGCACGTACCGCGGGCGGGACGGAGATTGTGGACCGGTGTCGGGATGGGACGGGAGAATTTGTTGAAGGTGACGGAGTAGATCTGATACGCACCGGAGATCTTGGACTGCACATACCACTCCGCACCGGAGCCGATATGACAATCCGCGCAGGTGACGCGCGCGTGCGGGGAATGCTGGAAGGCGGTGTACTCCGGCTTCATCACTTCATGACAGATCTCGCCGCAGAAACGGACCGACTCGGTGAACTCGAACACCTGGAAGCTGCCGAACGCCGAGGAGATGAGGACGAAGAATGTGATCGCCGCCAGGGTGGCGAACTGACGACGATGGGCCGGATCGTTGAAATCGATCGCCGGCAGCTCCCCCTTCTCCAGACCGAGCTTCGCGCGCCGTTTCTTCTCCGCCCACATGCCGTACGCCACGATGAGCAGTCCGCCGATGAAAAAGACCGGCAGGATGACGAACGTGATGATGCCCATGTACGCCTGGGAATGACCGGAGAACATCTCCAGCGCGAAGAGGAACACGATCAGTCCGAAACTGATGGCTGCAATGGCCGCTCCGGTGAAGCTGGTCATGTTGAAGAATGTTTCAGGCAACAGGCGTTTCAGTCTCATTATGTCCCTCCCGGAGTTGGTGGTGACGGATCGGTCAGTTCGTTCCCGCGTTCTTGGACTGCTGTTGCTTCTGCTGTTCCTCTTTCTCCTTCAGTTCCGCTTCTTTGATGCGGCGGAGTTCCAACGGATGTTCGTCCGCCATCTCCTCCTCCGAGATCGTCCCCTTGAGCCATGCGAGGTTCATGGGATAGACATCGGGATTGAAGATGATGAAATAGAAATGCCAGACGATGATCGCAAGGGTCGCCAACCATGCTTCATAATAATGGACCACGCGGGCGATATCCCACCATTGTTTGCCGATGATATTGATGAAGGTGACATCGAACCAGAGGATGAATCCGGTGATGCCCATGACGATGGTGCCCCAGATCAGCGCCCAGTACTCGGCCTTCTCGATGTAGCTGAAGCGGTCCAGCAGCGGCTTCTCCTTCGAGATACCGAGGTTGTACTTCGCGACATTCAGTGCATCGTAGGCATCCTGGATCTTCGGCAGCAGGTCGCGGATGAGCTGTTTGCCGCGCGGCACGAAGAGCACATAATAGATGTGGTACAGCGAGGCGAGGATCATCACCACGGCCGACGTGCGATGGAGTATCCCGCGGATATCGAAGATCGATTCACTCAGGGAGCGGATACCGGCCACCCACCATGCATCGGGATAGCGGAGCATGAATCCGGTGATGACGAGCAGGATGAAGCTCAGGGCGAGCGCGCCGTGCTGCAGCCGTTCACCCAGCGTCATACGCACATACAGGGCGTGGGTGGTCTCCTCTTCCTCCTCATAGTCGTATCCATGACGGCGGTGGCGGAGACGGCGTTTCGATTTGCGCACGAAGTCCAGGATGTTATGGATCGCCATGCCGCCGATGGTGACGACGATCAGCACCACATAGATATTGGAGACGAAATAGATGAGCTCGTCCTCACTGTCCGCCTGGGTCGTAACATGGACCGTCCCGACCGCGAAATTCTCCCCGGCGCCGGGATGGCACGTACCGCATGTGGCGGCGAGGTTCTTCTTGCTGACACGGGAGAGCGAATCGGAGGACGGAAGGATATCATGATATCCGTGGCAGCTGGCGCAGTTCGCCGCTTCCTTGCTGCCGGATTTCACGGCAAGGCCGTGGAAACTGTCATTGAACGTCTTCAGCCGTCCTGTGGGGAGTCCGAACTTCTCGGACATCTTCACGGAACTATGGCACGGTGCGCATACCTCCTCGGAGACATGCAGTCCGGACACGGGGGAGTTCGGGTCCTTGGCGCCGAGGATCTTATGTTCGCCGTGGCAGTCCGTGCAGACCGCCGAGGCAGTGTTGCCGTTGGCGAACGCCTTCCCGTGGATGCTGGCGCTGTAGGTCTTCACGACATCACCGTGGCACTGGGAGCAGGTGTTCGGGATATTCTTCTTGTTGACTGTCGATGCGAGGTCGGACCCTTTCAGCATGTCGTGACTGCTGTGGCAATCGACGCAGGTCGCGGCCTTCCCGTTCCCTTTCTTCAGTGCATTGGCATGCACGCTCTGCTCATACGCATGGACGAACTCACCGGCCACATCCTGCGTGGAGACCTTCCCGCCGTGGCACGACATGCACATCCGTTCCTGCTGCAGTTTCAGTTCCGCGGCATCCTTCGCTTTTCCGGATGAAGGATATAACACACTGTGGCACTCCAGACAGGTGGGAGCATCCTTGACCTTCGCCGTGAACGCCTGACCGTGGGAGGAACGGAGGAAATGGTCCTTCTGATCGGTGTGGCAGGTACCGCAATCCTCCACCATCGTTGCTTTGTTGAACTTCGCGCCGGCCACACGCGGAGAGACGACATCATGCGTTCCGTGACAATCCTTGCACATGGAACTCTTGTCGTTCCCAGTGGCCACGACCGTTTTGTGGAACGCATGCTTCTGCACATCCTTGCTGTGACAGGTCTGGCACTGCACAGGAGTGATGTTCTCCTTGTGCGGCATGTTGTTGGGATCGAAACCGGTATGACAACTGGTGCAGGAGAATTTCTTATGAGGAGAGGCGCCGAGGTGTTTGTCGTTGACGAAGAGGGAAACGGTCTTCCCTTTCTTTTCCATCGTCAGGGAATTGTCCGAATGGCATGCCAGACATTCATCATTGGTCTGGGCAGCCGAGACCGTGATACCGAACAGGAGCAGGATCGACAGGGATCGGAGGAGCATTTCTTTGGCCTTTAGCAGTCAGGATAAAATAACGCTTAGAATACTGACAATACAGAGTCAAAGAGCGTGCCGTCCTTTTTTTGATGAAAAATTCATCAAAATCGGTGTAGAATTTTTCAAAAATGACTCATTTTTGCAGTTTTATTCCTAATTATGAGAGAAATTGCCGGAAAACAATCAATTTTTCAATGCATGGAACTTGAATCTTCATTCAACAACATGATGATGCATCCCGACCCCAATGCTCTTCAGGAAGGGATACGGCAACTCACCGCCGGCGAAAATGAAGACATAATCATTAGGGAGGATGACGGGTCCCGTAGTGGTCGAAAACGCCACTTCGTTCCCGCGGATGGCGGTCACCTCACTGTTGAACAGGACCCGGACCTTCTTCCGCCGGTTGAAGTCCTCGATGTACTGCCGGTTCCGTTCCTTGATCCTGGTAAACTCCTCTTTCCGGTATGAGAGTGTGACGGTGTTCCCCTGCTGTGATGCCAGACCGATGGCTGCTTCGATGGCGGAGTCACCGCCGCCGACCACCAGCAGATGCTTGCCGGTGAACGAAGCGGCATCGATGAGCCGGTACGAGACCTTCGACAGTCCCTCCCCTTCCACTCCCAGTTTCCGCGGCGTACCGCGCCGTCCGAGCGCGAGCACCACGTACCGGGCCTTGACCTCCATTCCGGCCGAAGTGATGATGAACTGGTCGTTCGCTTTAACGATACCGGTCACCTTCTCTCCTGTCTGCACGCGCAATCCTGTCTTTTGCATGACTTTGGTCCAGAGTTCGAGCAGCGCCTCCTTCCTTGTCTCCATCAATTTCACTTTGCCCCACAGCGGCAGTTCCACCGGCGAAGTGAGGACGACCTTCGCGCGGGGATATTGCAGCACGGTCCCGCCGATATCATTCTGCTCGAGGATGATGTAGCGCAGTCCCAGTTCGAGCGCCCGGAGACCGGCAGCGAAC
>JABWAK010000122.1 GCA_013361065.1 Bacteroidota bacterium
AGAACAATACATCGCTGCACGAGACGCCGTTCACGGTTCCGATCGACCTGCTCCACGGGACCACCACAGGGGTCTCCGCTTCGGACCGCGCGAAGACGATTAAAGCTTTGACCGATCCTTCGGTGAAGGCGAGCGACTTCGGCCGTCCCGGACATATCTTCCCGCTCCGTGCCGTGGAAGGCGGCGTGCTCCGCCGCGCCGGTCATACCGAAGCGGTGGTGGACCTTTGCTCGCTGGCAGGACTCTATCCGGCCGGCGCGCTGGTCGAGATCATGAACGAGGACGGCACGATGGCCCGTCTGCCCGAGCTGATGTCGATCGCACAACAGTTCGGACTCAAGGTCATCACCATCAAAGACCTGGTGGAGTACCGCCGGCACCGCGAGAAACTCGTCACGCAGGTCGTTTCCACGAAACTTCCGACCCGGAACGGGAACTTCGATGTCTACCTGTATACTTCATCGGTGGACAAGAAGGAACACATCGCGCTGGTGAAGGGGTCCATCGATCCCTCCAAACCGGTCCTCGTCCGTGTTCATTCCGAATGTCTCACCGGTGATGTGTTCGGTTCGCAGCGTTGCGACTGTAACGAACAGCTCCACACCTCCATGGCGATCATCGAACGTGAAGGTGCCGGCATCGTCCTCTACATGCGTCAGGAAGGACGCGGCATCGGACTGCTGAACAAGCTGAAGGCGTACAAACTGCAGGACGGCGGGAAGGACACCGTGGAAGCGAACGAAGCGCTCGGCTTCCATGCGGATGTGCGCGATTACAGTCTTGCGGCACAGATCCTGCTCGACCTCGGCGTGAAGAAAGTGCGGCTGCTCACCAACAATCCGAAGAAGATCGTCGGACTGAAAGGGTTCGGCATCGAGATCGCGGAACGGATCTCCATCGAAGTGACACCGTCCACCACGAACGAACGGTACCTGAGGACGAAGCGGGATAAGCTCGGTCATCTGATCCTGTCCGGCACGAAGTAAAATCTTCTTGCATCTGCACCGATTTTCCTCTACATTGGAAGTAATAAAATCAGCCATTGTCCGCTCCGGACGATGGCTTTTGTTTTTCATATCCACTTATTCGTTGTTGATGTCCTATGAGTGATGTTGTCTATCTGACCAAAGAGAAGTTCGTTGAGCTGGAGGCGGAGCTGCGCGAGATGAAGATCAACGGACGCAAGACCGTGGCGGCGAAGATCGCCGAAGCACGCGGTCACGGCGACCTGAGCGAGAACGCTGAGTACGATGCGGCGCGGGAGGAACAGCGTCACCTGGAATACCGGATCGCCAAACTGGAGGAAACCCTCTCCAAATCGCGTGTCATCGAGAGCAAGGACCTCCCGAATGACAAGGTCTACATCCTCACCAAAGTGATGGTGAAGGATCAGAAGAACGGCAAGAAGATCGAATACCAGCTGGTATCACCGGAAGAGGCTGATTTCGACCAGAACAAGATCTCCACCACATCGCCGATCGGCAAAGGACTGATGGGGAAGAAGGTGGGGGAAGTGGCCGAGATCAAGGTGCCGGCAGGCATCCTGAAATACGAGATCATGGAAATTTCTCGCTAAGGTCAATCTTGACCTTGACTTAAGAGGGACAGTTCATTATATTTGTTCATGTGATACGCGGGAGTAGCTCAGTTGGTAGAGCGCAACCTTGCCAAGGTTGATGTCGCGGGTTCGAGTCCCGTTTCCCGCTCAAAACCCAGAGCCCGTCCCGAACACCGGACGGGATTTTCGTTTGGCGCCGTACCCAAGTGGTAAGGGAGAGGTCTGCAAAACCTTTATGCATCAGTTCGAATCTGATCGGCGCCTCAACAAATTTGAGAATGGTGAAACTGATAGATCCTGAACCTGCGTTGAATTTGTCAGTCTAAACATCCACCAATTCCCAAATTTCCATGCCGGAGTGGCGGAATTGGTAGACGCACAGGACTTAAAATCCTGAGGGACGTAAGTCCCGTGCCGGTTCGAGTCCGGCCTTCGGTACAAAAAAGATTTGCTTTCAACCTCGAAATTGCTACATTGCGGAAGTGGTGGAATTGGCAGACACACCATCTTGAGGGGGTGGCGCCCAAAAGGCGTGCGGGTTCAAGTCCCGCCTTCCGCACAAACAATAGGACAACGATGAGACTCCTGATCACATTCATGGTCCTGACGGTCACGTTCCTGAACGCAAGCACCATCCGTTCCGGAACGCTGAAGGCACAGAGCGACGGCTCGAATATCGCCGTGCAGTGGGGGACGACCGACGAATCGAATGTGCGTGAGTTCCAGGTGGAGCGCAGGAACAGTGACGGTGAGTTCGTGACCATCGCGGTGGTGGCGAAGAAGGGATCGGGTTCCTTCTATGAGTATATCGACCGCTCTGCATTCAAGTCCACCGGTTCCGTCTACGAATACCGCATCAAGAGCATCCTGGTGAACGGTCAGGCGGAGGTCTCGGACGTGATCACGGTGACGCACAACGTCTCCAGTGTGAAACGGACCTGGGGCAGTCTGAAAGCGATGTTCCGGTAAGCATAAAATATTCTTCTCTCAAGGCGATTCACATGAATCGCCTTTTTTTTGTACCAACATGATCTCCATTTCCGTTCCGATCATCCTTGCATCTCAATCCCCGCGGCGGGCACAGCTCTTCCGTCAGATCGGTCTTACATTCTCCGTGCAGCCGAGTTCCGTGCCGGAGGAGATCGATCCCGCGGCATCGCCCGAAGCGAATGTAATGCGTCTCGCCGCGTTGAAAGCGGAGCAGGTCGCCGCCGGTATCCCGAAAGGGATCGTGGTCGGTTCGGATACGATCGTCGTCATCGACGGCGAGGTGCTCGGGAAACCATCGGATGCAGCGGACGCTGCACGGATGCTCGCGCGGCTGAGCGGAAGGACCCATACGGTCTACACCGGGTTTGCAGTGGTTGATGCGGGGACGAAAAAAAACTATATTGACTGGGAGAGGACCGACGTCACCTTCCGCCGTTTGTCCGCAGAGGAGATCGACGGTTATATCGCCACCGGTTCACCGATGGACAAAGCAGGCTCCTACGGCATCCAGGATGATTTCGGTGCGGTGTTCGTGGAGCGGATCGCAGGGGATTATTACACGGTGGTCGGATTCCCGCTCGCAAAGTTCTATGTTGCCTTCACGGCATTCACCCGTTCACTCGGATATCTGAAAGGGACACCATGAGCCAGAACATTCGCGTCTTGATCGCCAAAGCAGGCCTCGACGGTCATGACCGCGGCGCCAAAGTGATCGCTGCCGCTCTCCGCGATGCCGGGATGGAAGTGATCTATACCGGACTGCGCAAGACACCCGAAGCGATCGTGGAAGCAGCTTTGCAGGAGGATGTGAATGCCATCGGCATCAGTTCCCTCTCCGGCGCCCATATGACCATCTTCCCGAAGGTAAAGAATCTGATGAAGGAGAAGGGGATGGATGATGTGCTGCTCTTCGGGGGCGGGATCGTGCCGCAGGAGGACATCGTCCGGCTGAAGGAACTCGGTATCGGCGAGATCTTCACGCCGGGTGCATCGACCTTCGCCATCGTGGATTACATCAAGAGTATCTTCCGCCAGCCGGCCTAAGGGCCGGCATCATCGAACTCGATGGAGTAGCTGTCATCCGCTCCGCCGTCCTGCTCCTCCGTCCGCACCTTCCTGTTCTGCAGGACGATGGCGGACGGATCGAACCCGAACAGATCGTCCGCCGCGAACACCGCATCGAATCCCCGTCCGTCGAAGAACACCTCGAACTTCCGCGAGAACTCATCCAGCCGCTTCACATAGTATCCCGTGTTCTCATCCGGGAAGTTCGCATCCCATTCATGCGCTTCCCGGGCATTCTCGAATCCCTTCACATTGGCGTCCGTACCGGTGATGTAATAACTGATCCGGCTTCCCTGACGGTAGGTGCGGGAGGAACGGAGCGCCAGTTCATAAGCGGCATTCCGGTTCCGCCGCCCTGCCTCCACATCCTTGCGGTATTCCTCCGGTGCGTCGCGGAGCACCTCGGTCCGTGCGAAATCCGCCACCTCAAGTCCGTGGGAACGGATCGTCCGTTCCATCTCGATGTACAGCGCATGCAGTTCGGCGATCCGGCCGTTCAACAGGCATTCCACGCACTGCTGCAGGTATGTCCTGCCGAACCGTTCGATGGAGCGGGAGATGAGGGAGGAGCCTTTGATGATGATCCGCTCGTCGTACTGCAGCAGGGCATAGTTCTTCTTCTTGTAGCTCAGCATCTTCCGGTACCGGCCGCTGAATCCGAGATTGATCCCTTCCGGCAGCATGGAGGAGAGCTGCGCCACGAACTTCCGTTCCGCCTCCTCGCCGACCACATTGTCGGGGGGGATGAAGAAGATACCGTCCGTATCCACTTCGATCACAGTGCCGTTGTGCACTTCGATCGCGCGGATCATGCTGCGGAGCAGTTCCTGACCGGTGGAGGTGATGAGGTCCGCCTGCCGGTAATCGTTGAACAGTCCTTTCCCGTATCCCAGATACCCGTAGAACGAATTGATGAGCACCTTGTAGGAGGATTGCATCGCATCCCACCGCGAGCGGTCCTGCGGGTCGGCGGCGGACTGGAGTTCCCGTTTCGCTTCGAGCCGCTGTGCGGTGAGGTACCGCAACGTGGAGGGAAAGACATCCAGGTCGTCCGTGATCGGTTTGATGCCGCGGGAGAGCATGATGGACGGATAGAGGGATTCGACGTCCGCATGCACAATAGGAGTGAAGACGCCGGTGTGGAACAGATCGGTGTAGCCGCCGGTGGTCTGCGTACCGCGCTGCGGTTTCGGCATGGAATGCCGCTGCCGGATGTACTCGCGCAGGAAGAGTGATTCGATCTTCGCCGCCGCTCCGAGCTTCGCCACCGTACCGTAATTGAACGGGAGCATCTGCGTCAGATAGAAGGTGCTCCCGGAGAGTTTCTCGCTCAGACCCCGCGTTTCGATCACATCATCCAGCGCATAACGTTTGAGCGTCTCCGGTTCATGTTCCCAGTACCAGGAGATCTTGTCGCCGGGGATATAGGTCCGGTCCGGCGCCGCGATACCGAAGTACTTCGCGGCATACTTCAGTCCGTGGCTCTCCATGTTCCGTTTGGCAGTGTCATAGGATTGCACGAGCAGCCACGTATCGATGAAATGCCGTCCGGCCGATTCATAACTGGTGTACTCCACCGAACGTTCGGCAAAGGAGGTGCGGGAACGGTTCCCGCCGGGGACGTTGCCATCCCGTCCGATGGCGAACTCCACGCCGTTCATTTCGCACCGGCGCAGCAAGTACGGAAGGTCGAAATTGAAGATGTTGTGTCCTTCGATGATATCCGGGTCCCGTTCGGTGATGACCTTCACGCATTGCTGCAGCAGTTTCTTCTCCCCGATGCTCTTCCCGCCGAGTACGGTCTGGTATCCGCGGTTGTCCGACCCCGCGATCAGGATGATCCGGTCATCCTTCTTGTCCGCACGGCTGAAGCGGTGGTCCTTGGAATAGGTCTCGATATCGATCTGCATCCGGTGCAGGTCGCCGAACGCCATCCCTTTGAAGAGCGTCTTGCCGCTCTGCAGCAGGTACTGTGTGTTCATATCGGGACGCAGGAAGATGTGCTCGGTATCCTGATGGGAGGCAACGGTCGTTTTGAATTCCTTCGTGATGCGCCGCAGGACATGGTTGACGGCATCCCACAGGATGGGAACGGAAGGGAACGCGCAGAGGTACTGATAGAAATTGGAGCCCTCCAGTTTCTTCAGCCAGTACCGCTCGGAGAATCCTTCGATGAACCGCTTGTCGGAGAGATGGAAGAACGGGAAGAATTCCTCGTCGCGGCTGACGATCGCGCCGTCCCTGCGGGAGTAGATGCGGACGCGTGCATCGCCGTTGGTCTGCACGGCGACGATATGCGGTTCTTGGTCATGTCCGAAGAGGATCGGGTCCATGAACGGAATATACTCATTGTCGGACATAAAAAAAGGAGCGGCCGCAGGGACCGCTCCTTTTCATTGAGGGAATGCCGTTGTTCAGGGGACCAGATAGACGGAAATACCGCCGAATGCTTTGGTCCGGGCGCCGAAGACGCCGATTCCGCCCTGGATGTTGTACCGGATCTCTCGTAATTCGCCTCCCTGACCGGCCACGAACTGGTTCAGGAACGAGGAATAGTTCTCGTCCACAGCGTAGACATCGATCTTCGTCGTACCGTAATAGGAGAGGAAGATCCACGGCAGTTCCGTATAGGTCTGTTCCTTCGGCAGACCGACGCGGTAGCCCAGTTTATCCGGCTTCGGTACATCGACCGTGTCGCGACGGAACGATTTCGGGATGAGCGCCGCATTCGAATCGGTGCTCCAGACGGTCGGAAGGTACGTGCCGTGCAGGCGGCTGGGGGTCCAGGCGAAGATATTCACCTGCTTCTTCACGTCATAGCGGACGGTATCTTTGTCCTTCAGCGTGGAGAACAGCATGCTGAAGGTGTCCGGGACCGTTGTCGTTGCGGTGATGCTCTTTCCGTCCGCCGTTCGCACATCCAGCCGGTACGATTTGGTCGGCAGGATGATCTTGGAAGGATCGGTCGAATAATACCGTCCGGGATTCGATGGATCGTGCACCAGCGAATCGGTGAAGGCCACATCCGTACCGATGATCTTCACCACCGCATTGGTGACAGCATACGCGGAGGGAGAGAATGTTTTATCCACCTCGCCGGTGTAGACGAGTTTGAGGGTGTCGACATTGTTGCCCGCTTCGAGCAGTCCGGTGACGACCACTTGCCGTTCATACGAGAAGGAAGAAGCGGATTCCTCACAACCGGTTGCGGTGAGTGCCGTGAGGAGGATGATGAATGGGATGAGATTTTTCATAGGATTAGAATTTGAACTCCACGCCGAAAGAGGGGATGATCGGTAATAGTTTCACATCGGTCACATCGACCGGATTCACGCTGTAGTCGAAGTTCTTGAACCAGATGTTCCGGTAATTATAGACGTTGAACACCTGGAAGTACCAGCTGCCGTCCAGATCGAACATGGTGATCTTCTTGTGCAGGCTCAGGTCCCACCGGTGGTACGGCAGCAGCCGTTTGCTGTACAGTTCGCCCGGGACTACGACGGTGTTCGGATTGCCGGTGGAGACATCTTGGTAGATACCGGTGGCCGGGGTGTACGATTGCCCGGTGGAGAAGGTGAAGACGCTGCTCAGCTTCCACAATTCGTCGAACTGATAGTTCGCGGCAAGGGTCAGGTCATGACGGCGGTCGAACTTCGGCATGAACTCCCTGCCTTCGTTCAGTGCATCGAACGTGCGGTACGTCCAGGCGAGCGTATATCCTACCATTCCGGTCAGCTGACCGACCTGCTTCTGCAGGAAGAACTCCGCACCGAAGGAACGTCCTTTCCCTTTATAAAAGAGCTCGCTCACATCGAGGGTCTGGGTGATCTCCCGTTTGAACAGCAGCACGTCGCGGTAGAGTTTGTAATAGGCCTCCACGGAGAATTTCACATCCTCAATGTAGGTGTTCTCATAGCCGGCCACCAGATCCATCGACCGGCTCGGATTCATCTTCTCGTTCAGCGGCACCCAGATGTCGAACGGGGAGAAGCCGTTGTCGCTGCCGGCCGGGACCGCATTCAGGAACTGATAATACATGCCGGAGGCGAGCTTCAATGTGGAGTATTCGTCGATGTTGTAGCGGACGTTCACGCGCGGTCCGAGCGTGATGTGCTTCGTCAGGTCCTGGTACTCCACGCGAAGACCGAACTGTGCCTTCCACCGTTCATCGATGGTCCATTCATCCTGACCGTAGAACGAGATCTGCGCAGGCCGTTCCTTGAATTCGTACGGGTCACCGTCGAAACTCTCGCGGTAGCGGATGTCGTACTGGGACCACCAGACGCCGAGCTTCACCAGATGGTCATTGGTGGCGAAGAAGTCGACATCCGCGCGGACGGAGTAGTCGACCACACTGTTCACATTCGAGAACCCGGTCCCGCCCAGGTCACCGCCGATGGTCGCTTTGTACTTGCTGTAGCTGGCGGTGATATTGGAGAAGAGGGTCTGGCTGAAGACGTGGGTCCATTTCAATGCGCCGGTCCGGTTCCCCCAGAGCATATTGAGCTCCAGTTCACCGTCGCCGACTTTGAAGTTCAGGTCATCGTCACCGAGATAGCCGACGAAGGAGACCTTGTCATCCTCGCCGAAATCCTGGTTGATCTTCAGATTGGCATCGTAGAAATAATAGAGAGGGAGGGCATTGGCACCGGTGTCCAGTCCTGCCCAGTCGATCAGTTTATCGAAATAGGTTCGGCGTCCCGACAGGAACCAGGAACCATTGCCGAGCGGGCCTTCACCGGTCACCCGGGTGCTCAGCATGCTGATGGAGGCCTTGCCGTGGGTCGACACGCGGTCCCCGTCGATGTTCGTCACGTTCAGAACGGAGGAGAGGCGTCCGCCGTATTCAGCCGGGAATCCGCCTTTCATCAGAGTGATGTCCTTGATCGCATCATTGTTGAACGTGGAGAAGAATCCGAACAGATGGGAGGGGTTGTAGACGACCGTGCCATCCAGCAGGATCAGGTTCTGGTCGGTGCTGCCGCCGCGGATGTTCAGACCGGTGGAGATCTCGGAGGTCGCTTTCACGCCCGGCATCATCTGCAGGGCGCGGAAGACATCCGCTTCACCGATCGTCGGCAGCTGCGCGATATCCTTCGCCTGCATCGAGATCCGTCCGGTCTGCGTCGAACGTTTCTCCTCGTCCTTCTCGGCTTCTACGACCACTTCTGAGACCTGCACGGCCTGATCGGAGAGATAGATATCCTTCACGATCCGTTTGTTCTTCCGGGTGTCGATGATGAAGGTGGTGTTCTGGTATCCCAGCAGGGAGACCGTGACGGTGTATTCGCCTTCCGGTATGGAAGGGATGGCATAATATCCTTCGATGTTCGTGGCGGTGCCGATCTTCAGTTCCTTGATCGATACGGTGGCGTACGGAAGGGATTCTTTGTTCGCTTTGTCCCGGATGAAGCCGCTGACGGTTGCATTCTGCTGCGGCAACAGCAGGGAGGGGAGGAGGAGGAAAAGTATTGTGAATGTTCTCATAAGGTCCTGATGGGAAGGTGTACGACAATGACTCGGAAAAGCACATTGTTTACGAGTGTCAAGACGAACTTGTTACGGTCCAGATTGTAACACCGGAACTTTCTTAAAAGTGCGATTGGATTTAGGATTTTTTTTTGTATATTTGCAGAGCAATTTCGTTCGGAGAGGTGCAAGAGTGGTTGAATTGGCTACCCTGGAAAGGTAGTGTACCCGTAAGGGTACCGTGGGTTCGAATCCCACCCTCTCCGCAGAACGATTGACCGTTCCTGCCGCTTCCTGAAGCGGTGGAACGGGAGCGATCATGCATTATCAGGAGAGGTGTCTGAGTGGTTGAAAGAGCCAGTCTCGAAAACTGGAATAGTCGCAAGGCTATCGAGGGTTCGAATCCCTCCCTCTCCGCATGATACCCCGATCAATCATCACCTATGACCGGTACCTCCGGACCTCCGCGCTGCACCGTTCCCCCCGCCAACGGATCTCCGGGGAACAATCCCCCGCCTGACATCGTTACCACCAGCAGTTCATTCTCTCATTAAGGAGTCTACACTATGGCAATCACCGTTGGACAAACAGCACCGAACTTCACGCTTGCGGATTCGTTCCGTAAACCGGTCTCCCTCTCCGATTACGCAGGGAAACCCGTGGTCATCTTCTTCTATCCCGGCGCCTTCACGGCGGTCTGCGAGAAGGAGATGTGCACCATCCGCGACGCCATGGCGGAATTCGATGCCGGCGGCGCTCAGGTGCTCGGCATCAGCGTCGATGCACCGGCGGCGAACAAGGCATTCGCGGACAAGAACGGTCTGAAGTTCCCGCTGCTCAGCGACTACACCCGCTACGTCTCCGCACAGTATTGCGGACTGGTGAACAACTTCGCCGGTCTCGTCGGCCTCACTGCTTCCAACCGTGCGGCATTCGTCGTGGACGGCTCAGGGAAAGTGAAGTACGCATGGGTCTCCGAGAATCCGGGTGTCGAGCCGCCGTACGACGAAGTGAAGAAGGCATTGGCGTAACCGATGGCAGGATTGACGCCAGGGACGAAGGCACCGGCATTCCACTGTATCGGCGGAGACGGACGGAAGTACTCGCTGAAGGATTTCAAGGGGAGGACGATCGTCCTGTTCTTCTATCCGGAGGATGACACCTCGGTCTGTACTCGCGAAGCGTGTGCTTTCCGTGACAGGAGTGCGGAGTTCCGGGAACTCGGTGTGGAACTGATCGGGGTCAGTCCCGACCAGCCGGAGTCCCATCGCGCCTTCTCATCGAAGTACGGACTCGACTATCTGCTGCTCTCCGATCCGGACATGACCATGATGAAACAGTACGGCGTCTGGGGCAAGAAGGTGATGTTCGGTCACCGCTTCATGGGAGTGATCCGCACGACCGTCATCATCGACGGGAGCGGGACCGTGACCCATTATTTCCCGCGTGTCCGTGTGAACGGACATGCGGAGCGCGTCCTGGCCGCCGTGAAGGAGAACCGATGAGCCACGTGACGTATGTCTATCGCGAACGGCGGCGGACGCCGTTGTTGTTGCTGCCGTTGGTCGGGCTATGGCGCTTGGTCACCGGCGTCGCGAAGCTCACGGGAATCGTGTTGGCCCTGATCCTCGGGGTGCTCTTCATGCTGGTCGGGGCGGCGCTGACGGCGAC
>JABWAK010000123.1 GCA_013361065.1 Bacteroidota bacterium
GGCAGCCGGAGCCGGTGCGGCCGGTGCCGGTCCAGCAGCGGCTGCGGCCTTTGCAGCGGCCGCCTGTGCGGCAGCGGCAGCCTTTTTGGCGGCCTGTTCCTCGTCGTACTGTTTCACTTTCAGCTTAGCCGTCTCGATCTCCACCGGGGACATCGTGCCGAAGTTATAGATCAGATTGGAACGGTCGAATTCGGAGAACTCGTACACATCGGTCATCTTGAGGCATTCGGTCGGGCAGGGATAGACGCACAGACCGCAGTAGCAGCACTTCGCGATATCGATGTCGAACTTCGTCACATAGATGCGTTTCTTCTGGCCGGTGGAGGTCTCCCCGAGCGTCTCCGTCGGCGGGGCCTTCATCACTTCGATGTCGATACAATCCACCGGGCAGGCCTTGGCGCAGAGCTCGCAGCCGATGCAGTCATCGAAGTTCATGTAGAGCCGGTTCCGCACCCGGTCCGGCATCTGTTTCTTCACGTGCGGGTACTGCATGGTCACGGTCGGCGAGACCATCTGGCGGAAGGTGATCCGCATACCGGTCATCGCCGAACTCACCGCCCGGTAGATATCGCTGAAATACTCTGTCAATGCTGTCATATCGTTCTTATAGGATTAACGGACCGTCTTACACTACCATGATGAAACCGATCGCCACGATGCAGACCAAGGCGAACGGGGTCAGGACCTTCCAGGAGACGTACATCAGCTGGTCCACGCGCAGACGCGGCAGCGTCCAGCGGAGCCAGATATTGAAGAACACGAAGAACATCCCCTTCGCCACGAACCAGAAGCCGCCCCACACCGGACCGTTCATGAACGAGCCGAACGGCGAGGACCAGCCGCCGAAGAACATCACCACCACCACGGCCGAGACGAGGAAGAGGTTGGCATACTCCGCCAGATAGAAGATGGCGAATTTCATCCCGCTGTACTCCGTATTGTATCCCTGCACCAGTTCCGACTCCGCTTCCGGCAGGTCGAACGGTGTGCGGTTCACTTCGGCCATGGACGAGATCAGATAGATGACGAACAGGACGAAGACGAACGGGATGAGCGCGAGTTTCTGACCGAGCGGAAGATCGCCGCCCAGGATAAGCCAGTTCTGGATGCCGCCTTCCTGCATCTGCGTCATGGTCTGCATGTTCATGGTGCCGTAGACCATCACCACGCCGAGGATCGCAAGCACGCCCGGGATCTCATAGCTGACGATCTGTGCCGCGGAGCGGAGCGCACCGAAGAGCGACCACTTGTTGTTGGATGCCCAGCCGGACATCAGCAATCCCACCACTACCAGCGATGAGACCGCCACGAGATAGAAGATGCCGAGATCGATGTTGCTGCCGATGTACCCGCTGCTGAACGGCAGCACTGCGAACGACGCGTACGTGCCGACGAAGACCAGGTACGGCGCCAGGATGAACAGGAACTTGTCCGCCGCCGCCGGGATGATATCCTCCTTCTGCAGCAACTTCAGCATGTCCGCGAACGGCTGCAGCGTTCCGTGCCAGCCGTTCTCCATGTACGCGAGCCGGTTCTGGATATGGGCGGCCATCTTCATCTCGCCGTAGAGTACGACGAGCGCGTAGACCAGGATGAATGCGAGCGGCAGCAGCGCCAGCAGCACTGCCGTCACGGCCGGTTCATTGAGAATTGTTAGGAGTGTTTCCATTGATCGTCTTCACGTTGGTGTTCCCCCTTCGTCCGGCCCCATCCGCCGACCGGCGGGGACCATCCCCAGGGGTTGTACTGATTATCTGTCCACTTCTCCAAGCACGATGTCGATGCTGCCGATGATGGCCACGAGATCGGCCAGCATGGCCCCTTTGGAGATCTCGTTGATCACGCTCAGGTTCACGAATGCCGGCGCACGCGCTTTGATGCGGTACGGCGTCACACTGTCCTCCGCCACGATATAGAATCCCAGTTCGCCGCGCGGACCTTCCACCCTGCCGTAGGCATCGCCGGGGACCGGACGGATGCGTTTCGGGATCGCCTTCTGCACATCCCCCTCGGGGAGCGAGGCGAGCGCCTGTTCGATGATGCGGAGACTTTCCCACATCTCGCGCTGCCGGACCATGTTGCGGTCCCACACATCGCCGACCGTTCCCATCTCCCCTTTTCCGACGATCACATCCCATTCGAAGCGGTCATAGAGCGTGTACGGATCGTCGCGGCGCAGGTCCCAGCTGACGCCGGAGCCGCGCAGCATCGGTCCGCTGCAGGCGTAATTGATGGCGAGGTCCTTCGGCAGCACGCCGACGTTCGCCGTCCGTTTGATGAAGATCTCGTTGTAGTTCAACAGGTCGTTCACTTCCTTCAGCGTCTTCTTGAAGTCGGTGATGAACTCCCGGGTCTTCTCGATGAATCCGGGCGGCAGGTCATGCGACAATCCGCCGATCCATATGTAGTTATAGAGCAGACGGGCGCCGCAGGTCATCTCGAACAGCTCGAGGATCCGTTCGCGGTCACGGAAGTAATAGAGGAAGGGCGTGAACGCACCCATGTCGATACCGAAGGTGCCGATGGCGATCAGATGCGAGGCGATGCGCTGCAGTTCGGACATGATGATGCGGATGTAATGCACCCGTTCCGGCACCTCGATCTTGAGCAGTTTCTCGGCGGCCACCGCGTACGCCATCTCGTTCGTCATGGAGGCCACATAGTCCATCCGGTCCACGTACGGCACCACCTGCTGGTAGCTGGTCATGTGCTCGCAATGCTTCTCGAAGCAGCGGTGGAGGTATCCCATGTGCGGGATGACGTCGACGACGATCTCGCCGTCCAGCACCACTTCCAGGCGGAGCACTCCGTGGGTGGAGGGATGCTGCGGTCCCATATTAACGACCATCTCTTCGGTGCGCAGAACGCGTCCGGTGGAGGTCTTGATGGTTTCAGTTGTTTCGGTCATTGGTCTCGTGGGGACGACGCGCACCCTGGGGTGCCGGCATCCGTTAAGTTAGTACGGAACCTTCATTCCATTGTAATATTCGGGGGTCTGGTAGTCCTTCCGCAGGGGATGTCCTTCCCAGTCGTACGGCAGCAGGATCCGCCGCAGGTCCGGATGTCCGGTGAAATTCAGCCCGTACAGATCGAACGCTTCACGCTCGTGCCAATCCGCGGTCTTCCAGACCGACTCCACGGAGGGAACGTTCGGAGCATCGGTCGGCACCTCCACCTTCAGCACGAATTTGTGGCGGTGGACCATCGAGTACAGATGGTACGTGACGCCGAGCTTCCCTTTGTAATCGACGCCGGAGAGGCACATCAGATAGTCGAACTGCAGCCGTTCATCACCCCGCACGAATGCGGCGATGTCCAGGATGCGGTCCGCCTGCACCTTCGCGAACGGGTCCGGAACATTCTCCAGTTTGGCCTCCAGCACGGCATCGCCGAACTGTGCTTTCAGGATATCATGGATCTCTTGTGCTGTCATAGTTTTTGCCTTGTCTGTCCGTCACACTGTGACGGACCATGTCAGGACGTCACAGTGTGACGTTCTAAATTCGAACGTCATCGCGTGACGTTCCTACACTGCTTTCTTCTGCACGAGACTCTCGTTGCGGATCTTCTCCTGCAGTTTGATCAATCCTTCGATCAATGCTTCGGGACGCGGCGGGCAGCCCGGCACGTACACATCCACCGGGATCACACGGTCCACACCTTTCAGCACATGATAGCCGTGCTCCCAGTACGGTCCGCCGCAGTTGGAGCAGCTGCCCATGGAGATGACGTACCGCGGTTCGGACATCTGGTCATAGAGCCGTTTGATGCGCGAGGCCATCTTCAGCGTGACGGTGCCGGAGACGATCATCACGTCGCACTGGCGGGGCGTGGCGCGGGGGATGACGCCGAAGCGCATCATGTCGAAATTGGAGGCGGAGGCCGCCATCATCTCGATGGCGCAGCAGGCAAGACCGAACTGCATCTGCCAGAGCGAGGAGAGGCGTGCCCAGTTCAACAGGTCGTCCATCGTGGTGATGACGACATTGGAGCTTTCGAATTTTTGGTCGAGTAATCCCATGGTCTCTTTCAGTTCAGGACGGTTTCGTGCGGTTCTTCGATGACGGTGCGCTTGGACTGCGGAGCGAACTGCGGCACCGGTTTATCCCATTCCAGGTCCCCTTTCCTCCAGACGTACACATAACCCACGATCAGGATGCCGATGAAGATGAGCATCTCGACGAACGCGAACATGCCGAAGTCCCGGTACACCAGCGCCCACGGGAAGAGGAACACCGCTTCAACCTCGAAGACGAGGAAGATGAGGGCGACAACGTAGAACCGGATATTGAAACGGATATGGGAGGGGCCGATGGGGGTTTCGCCGCATTCGTAGGTGGAGAGCTTGTCTGCATACGGGCGGCGTGGGCGGAAGAGCCAAGAGGCGATCAGACCTCCGCCGGTGAAGAGGGCCCCCGCGATGAAGAAGGCGAGGATATTGCCGAATTCTGTAAGCATAGGGTCGTTCGGTTGGTGACAGTGTTTAAAAACAAAACTGCGTCGTCAAGTGCAATTGAGCCCCTGCGACGCAGTCATGATCGTGGAACGGAAGGTGTTTATCCCCGAAGTTCGTCCAGATACCGCTCTGCATCCCTCGCCGCTGCCGAACTCGAATGTTCCTTCTTGATCAGCTTGTACAGTTCAATTGCCTGTTCTTTGTTGCCGGAACGCGCATGGTTCCGGGCGGCATTGGCCAGGTACTCCGCCGCATTCGGATCGTTGACGTTCGCCTTGCCCGCCTTCTCGAAGTATTTCGCCGCCCCTGCATTGTCCCCCTTCACTTCGTAGCAGGCCGCGATCCCGGCGATCCGTGAATTCTCCAGGATCTCGGCATCCAGACTGGCATCCTCATATGCTTCCAGTGCCTTGTCATACTCGCCGGTGTTGAAGTAGCTGTTGGCAAGGTAGAACTGGGAGAGATTGCCGTACTGTGTGGAGCCGTAATCGCTCACAATGGCCAGTAAACCGCGGACGTTCTTCTCCGGCAGTCCGTTGATCGCCAGCTGGTATTGTCCGTTATCGTAATAGGAGAATACCTTGGCGAATTCCGCAGCCGCCTTCTCGTTGTTCGTCCGGTTATTATTGATGTAAAACCAGCCGCCGGCGATGAGAACTGCAATTGCTATGCCAATATTGGTCAAAAGCTTCTTGTTCGTCTCATACCAGGAGAGGGCATTTTCATACGTAGTTATAAGGTCATCCTGTTTCTTTACCCGCTGGGCGAGTTCTTTCTGCTTTTTTAACATCGGTCTGTCAAATCAAAAGTGAAAAAAAGTGAATTATTTGTCCTAAATATACGAAAGATGTCACCGCAGGGCAAGGACTCTTATGCCCGGTCCTCAATAAAGTCATGTTCCTCGGCCCGGACCACCAGCACCGGACAGGGGGCCTTCCGGATGATCTTTTCCGCCGTACTGCCGAACAGGATGTGCTCCACGCCGGTCCGGCCGTGCGTTGCGATGATGATCAGATCGATCTCCTCAGCCTTGGCATAGGTGGTGATCTCCACGAACGGGATGCCGGTCGATACGACCGGAACGGCCCGGACCTTCTCTGGTGCGTGCTCCCCGAGCAGCGCCTGCAGTTCCTGCATCGCCTTGCCGTGGAGTTCCTTCTCCACATCCGGGAATCCCACCTGTCCGAACCCGAAGTCGGAGGGATAGATGGTCGGTTCGACCACATACATCACTTCGAGTACCGCACCGAACTGGCGTGCGAACGGAAGTGCGTAGCGGAGTGCTTTCTTGGAGTGATCGGAGAAATCGATCGGTACGAGGATCTTCCGGAGTTCGATGGTCTGCCGTGCCGTCCGCTGCGGTGCGGTGCGCCGCCGCGGCGTGGCCGTGCTACGTTTTGGAGCCCTGCGCTGTGGAGTCGGCTTTTTCATCCCGTTTCTCCTTCTGTTGTTTGACCGCTTCCAGCTCCGCACGGAGTCTGGAGAACTCGTTGTTCATGTTGCGCAGACGCTCACCGATCATCTCGGCGAGCTTCACGACGATCTTCAATCCTGTCTTCGGCGTCTTCTCGATGATCTCGAACAGATCGGGACGGAAGAAGCCGATGAGCGCCGAATCCTCCTTCACCACCACCGAGGCGGAACGGGGCGATTCATCCAGCAGCGCGATCTCGCCGAAGAAATCGCCGTTGGTCATCTCTGTGATCTCCTTCTGCGTACCGTCCTCCCCTACCACCACGATCCCCACCCGGCCCTTCTCCACCACGTACATCCCGAGTCCCGGATCCCCCTGATAGAACACGAACTCATCCTTCACATACGTGCGGTGATGGACGATCGAAGCGACCTGCCGCAGTTCCTTCGGTTCCAGTTTCTCGAAGACCGGGATCCTGGAGAGCATCTCCTCCACCGAGGCCGGCTTGATCTTGGCTTTGAACACATCCCTGAATGCGAAATCTTTCCCCATAGGTTGCTCAGTGCTGACGGTGAACGTACCGGTCCGGCGCAGAACGCCGGATCGCCCCTGATGTTAGATGAAATCGAGCCAGCCGTGCTGGTCGTTGCCGTTCTCCACCACGTCGAAGAACCGCTTCTGCAGTTCGCGGGTCACCGGTCCCGGTTTGCCGCTGCCGATGGTCATACGGTCGATGGAACGGATCGGGGAGATCTCCGCAGCCGTTCCGGTGAAGAAGACCTCGTCCGCCAGATAGACGATCTCGCGCGGCAGGTTCCCTTCCACCACCGGGATGCCTGCTTCCTTCGCCAGCTGCATCACCGATGCACGCGTGATGCCGGGAAGGATGGCATTGACGAACTGTGGCGTATACAGTGTGCCGTTACGCACGATGAAGATGTTCTCGCCGCTTCCTTCGGAGATCTGGCCGTTCATGTCGAGCGCGATGCCTTCCTCGTACCCGTCCACCCGCGCTTCCATCTTCATCAGCTGTGAGTTCAGATAGTTGCCGCCGGCCTTCGCGGTGGTGGGGAACGTATTCCCCGCCGCACGCTGCCAGGAGGCGAACCGGACATCGATCCCCTTCTCCAGCGCTTCCGGTCCCAGATATTTCCCCCACTCCCACACGGCGATGGTCAGATCGACCGGGCAGTTCATGGGATAGACGCCGACATCGCCGTACCCGCGGTACGCGATGGGACGGATGTAGCACGATTTGAGCTTGTTGGCGCGGATCGTCTCCTTGTCCGCTTCCATCACCTGATCGATGGTGTACGGGATCTCCGCGCGGTACAGCTTGGCGGAATCGAACAGGCGGGCGATATGCTCGCGGTGCCGGAAGATCGCCGACCCTTTCTTGGTCTCGTAGCAGCGGATCCCTTCGAACCACGAACTGCCGTAGTGAATGACATGCGAGAGCACATGGATCTTCGCATCGTTCCAGTCGATGAGCTTTCCGTTCATCCAGATCTTGTCAACAGGTTTTACAGCCATTGATTCCCTCGGAGATTGAAATGGTGGTCAGTATGGAGCGTTCAATACAACAAAAATACGAATTCCTTGCCTCGTAAACACTATGAAATTTCCTGCTGGTAGATGCGGTACGTCTTGTACCGTTTCCCCTGCATCGCCTCGGCGGCGCGGTTCATCATCACATTGTCCTCCAGGATCCAGCTCGCTTCGCCGTACTGATAGCCGAGCTTCTTCGCCCGCACGGCGGTCTCATAGAACAGCACCCCGGCCGCGCCGGTCTTCTGGTATTCCGGCAGCACCCCCAGTACGATGATGCGGCAGAGATCGACCTTCTTTTTGAAGACCAGCAGCCTGAGCAGTCCGCCGATCAGTCCGCCGTTCCGGTTCCCCTTCAGCCGGACATTGATATCCGGCAGCGAGAGACCGAAGCCGACCATCTTCCCTTTGGCTTCCGCGATCAGCACCAGTTCCGGTTCCACCACGGCCTTCAGGTCCTCGGCCAACGCATCGAACTCCTCATCGGTCATCGCCACCGCGCCCCAGTTATAGTGCCAGGCGGCATTGTACACTTCCTTGATCCGCTTCACTTCGTTCTTGAAATCCTTCATGTTGATGGCACGGAAGGTGAGGCTGTTCCGCTGCTTTACGATCTCGTTCGCGCGGACGAACTTCTCCGTATAGACGGTACTCTGGTCCAGCAGATAGGCGTAGAGGTCCTTCTCCTTCTTCAAACCGTAGTT
Source organism: Bacteroidota bacterium (assembly GCA_013361065.1). GTDB lineage: Bacteria > Bacteroidota > Ignavibacteria > UBA10030 > UBA8401 > UBA8401. Next base: position 8,123 of record JABWAK010000123.1, read on the forward strand.
CAGGATGAGCGTCTCATAGTACGGCGGATTATAGGTCATCAGCACCACCGGCGGCGAATCGAACCCGTCCACCAGCAGTCCGTACTCGTCGTTCACGGACGGGTTGGCCGGACCGCGCATCGCATCCATCCCTTTGGAACGCAGGAACTTCTTCGCTTCATCGAACAGGGCATTCGCCACCGGCTGTTCGTTCACACATTCGAAGAACCCGAAGAAACCGACCTTGTCGTTATGCTCCTTATTATGGTTGTGGTTGACGATGGCGCCGATGCGGCCGATCACCTTTCCGTCCCGTTCCGCCAGGAAGAGTTCCATCTCGGAATGCGTATAGAACGGATTCTTCTTTTTGTCGATCAGCTTCTCGCGGTCCATCCGGAGCGGCGGGACCCAGTTCTGATCGTTACGGTAGAGCTCATAGATGAAATCGATGAAACGTTTGGTATCCGCAGCGGTGAGGACGGGACGAACGGTGAACGATGCCATTGAGGGTTCCTTCCATAATAAAAAGACCACGCGGACCCGGGAACAGGGCTGCGTGGTCCGGTGCGAAACATTGCTGCACTCAGGCGATGACGCCGAGTTTCTTGCCGATCACGCCGAAGATCTCCACGATCTTGTCGAGGTGCTCATTCTGATGCGTGGCCATGTAGCTGGTGCGGAGCATCTCCATGCCGGGCGGTACGCCGGGACGGACGAACGCGTTCACAAAGACTCCGGCATCGAACAATTCCTTCGTGAAGACGAGGGTCTTCTCCGTATCGCCGATGACGACCGAAACGATACCGGTCTCCGGCTGGCCCACCACATTGAATCCGAGGCCGCGCAGTCCTGTCCGCACCCTGTCCGCATTATGATGCAGCTGCGTGACCAGCTCCGGATGCTCCTCGATGATGTCGAGCGCCGCCAGTGCGGAGGCAACGGAGGCCGGCGTGGGACTCGCCGAGAAGATCAGCGCCGGCGATGTGTGCTTGATGTAATTGATGACCGAACGGGTCGATGCGATGAAACCGCCGAGGGAGGCGAACGATTTGCTGAACGTCCCCATCGTGATGTCGACATCCTTGGTCAATCCGAATTTGCTTGCGGTGCCGCGGCCGCCCACGCCCACCACACCGGTGGCATGAGCGTCATCGCACATGATACGGGCGTTGTGTTTGCGCGCGATCGCTACGATGGCCGGCATATCCACCACTTCGCCGCTCGTGCTGAATACACCGTCCGTCACGATCAACTTCCCCGCTTCCGGCGGCAGTTTGGAGATGACCGCCTCCAGATGCTTCATATCATTATGTTTGTACCGGACGACCTCGGCGGTCATACCGGCTGCCATCATATTCGCCATCACGATGCAGGCATGGTTGTCCTTGTCCGACACGATGTACTCGCCGCGCTGCACGAGCGACGGGATGATCGCCTGTGCGGTCTGATAACCGGTGGAGATGAGCAGGACATCCTCGTATCCGAGGAATTTCGCGAGACGTGCTTCCAGTTCATTATGCAGATCGATCGTCCCGGTAAGATACCGGGAGCCGGAACATCCGGTGCCGTACTTGTTCACGGCGTTGATGGCTGCTTCCTTCACTTTGGGATGTGCGGTCAGTCCGAGATAGTTGTTCGAACCGGCCATGATGATCTTACGGCCTGCCATCTCGACGATGGGGCCTTCATTGGCTTCGATGGGACGGAAATACGGGTACAATCCTGCCGCCTTCACTTCGTCGGCACGGGTGAATTCTACGCACTTTTGAAAGAGATCCAAGGGGAAAACTCCTTTTTTGACACGGATATTGGTATATTGGATGGGAAGAATATACCGCATCATCCCCCCAAATGCAATTTGAGAATATATAATAGAGAGCAATGAATCTGAAACCGATCGCATTCGTCACCGGCGGCACCGGCTTCATCGGAAGCCACCTCATCGACCGTCTTCTTACCAAAGGATATCACGTCCGCGCATTGGTGCGGAACCCGCACAACCCCGGCTTCCTGAAAGGACTGCCGATCGAGATCATCGAAGGGGACCTCTTCTCCACCAGCGCCCTGGAACGCGGCATCACCGGATCCGATTACGTCTATCATGTGGCCGGACTGGTCGCAGCGCGGAGCAAAGAGGAGTTCTACCGCGGTAACCGGGACGCCACACGGAACATCGTGGAGATCACTGCACGCGTGAATCCCGCCGTGAAGAAGTTCGTCCACATCAGCAGCCAGACCGCCGTCGGTCCCGGCAGCGGTATGGCACCGGTCAACGAATCGACAACGCCGCGCCCGCTCACCACCTACGGCAAGAGCAAACTCGCCTCGGAAGAGGAGGTGCTGAAGTTCAAGGACCGCATCCCGGTCACCATCCTGCGTGTTTCCGCCGTATATGGACCGCGGGACACGGCGACGTTCGATTACTTCAAATCGGCGTACATGGGACTGGAACTCCTTATCGGCTTCCATGATTGGCCGGCGAGAAGGAGGTTGCGAACGGACAGATCTATTTTCTCGGGAGCGAACAGTATTATACATGGAATGAGATCGGATATGTGACGAAGAGCGTCCTGAACCGTTCCCTCTTCCGCGTCCGCGTACCGAAACCGCTGGTCTTTGTCATCGCCGGGATCTCCGGTTTCGCATCGCGGTTCAAGGCGAAACCGTCCGTCCTGAATTTCGAGAAGGCGTACGATCTGACACAGGACAATTGGTGCTGTGATATCTCCAAAGCGAAGAAGGAGCTCGGGTACCGGCAGGAAGTGACGCTGTCGGACGGAGTGAAAGAGACCATCCACTGGTACCTGGAAAACCGGTGGATGTGACCCAGTTTCAGGGAATTCCCGGATCCCGGAGGCGCGGCGGCCACACACCCGCGCCTCATTTTTATTTCTCCCCCCTTCTCCGTATTTTAGCAACAATATGAATCTTGCGGTCGAAATCACGCTCATCATCCTTCTGGTCATTCTGAACGGTGTTTTCGCACTCTCCGAGATCGCCATCGTCTCGTCCCGTAAACCGAGATTGCAGCATCTGGCAAATAAGGGGAACCATCGAGCAAAAGTGGCGCTCGATCTTGCCAATGCCCCGGACCATTTCCTGTCGACGGTCCAGGCAGGGATCACGCTGGTCGGTATCCTTGCCGGCGCCTTCGGCGGAGCGACACTCTCGGAATCGGTCGCCGTCTATCTGTCAGCGATCCCATCCCTGGCAGCGTATGCCGAACCGGTGAGCCTGGCGCTCGTGGTCGTCTCGATCACGTACCTCTCGCTGATCATCGGCGAACTGATCCCGAAACAACTGGCATTGAAGGACCCGGAACGGGTCGCCTGTATGATCGCCATACCGATGCACACCCTCTCCACGGTAATGCATCCCATCGTCCGGTTCCTCACCTTCTCCACGAACATCCTCATCCGCACCCTCGGGATCAAGGATTCGCTCACTCCGACGGTGACCGAAGAGGAGATCAAGGTGATGCTGGAGGAAGGGACGAAGGCAGGCACGTTCAATGAAGTGGAGCAGGAGATGGTGGAACGGGTCTTCCGTCTGGCGGACCTGAGTGTGAACGCACTCATGACACCCCGCACGGAGATCGTCTGGCTGGACACGGAGGACAGCATCGAGGAGAACTTCCGCAAGATCAGGGAGAGCTCGCACTCCTTCTTCCCGGTCTGCACCGGGAGCATCGATAATGTGCTGGGAGTGGTGCATGTGAAGGACCTCTTCTCCGCATCGCTGAACGGACCGGTCACTGCACTGCAGCAGCACCTGCGCACACCGCTCTACATCGTGGAGAATGTCCTGGCGGTGCAGCTCATCGAACGGTTCAAGGAATCGGGGACCCATTTCGCATTCCTGGTGGACGAATACGGCGGGATCCAGGGATTGCTGACGCTCAACGACATCCTGAAGGCGGTGGTGGGTGAGGAGATCGATACGAACGACCGGACAAACCCGTACATCGTGCAGCGGGCGGACGGCTCGTACCTGGTGGACGGCGCTCTGCTGATCGATGAGTTCCGGGAACTGTTCAACATCGATTCGATGTCGGACGATGACACCGGGAACTATCAGACCGTCGCCGGATTCGTGATCAACCAGATGGGACGCATCCCGCGGGCGGGGCAGCTGTTCCGGTGGCGCGATCTGACCATCGAAGTGATGGATATGGACGGCAACCGGGTCGACAAACTCCTCATCAGTAAACGTCAGCCGGCATCATGACTCCACAACGCAAGAACGACCTGCTCATCCCGCTCATCGCGTTCGTCTCCGACGTGCTCGCGTTCGAAGCGGCGTTCCTCCTCTCGTACTGGCTGCGGTTCTTCTCGCCGCTCACCGAACATTTCGAAGTGACGCAGGGGATCCCGCCGGTGGAGAGCTATGTGGCCGCATCGCTGGTCTTCATCCCGGTCTTCCTGCTGGTCTTCCGGTCGCGCTCCCTCTACGGCACGCGCCGGAACATCCATCTGAGCGACGAGTTCTTCGTCCTGGTCCGCCTGATCACCATCGGTATGATGATCATGATGAGCGCCACATTCTTCTACCGGGAGTTCTCCTTCTCCCGCGGCGTCTTCATCCTCCTTTGGGTCACTTCCATCACTACCGTCACCGCCGGCCGCTATCTGGTGCTGAAGCTGGAACAGGCGCTCTACCGCCGGAGGAAGGAACTGAAATCGGTTGTCATCGTCGGGAAGAATGCCGTCGCCGGACAGATCCATCAGCTCTTCACGCACCGTCCCACGCTCGGCTACGAGGTGCTCGGGTATTATGCGGACAGTGCGGCCGAACCCTCCTCCCCGCTCTCCGCCGCACGGTATCTTGGTAAGGTTGCGGACCTGCCGGACGATATCATGCCGCTCCGCGTGCAGAGCGTCCTGGTGGCCTTGTCCCATCATGAGCAGGAACAGATGATCGACCTGCTGCGGATGACCGAAGGGAAGAACATCGAATTCATGATGGTGCCGGACATGCTGGAACTGATGACGAGCCGGATCCGGATCAAGGAGATCGAAGGGATCCCGTTCATCTCTCTGAAGGACATCCCGATGAGCACCTGGAACAAGGTGCTGAAGCGCGGATTCGATATCCTCTTCTCCGCCGCCGCGATCATCGCGGCGTTCCCGGTAATGCTGCTGATCGCCCTGATCATCAAAGCGACATCGCGCGGACCGGTGTTCTACATCCAGGAACGGGTCGGGCTGGACGGTGTCTCCTTCCCGCTGATCAAGTTCCGCTCCATGCGCATCGATGCCGAGAAGCATACCGGACCGGTCCGCAATACGAAGGATGACAACCGTGCCACCGGCATCGGCAAGGTGCTGCGGCGGACCAGTCTGGATGAGCTCCCGCAGCTGTTCAACGTGTTCATCGGACAGATGAGCATTGTCGGTCCGCGGCCGGAACGTCCGTTCTTCGTGGAACAGTTCAAGAGCCGGGTGCCCAAATACCTGGAGCGTCACCGTGTGAAGACCGGCATGACCGGCTGGGCGCAGGTGAACGGACTCCGGGGCAATGTACCGATCGAGGACCGGACGAAATACGATATCTATTATGTCGAGAACTGGTCGCTCGTCTTCGACCTGAAGATCATCCTCAAGACCATCCGCGCGGTCATCTTCGCGGATGACGCCTATTAACCCAACGACGAACGGAATCTATGGTACCGCTGTTCATCTTCTATTTGCATCTGGTCGGCCTGACCGCCGCCTTCACCGCCGAATACCAAAAGGAAGGGACCGGAGCCGGTCTGCTGAATGTGGGATTCTTCGTGCTGATCTTCTCGGTCGGCTGGACCATCAGTACGTTCGTGCTGAAGCATCTGGTGGGAGCGGAGGGATTCGGTGTGTGGCTGGACCGTGACGCGTTGTCATTGCTGCTGCTGACGGCGGGTGAAGCGGTGTTCCTGTATTTCTATTTCAGCGAGCGGCGCACGGCAGCACCGTCGCACTGACTCACTTCAGCGTGAAGTTGAACGTGATGGTGCACTCCTGTTCGGCCTGCACCTGCGCACTGAGCAGCGGTTCGAACCTCCACAGTTTCACCTTCCCGATCGCTGCATTCTCCAGCCGCGTGTCCCCTTTCTGTGCCGGCGCGACCGAGCGGACGGTACCGTCCGGCAATACCCGCACCCGCAGTTTGATCTGCGCCGAGACATTCACTCCCGGCGGATAGCCCGGCACATCACCGCTCAGCAGTTTCCTGTTCCCGCCGCCGGACCATTGCACGGCATACCCGACATTCTCTCCCAGACCGCCGGTGCGCGCGCCTGTTCCGACCGGCGATGCGGACTGGACATTCGTCGTCCCTTGTGACCGTCCCACGACATTCTCCCGCGTTCCCAATCCGCTCGACAACACCGTCGTCTGCCGTTCCTCCGCGCTGATCTTGCCGCTGCGGCCGGCGGTGTTCGGTGCATCGGCACTGATGCTCTTCTTGTTCTGCTTGATGGAGATGACATCATCCGGAAGGTCCAGATAGTTCCGCGACGGCAGCGCAACGGAATTATCCGCTTCCTCTGCCTCCTGCACCTCCTCCCGTGCGGCGGTCTGCTGCGCGGGGATGTCGGGCATCGGGGCATTCAGGGAATTGAGATCACCCCAGGTCATCTCGACGACCTGCGGTTCAGGGATGTACTGACGGAAGGTAGAGAAGAAGAGCAGCAGGGCGACCCCGGCGTGGAACAGGAAAGAGATGACCCAGCCAAGCTGCAGTTCGCGCGTGGTCCGGACCATATCAGTTCCCTTCGACCGGCTCGGTGGCGATGAGGAACCGCTGTGCACCGACCCCTTTGGCAAGATCGATCACTTCCACGGCCTTCTGCAGGCTCACATCCTTGTCCGCACGGACGATGATCACCTGGGACCGGTTCTGATCGAGGATGGGGATGAGTTTCTGGCCGAGGGTCTCGGTGGTGACCTCTTCGGAGTTGATGTAGAGACGTCCGGACGTGGTGATGGTGAGAACGGTCTGCCGGTCCGTCTGGGTCTCGCTGGTCTGCGCTTTGGGAAGCTGCACCTGGATACCGGGCGAGGAGACGAACGACGAGGTGATCAGAAAGAAGATCAGCAGCTGCAGGACGATATCCGTCAGCGACGCATAATTGAAGTTCGGTTCGATCCTATGTTTGCGTTCGAATTTCATCGTTCCCGGGATGAAAGATGCAAGATGGTGCGAAAGAATGGTGGACGGACTATTCGTCCTTCGGTTCGAAGAACTCGTCGTCCGCGAACACCGTGCGGGTCGGTTTGGAGCGCTGGGACGTCTTGGCCGCATCGGCCGCCGGTGTCTCCTCTTCCATCTGCCCGGTCTTCATCAGCGACAGGAACTCCTCCGCACTGTTCTCGATCTCGAACACGAACCGGTTCACTTTGGCAACGAAGTAATTGTAGAAATAGAGTGCAGGGATACCCACCACCAGGCCGAATGCGGTGGTGAGCATCGCTTCCCAGATGCCGCCGGCCAGGATGCTTGGATTGACGTTCCCGCCGAGCTGTTCGATGGTGTGGAACACGGCGATCATACCGGTCACGGTACCGAGGAATCCCAGCATGGGGGCGGTACCGGCCATGTTCGCCAGGACAGAGAGGCGCTTCTCCAGATGGAAGATCTCCTCCTTGCCGGCGACTTCGATCGCATCCTTCACCGCCTGCTGTCCGTGCCGGTAGTTCATCACGCCGTGCCGCAGGATGTTCGAGACCGGCGCTTTCACTTTCGAACACGCATCCACCGCACCGGCCACATCGTTGCGGGAGAGTGCGCTGCGGATCTTCGTCATGAGCTGCTTCGGGTCGACGTTGGAACGGGAGAGGACGATGTACTTCTCGATGATCACCGCCACCGTGATCAGGGAGCAGAGAAGGATCGGCCACATGACGAGCCCCCCCTTCAGGAACAGTTCTAACAGATTCATCTTCGGTCCTGCATGTGATGAGTGAACGACGGAACGGTGCGGCCTTCTACTTGCCCAGCTTTGCGATCACCGGTCTGGACTCCAGCATATGCTCCATCTTGTCCATCTGCAGTTTCGCATCGGTCTTGGTCTCGAACCGGCCGACACAAACGCGGTGGTAGCTTCCCATCGGTTCCACGAATGCATCGAATCCGGCATCAGAGAAGATGCGGGCGATCACCTCAGCGCGTTCACGGGAGGGCCAGGAGGAGATCTGGACGGTGTATGCACCGGTCCCCTTCACCATGCCCTTCACCGGCGCCGCCTGTTTACGCGGCATCGGACGTGCGCTGGTCTCCACCTTCGTCAGATTCTCTTCTGCGACAGCAGGAGCCGGCTCTTCGGTCATGGCTGCATCGACCGGTACGGTGGTTGTATCCGCCGTGACCGGCGAGAAATTATCCTGCGGCAGTGCCACCACCTGCGGTGTGACCTTCTTCTTGCCCCACAGTTTCACGATACCGGTGGTGTTCAGGATGAACGCCACCGCCGCAAGCGCGACCACCGCACCGAGGATGATGATGACGACCTTGGGGATACCTCCCCCGCCCGCCGCCGACGCACCGCCCCCTTTGGGAGCGTCACCCTTGACATTGAGATTTGGCATTATTGTGTCTCCTTCCGTACGATGGCTGAACTGTGGCTGTGAATCCTGGACATCCGTGACCGCATCGGGTCACCATTGATAGCTGATACCGAGCAGCAGATAGATGGTCCGCTCGCGGTACCCGTCCCAGCGATAGTAGCGCTGGTCGAACAGATTGTTGATCTCGGCGATCCCGCGGAATTGTCCGAACAATTCCGCCGTGGCTTTCACACCGGACGCGACATACCCGGCGTTCCGGTGGGTGTTGGCAAAATCGGTGTAGCGCGATGAATGGTACTCGGCGAACGCCTCTGCATGCACACCGATATCGAAATACTGATGATAGACCGCGCCGACATTGAAGGCCGGCACATGCGGCATGCTGTGCGACGAATCCCGCTGCTGCACCGACTGTGTGGACAGGTACACGGTGACATCCTGCTTCGTATTGAGACGGTACAGGGCCTGCAGATCGAATTTCGTAGCGCGGACGCCTGAAAGATAAAGAACTTCCCACACTTTTGCACTATCCCGGTCGTAGAAAGTGGCATACTGATGCCGCACCGAGTACGATCCTCGCGCGGTCAGGACCAGTTCATCCATCGGCGAGAACTCCATCCCCATATAGAGATGCACCCGGTTGTCGGTCGGCAGCACTGCCGCCGAACCGCGGATGTACGGGTTGGTCCGGAAGAGGGACTGCAGTGTGTTCCGCTCCACGCCCGGCGTGAACCCGGCGGAGAGCGATGCCTGTTCCGTCAGTGCAAAGCGGACATCCACGGTCGGATAGAAGCGGCCGGCGGCCGGACCGGTATTGCCGCGGTAGAGGTACTGCTGTACCGCATACGATACCTGCAGGGTCGGGAGCAGCAACTGCCGGCCCTCTCCGCGCAGCACGAACCAATGGGAGGCCTGTGATCCGGGAAGTAGCATGGTATAGCCGGTCCCGCGATATTCAACACCGCCGCGGAAGGCGGTTTCCAGCACTTTCGTGGTGGCGGAGCCGAGCAGGAAGAATTCCGATTCTGATGATCTCTGGGAGTCTGCGGCACCGAAGGTCCTCCACCCCAGACGCGCGGAATAATCAACTCCGCTCATCGACTTGTACGGCAGCGCGTACCGGGAACCGATCCCTGCGCCGATCGTCAGACCGCTGAGGTCCCGCACCTGACCGGGAACGCGCGAGCCGTAGGCGCGGTATGCTTCGCGGCCGTATTCGAGTTCACCGGTGAGCTGTGCCGCCGGAACGACCGGCGTCGAATCGGGAAGTGTGTACGAACCGCGCGCGCCGAATCCGCCGCGCCAGAAACCGGCATCGGGCAGATGTCCTGCACTCTCCGAATAATAACCGTTCACCACGAACGAACTCTTCAGGTCGTGCTCTCCGAACCAACCGTCGAACTGCGGCGTCCCGTAGAACCCGATACCGGCGAACACCCTGCCGTTCATCGCACCGGGGACCTTCGTGAACTGCTTCACCTGTTTCGGCGTGAGCGCCTCGCCGGCGGAGAGAGCACGCTCGCCCGGGGTAGGACGGGCCGGTGTGAAGATCCGCTCCTCATCCTCCTCCGCTTTCGAACGAAGATCGAGATCGATCGTCTCATTCCCGGTGATGACGAACTCCGGCAGATCGATCTTCGGCAGCGCAGCATCCCCTTTCGGGGTCTGCACGTTCTGCAGGTCGACCTCCTTCTTCGCCGCTTCCTTCTTCTCCGGTTCCTGTGCGGTGCTCACCGTTGCCAGGACCAGCAGGAGCATCAGGAGTGTGCGGACCGTCATCGGTCGTTGGTTCACAGTTGCTCCAGGGATTTCAGTTTCTTCTCGGCGGCCGGCACGAGGTCCGCCACCTTGTTCTGTTTCACGACGAAGGTATACGATTCTTTCGCTTTCTGCACCTGATTCGTCCGTTCGTAACATTCACCGAGATTGAAGTATGACCGGCCGATCCAGACCGCGGCAGCCGGGAAGACGTACCGGACGCGCATATAGTTGACGATCGCTTCGGAGAAATTCTTCTGCGACTGGAATGCAAGACCAACGGCATACTGTGCTTCCGCTGCGATCTCATCGGTCCTGTTCACCGCCACCGCTTTGAAGAATTCCATCGCCTTGACGTACTGCTCCGCTTCCATGTTGAGCCATC
>JABWAK010000124.1 GCA_013361065.1 Bacteroidota bacterium
AGGACCAGCGGACGGAGAAAAGGAACAAACGGACGGTCGCCTGCGTCTCATTGGGCGGGAAAGCGGAGGAAGCGGAATTGGCCGCTCTGACGATCGTGATGGAGAAGAACGGATATGCCGTGATGAACCTCGGCGCGGGGGTCACCACGCCGGCGGTCACGCAGTTTCTTACACGAACGAAACCGTACGCCGTGATCCTCTATGCATCGTTCCCCTCCAGTGCGAATGAGACCGTGGATGTGATCGAATTCATTGCCGAATCGGCCAATGCGAATGGTACCCGGTGCATCACGGCAGGTTGTCCGCCTGGCATTCACAAAGGAACGTCCGGCATTTCCGTGATGCATGTGCAGTCATTCGCTGAATGGAACGATGTTCATATCGAATCTGCCGTGCGGTGACGACGCGCTGCAGGAAATCAGAGAACCCAGGTTTGTACTACTATCAAGGAGTCAACGTATGAGAACACTGAATATTGGAACGATGCTGGTGCTGTGGTCCGGACTGCTGTTCGGACAGGGAACGGCACTGACCGGCGGTGCCTACGAGATGCAGGCGAATGCATTCCTGAAACTGAAGAACGGCAAGGTCGCGCTGACCGCCGTGCGCCATACCGGCCAAACGAAAGAGGATTCGGTCTTCGGATATTGGTTCTCCTCCAAACCGGCAGGGACGGAGACGTTCATCGAACTGAAAGAAGGACCGCGTTCCCTGGTGGCTGTGACCGCGAAGGATTTCATCGCCAAAGCAAAGATCGAGAACAACGGAACAACGACGACCGCAACGTACAGTGCGGATCGGATCGGTGTGACCATGATCCTCACTGCAGAACTGGTGAGCGATGCCGGATTGCCGAAGGGGAATGCGGTGAGGTATTCTCTTGCAGCTCGTTCGAACACCTCCCGGACACTCTCCGGTGAGATGCTCCTGCATGCAGATGGATTTGTTCAGAAGATCGGCAGCAACGGTGTCTCTGCCAGCCGTGTAGAGAAGGGCAAACCGGCATTTCCGTACATCCTTTCCATTGGAAGGGAAGGAACGGTCATCGCAGCAGAGAAGGGTGATGCCAAAATGCCCGGCAGAGGGGTTCGTTTCACGGGAACCGCAGCTGCGGTCGGAACGGAGCTTGTAACATTACTCTCCTTCCATACCATGCTCACGACGGTCGCAAGCACGGAAAAGGCACTCGCACAGGGGACCAATGTCGAACAGTTCCTGTCGGCAAAACGGACCAAAACCGAGATGGCATTGCTCAATACCGCGAGCAAAGCAAATCCGTTCCCCGGTGATACGATCACGTATTACATTACCTACCACAACATCGGAACGTCCCCGGCCGAGGATCTCACCATTTCCAATCCGATCCCTGCCAATACGACCTATGTCGAGAAATCGGCACAGGGGGACGATACGGAGATATCCTTGGAACGGAAGAAGGTCAATCTGCCGCAGATCGGGGCGGTGACCTCCATCAACTGGAAAGTGAAGAAACGGATCAACCCCGGGGAGGAAGGAACAGTCTCCCTCCGTGCGGTGATCAAATAGCCCGAACTCAGGGCCCGTTCCGGAGAACCGGAACGGGCCCTTTTCGTTTCCTGCCTTCCCGTTATCTCCTTCTGCCTCCGCTCAAAGTGTTACTTGAACCTCCTGTCTCTAAATCATCAATAATATGTGCGCGGAAACACGCTTCTGCTTGACAATGCATGCCACTGTTTCTATTTTCAGTGTGCACCATAAGGGGGGAATGATCCATAGTGCCGGGGAAACTGTGCATCATTGAAGATCATCTAGGGAATTGAATGAAGCTCTTTGCTTCTCTTTGTACATCATTTGCCTTTGTCATTGTCCTCTCTGTAACGGCCCTGGGGGGCACGTACTACTCTCAAACGAGCGGCAGTCCCTCTATTCTCTCCAACTGGAACACCAATCCCGGCGGCGGCGGCAGCTCGCCCGGCAGTTTCGTCGGCGGTGATACGTTCATCATTCAGAATACCCATACGATGACCACGACCGCTCCGTGGACGGTCTCCGGTATCGGTGCGAACATCCAAGTGGCCGGCGGCGGTGCGCTGACGATCGATCACGTGACGACTCTGCCGATGCTCACGGTCAGTTCCGGTGCCAGCATGACGGTCACCGCGACCGGACTTCTGCTGTTGACAGATGGCAACGGTGCCGGGTTCGACCTCTCACTGAACGGCACGATGACATTCAACGGCGAGTTGTGGTATGCCGCCGGTGCCACCGGTGAGGTGCAGAACAATGGTGTGTTCCTCTATAACGTGAATGGGGATACGATCCCGGCATTCACATGGACCGGCAATGCCAGGATCTCCGTCACCGGTATCACGAATGCTGTAACGCTGTTCGGTCTGGCACAGTCCTTCAGGGAATTTCGATGGAATTGTCCGAGCCAGACCTCGAATATCCATTTCCTCTCCCAGCTGACCGCCATCAATAAGTTCTTTTGGATCATCAATACCGGATCCGGCAGCATCGTTCCGTTCAATTCCTCTGCGAACATGTTTGCCGCATATTTTGAGATCGATGCCGGCACACTCGATTTCACCTCATCACCCGGCATCGATCCCACGATCACAGTCAACTCTTCGGGCACTGCATTCACCCAATTGAACGGTTCTACGATCAAGACATCGGGGGCAGGAAGTTCCGGGACCTTCCGTCTCGGTGCCGATGTGAACAATCTGTCACAGGAAGGTACGATCGGTCCGGGGAAAGTTGGATTCCATATCCTTCCCGGAGCGATGGTCGATCCGTCTGATTCCGATGTCGATGTGACGGGAACGTTCACGATCGACTCCGCTGCCTATTGGGGTCTCAATAATTTCACCAACAATTTCCGGATCATCGGTTCGGGGGATTTTGAACTGCGGAAGGGTGGTCATCTCTATATTACTGATCCGAACGGGATCACGGTGTCTCCGACAGCATCCGGTCTCATCCAGGTCACCGGGACACGCACTTTCAGTAAGTCGGCCAATTACTATTTTTGGGGGAACGCCCCCATGACCACCGGCAATGCAGTGCCGGATACGCTCAAAGCATACGTGGAGTTCTGGCCTAACACATCCATGACACTCACGAATAATCTCGTGGTGACCGGAAAGCTTGCGGTGATGGAAGTGCCGATGTCGCTGAACGGAGTCGACCTGACGATCACTGGTGCATTGATCGACTCGGTCCATTCACCGGGATGGATCCCGTATTTCAACGGAACAGGCAATTTCACTCTTGCCGGCAATGCCACCCTGACACTCAGAAATCAGCAAGGGATCAATGCCAGCGGTTTCAATGGATTCATACAGGTCTCCGGCACACGGACATTCAGCAACGGATCGAGTTACCGTTTCGTGGCGGATACCTTTTCGTTCACCGGTGATGCTGTACCGTCAGTGGTCGGTGACCTGGTCGTTGATAACCCGTTCGATACCTGGCTGAATGTCAGCGCACCGGTATCGGTCTCCGGAACATTCTCGCTCGGTGACGGCACGTTCGTGATCCTTTCCAATGCCATTGCCTTCAACGGTCCCGTGGAACGTTTCGGGAGCGGTTCGATCGCCTCCAATAGTGATGGTACGGTCACCTATGGGTACACGACGGAAGGGCAGGAAGTCATCACCAATGGCTCCAATTACGGTATCCTGACATTCTCCAATCATCAGAAGGTGGTCCCGTCCGGAACAATCCACATCACCGGTGCATTCAATCCGGGGACCGCGGTCCATACGGTCAATCCATCGAGTACATTCAACTACAGCGGAACGTATGCTGTGACGGTGGCACCTTTCACGTATGCGAATCTGACGGTCAGTGCATTCAAGGATGCCAACAACGTAACATTCCCCTCCGGTGATACGGTGTTCATCTCCGGAATATTCACCGATACTCCGACATTCTCCACCGGTTCTTATGTAACGACCGGTTCTATCATTGCGTTCGCCGGTAATGTGGCACAGAGTATTGCGTCCCTCACCGGGGGAACGCCCTTCGCGACGCTGTTGGTCGCAAAACCATCAGGAACGTTAACCTCAACATCCGCTCTGACCATTACCGATGCTCTGGCATTGGTGAATGGTACCTTCTCCGATAACGGGAATGTCATAACGGTGAATGGAAATATCACCGGCGCCAACGGACAGCACATCTCCTCAGCCTCCGGAAAGATCATGCTGACGGGAGGAAGCAGCGTCCATCTGATCTCGGGTGTTGACCTGGGGAAAGTGGAACTTGATGATGTTTCGTTCGGTGCTGCAACGACCGCAGCGCCGGGGATCAAGGATCTGATCTTAACGGCGGGTGATCTCGATGTGACGAACGGATTGTACATCCTGGCTGCCGGTACCGTCGACAGGACCGGCGGGGCTCTGACCGGCACAGGGTTCGTCAACTTCAATGGAGCGGCGACGATCTCCGGAACAGTGACATTCCATCAGGTGAATCTGGAAGGAGCCGTTGATTTCGGTTCCGGATCGACGATCACCGATCTGATGCGCATCAATGCCGGCGGTTCGGTAGTGAACAATCCGCCTGTCCTGGATGCCGGTTCCACCCTGGAGTACAGCACCGGCGGAACGGTGAACCGCGGACTGGAATGGAGTTCGTTGACCGGTCCGGAAGGGTATCCGTCCTCGGTCACAGTCTCGAACAATACGGTATTGAATCTCGGCTTTGGTGCCCCCACTACCGAGAGGCAGCTCGATGCGAACCTCACCATCACCTCCGGATCGACACTGACGATGGACGCATCTGGCGATGAGATGTCCGCGCCGCTGATCGTCGGCGGGAATGTGAACAATAACGGTTCGCTCATCCTGTCGTCAATGTATGGCGGAGACCTGGTCGTGAAAGGGAATTATAATGAGAATACATCGATCACGCCCAATGGACGGTTCGTCATCTTCAATGGTTCCGGAGAGCAGCTCATTTCCCGCATTGGAGGCGGAACAGTCGCATTCGCCAAGGTCAAAGTCGATAAATCATTCAATGACACGCTGAAGATCTCCGCGAATCCCACGACACTGTTGGTGAACGACTCGCTCGTGCTGCAGAGCGGTGTCCTTTTCAATCCTTCGACGATCCAGATCGCGAACAATGGTGTGATCCAGAACTCGGGTGGTGAATTATTCGACAATACAGGATTGGTACAGTTCAGCGGAGCAGGAACCGTCAGCGGAACGACCTCTTTTCATGATGTTGTATTGTACGGCGCAGTCGATTTTGGAAGTTTCTCGAACATCGGTCATCACCTGATCCTCATGAGCGGAGGCTCTGTGACCGGCAACGCGCCGTACTACGGCGGGTCCTCGACGCTGCGGTATTCCGATGCGGTGACATTCCAGCGGGGGATGGAATGGAACAGTACATCGAACCCGGGTGCACCTGTTTCGGTCACCGTAGAGAGCGGTGCAACATTGAATTTGAGCGGCGGTGCTCCGTCGGACTACCGCGAGTTGCAGGGGAATCTCTCGATCGCGTCCGGTGCTACCTTGACGATGAACGCATCCGGGGATGAATGCACCGCTCCGTTGCGGGTCTATGGGAATGTGACCACGAACGGAACGCTGGAACTCTCATCGGTGTCCGGCGGATACCTCATCGTGGAAGGCAACTTCAACGGCTCCGAGAATTTCATTGCGAACGGTGCCAGCGTCCGTTTCGTTGGATCTGCACTGCAGCAGATCAACGGCGGGCCTGATTTCGATTCGCTGGTGATCAACAACAGCAATGGCGTACAGATCGGCGCATCCGTGAATGTGAACGATGTCCTTGTGCTGCAGAACGGGAATATCACGACCGGTGCGAACACATTATATGTCGTCGGATCGATCCAGCAAAGCAGTGGATTCATCAACGGATATCTTCGCCGACAGATACCGGTGGGAAACCCTGTCTTTATCGATTTCCCGGTCGGCAGCGGTTCCACCTATGCTCCGGTGAATTTCCAGTTCTTGTCGGTCGATACGACAGGCGACATCACCGTATCAACGTCGACCGTTGGATTGGACCTGACCGGGTCTTATCTGAATGGGTCGCAGGATGTCAACCGTAGCTGGACCATCAGTAACAGCGGGTTCGGATACCCCCTCTATGATGTGTGGTTCAATTTCGATGTCGCCGAAGTGGACGCCGGTGCGACCATCGGTGATTTCGTGGTGAAACGGTACCATGATTCCAATTGGAGTGACTACACGATCACGGACAATCTGTCCTATGCGGTGAAGTCATCGTTCGTACAAGGGTATGGCACGTTCGTGACAGGGGAACCGGTCGAGCATGCACTCAATATTACAGCACTGGACGGGAATGTAGCGGTCGTACCGAATCAGGCCACATTCTATCATGGGACCAATGTACAGCTGACGGCGAATCCCAACGTCGGGTATGGGTTCTCGTCATGGAGCGGGGACCTCACCGGCAGCACCAATCCGGAGAACCTATTAATGGATGGGGAGAAATCCGTTACTGCCTCATTCTCCGCGTTGACCCAGTACACCATCACAGCGACTGCAGGGACGGGGGGGAGTATCTCGCCGAATGGAGCGGTCAATGTCTATGAGAACGGGAACCAATCGTTCTCCATCACACCGAATACCGGGTATCATATCGACCGTGTCGAGGTGGACCTGGTGGATCTCGGTGCACTGGCATCGTATGATTTCAATACTGTGACCGCTTCCCATACCATCGATGCATACTTTGCGATCGATCAGTTCACGATCACGACTTCAGATTATGGATCGGGAACAACAACTCCTTCAATGCCAGTGGTCGATTATGGTTCCAATCAAACGATCACTTTCACTCCTGCCCTTGGTCACCATGTCGATAGTGTTCTTGTGGATGGCGTCAATCAGGGGATCATTAAGTCTTACACATTTACTTCGGTCACCGCGGCACATTCCGTCGAAGCATATTATAGTCCGAACACCGTGTTGCCCGGTGAACTTTCAGCAGATGTAAATACCAATTTGTTGCTTCACTTTAATGAGAATACCGGAACGTTCGCAGCAGATCATTCTGTGGCCGTAAACAATGCAACAGTGTTCGGCGCAGGAATAAACGCCGGCCGATTCGGGAACGCCAGAACATTCGATGCGATCGATGACTATTTGGAAGTTCTGGACTCCACCTCGCTGAATTTTACCACGAACATCACCATTGAAGCCTGGGTCAGACATGAATCCGGAAGTGGGTTGAATCCTCGGATCATCTCGAAAGGTCAAATGACGGGATACGAGCTGTTTCTGAACGGATCCGGGCCCTCTACATTGAAGAAGCTTGGATTTGTCGCCCGTAATGGAGGTGGTGACCTTGGCTTGGATCTTCTGAGTACTGAACAGTTAGCTGAGAATACATGGTATCATGTCGCATATACCTATAATGGCTCTGTTAAGAAGTTATTTATCAATGGTGTGCTTGATACGGCAGCATCTGTGTCTGCCAGTTTGGTGAGTTCATCGAGTCCTTTGACGATCGGAACGATCACCAATAATCATGCAGACGGTTTGTATAAAGGCCGTATCGATGAAGTTCGTATCTCGAACATTGCCCGTTCCGCAACTGAGTTCAATCTCCAACTTCCTCCAGTCCTGACGTCGGCGCTGGCCACCGGAACAACGATCAATCTTTCATGGTCCAACGGCGGCGGAGCGGCCCCGCTGATGCGGTACCGCATCTACCGGGGTTCGGATTCCACCTCGATGGGCGTCATTGATTCCACGACGAATGTCAACTTTGCAAATACAGGCCTTGCCGCTCCGGCAATCTATTATTACCGCCTTGCTGCCGTTGATTCGACAGGATTCGAAAGTGAATGGAGTTTCGCTCTTTCCGATACCGTATTCGATACCATTGCTCCGGCGGCTCCCCAGAACGTCACAGCGATCGCCGGCACCAATTCGATCACAGTGGTCTGGAATAAGAACACCGAAGCTGATTTCGCGAAGTATTATGTCCTCGGCGGCACGTCACCATCCCCTGTGACCGTCATCGATTCCATCGTTGTCATAACGGACACCATGCGGACCTATTCAGGACTGGTCAATGGGCAGATCTATTATTATCGTCTGAAGGCGAAGGATACGGTCGGGAATCTGAGCGGATATAGTGCAGTAGTGAGTGCAACCCCGTTCGGTGTCATCGCCTCCTATGGATTCTCCGGGAATGCGAACGATGGAAGCATCTCCGGGAATGATGGAACGGCATCCAATGTCACATTGACCTCGGACCGGTTCAGCAACAGTAACAATGCATATCACTTCAATGGCACGACATCCAGTATCATCGTCCCCAATAGTTCGAATCTGAATCCGACAGACAAACTGACCATCTCGTACTGGATGCGATGGAACAATCCGATCAACGACCAGAATTATATCGGTCTCTCAAAGGGCGGCGTGGATGTGAACCAGGGATATGAACTCATCCTGCGCGGCTCCATCGGTGCGGACAGCGGATTCTTCGCATTCAATGCGAATAATCAGAGCATCCTCGCTTCGAATACTGTCGGAGTCCGTGGTTCATGGGTGCATCTTGCGGCAACATTCAATAACGGTACTGCCAAACTCTTTGTGAATGGCCAGAAGAAGGCCGAGAATACGCTCGGGATCTCCACAATCACCCCCGCTTCGAACAGTCTCCATCTTGGGCTGCGTGATCCGGCCAACGGCTATGCCGGGAAATTGGACGGGGACCTGGATGACGTTCGCCTCTATAATACCGTACTCTCCGAAGCACAGATCGACTCGTTGTATCAAATCGGCGGCTGGCCAGCACCGGCTGCACCCGCGAACCTTGTAGCTGCCGCTTCTGATGGTCAAGTGCAGATCCACTGGAATCCGAACGGTGAAGGAGACTTCGCGAAGTATTACATCTATCGCGGAACTATTCCGAATCCCACGGCGATCATCGATTCCACGTCGAATATCAACGATACACTGAAGACCTATTCCGGACTGACCAACTATACAACGTACTATTTCCGCGTTGCCGCATTGGATGCAAGTGGGAATCTGAGCGGCTATTCCGATGAGGTATCCTCGATGCCGGTCGATATGACACCTCCGGTACCGCCGCAGGACGCGTTCATCACGGCGATGGATGGAGCGCTGCAGATCACTTGGAAGAAGAATACCGAAGTGGATGCTGCAGCGTATTATATCTATCGTGATGTCACTCCGAATCCGGTGACACTGATCGATTCCATCACCACGATCACGGATACGTCACGCACGTATTCCGGTCTCGTGAACGGTCAACCGTATTACTTCCGATTGAAAGCGCGCGATGTCAATGGCAATGTCAGCGCATTCAGTGCGGAAGTGCAATCAGCACCGGTCGGCTTGGTGGCCTGGTATCCGTTCAACGGCATTCTGTCCGACTCCTCCGGCAATGGGTACACTGCGGTGAACTTCGGCGCGACATTCACGCAGGACCGGTTCACTCAAAGCAACAATGCCCTCTATTTTGACGGGACGGATAGCGTCCGTGTGAATAACACCGGAATACTCAGCAACTACCGGAATGCTACCATATCCTATTGGGTCAATGCGCAAGGGGGTGGAACGAACCCCAGGACCTTCTCGAAATGGACCGTGCTGGAAATGCTGCGTGTTGGCGGTGTCGTTTCCATGCATTATAATCAAGATTCGCGGTACGATGGGACCGTGTTCCCATTCTCGAAATGGACGCATATCGCTATCCGTAAGGACAGCACCGATGTCCGGTTCTATGTGGATGGCATATTATCGAATATATTCACAGTGTCCGGCGCGCTGTTCAATGACAATGCCTATCCGCTGCTCTTCGGCGCAAAGGGCGTCGGCACCGGTGATATGTTCCAAGGAAGTCTCGATGATTTCCGGATCTATAATTACACAATGGCTCCCGCTGCTATCCAAACGATGTACACCAGTGGTGGATGGCCTGCGCCTTCTGCGCCGGCCAACCTTGTTGCTACTGCAGGCGATGGTCAGATCCAGATACATTGGAACCCCAATGGGGAAGGGGACTTCGAGGAATATTACATCTATCGTGGTACAGCTCCTAATCCTACGACGATCATCGATTCCACAGGGAATATCAACGATACGTTAAAGACCTATATCGGGCTCACCAATACCACTACATATTATTTCCGGATCGCGGCTAAAGATGCCTCGGGTAATCTTAGCGGATATTCCAATGAGGTCAGTGCGACGCCGTTCGACCAGACTGTGCCGGCAGCTCCGACTGGTCTTACTGCCACAGCAGGAGATGGTCAGGTGAATCTGGATTGGGATAACAACAGCGAGTCTGACTTCGCCAAGTACTATATCTATGGCGGAACGACAGCTGGTCCGACCACACTGATCGATTCCACCACTTCGATCTCTGCCTCTTTGAAGACCATCACCGGTCTGACGAACTACACTACGTACTACTATCGCATTGCAGCCAAAGATACCAATGGTAATCTGAGCTCCTATTCGAACGAAGTCTCCGTGACACCGCTCGACCAGACCGCACCCGCAGCTCCGACCAATCTCCTT
>JABWAK010000014.1 GCA_013361065.1 Bacteroidota bacterium
ATGACCCGTCCGTGTTCGCAGTATCCTTCCGGAACGGCACATCAAGCGTCACAACGATGCTGTCGATACCGCTGCCGGTGATCGATGTGACCGCCCTCCCGGTGACCGTCACCGTATATTCCGAACCGGGACCGTTCGGGTCCTCGCAGGAGAAGATACCGAGGGTCATCACCAGCAGGATGCTGACAGGGATGCGATTCCAGATTTTCATAGGACACCTTCCAGGGATTTCATAAAAAAAGAATTTCGTCCCATCGTACAGCATTGATGAGACGAAAACCGTGACTGGGAACACCGATGGTTATTTCTTCGGTTTCAGCCGCTCGAACTCGTTGACGTTGCGTTTCTGAGCCTCTTCGATGGGATTGATCCCCTTCCGCTGAGCAGCCGCCGCCACCCGTTCCTCGATCGTCGGGATGATATCCGCTTTGATCAGGATGATGAGTTCGCGGGTGATCTCGGAGGTCTGATCGAATCCGAAGATGTACTTCAGACCGAAGACCCACCACGGAAGGTCCTTCAGGATCGGGATACCGCCGCGCGTCACTTCCTCGCTGGTGAAGTACAGACCGCCGATGACGGTCTCTTCACCGTCGAAGAGCACGGAATAGGTCGACGCGGTGGTCTTGGCGATACTCCCGTCCGCCTGTGCGGAACTGTTCTCCGCCATCACTTCCAGATTGATGAACTTGATCCCCTGCTCCTCGTACACGGTCGGCTTCACATTGATGATGATACCGGACGAGATGGCGGTCTTGATCACGTTCCCGGAGAAGTCCTTCGTATCGATATAGATATCATTGCCGACCTGGATGCGGCCCGGCTTGCCGGAGGAGACGGTCACCGACGGATTGGCGAGCACATCACCAAGACCGGTGCTGGAGAAGAACGACATGAGCGCGGAGATGTTGGCGAAGGCATTCTTCGGTGCAAAGCTGGCCAGGAATCCGACCGCCGTGTTCTGGCTCCCCCCGCCCCCGCCGGTGGTGGTGGTGTTCGGGTCCTTCACACCGCCGAAGAACTGTCCGCCGAACTTGGTCGTATCGGCTGATTTGTCGCCGTAGAGGAAATTCCAGTTGATGCCGGCATTGAGGGATTTCTGGACGTTCACGCTGAAGAAGATGGAG
Organism: Bacteroidota bacterium; assembly: GCA_013361065.1. Classification (GTDB taxonomy): domain Bacteria; phylum Bacteroidota; class Ignavibacteria; order UBA10030; family UBA8401; genus UBA8401. The sequence goes on from JABWAK010000014.1 coordinate 1,128, forward strand.
GAGATCTTGACGTCCCGCTGCTGCATCAGGAACTTGCCGGTGGTATCGGCAGCGGCCTTCGGCACCATGCCGGTGCCCGACGAGGTCATGGTCTTCCCGGAGGAATCCTTCACGGCATAGACATAGAAGAACTCCTCACGCTCATCGTACCACATGCCGTTCGTCTTCAGGATGTTCTCGAACGCTGCATACCAATAGGTGTTCTCCACATCGACGCCGATCGGCTTCTTGTTACTGCTCACGTCGACGATGATCTTGTTCATGTACTTCTTGCTGAAGTCGCTGAACAGCAGCATCGCCTTGTCGAACGGCAGCGATTTGGAGATCGAGACGAGCTCTTCCGGCGAGACGTACTCGTTCAGATACATCCGCTTCTCGCGGTTGGTCTGCGCCGATGCGGCTGCCGCGAGCATCAGGATGCACAGGATGATAGGCAGGATACGGTTCATTGGAGGTCGTCCTTCTCTGAATTCTCGAATTGAATGGTCAGGCGCTTGGTCCGCTGGATCCCTCCGTCGTTCAACACGAACTCCACCACGCCTTCCCGCGGAATGATATTGGTCACTTTACCGAGGAAGACCTCGTCCCCCACCTGCAGCGTGATCAGCTTCCCTTCTTCGTTCATCACCAGCGCTTTGCCGTTGGCGGTCGCCTTCAGCGATACACGGTCCACATCGACGAGCTTCCGGGGGTTGGCCGGGGTCCGCTGGAGGATGCTGGGCTGGAACGGATTGGACATGATCGGCTGCGGCGCAGAATCGGGACGCATCACCGGCATGCCAAGGGTCGCTTCGCTGGTGAAGTAGGCCTCGATGTCCATATCGTACTGCAGACTGATCTGCGGGCGCTCCAGCGAATCGGCGCCGGTCTCGCTGCTGACCAGGACCAGATTCCTGATCTTGTACAGCTTCCGTCCGTTCTCGAGCAGCCAGATGAACCGGAAGATGTTCGGGAACTCCGATGTCCCGGTGATCTTGTAGGTGTTGTAGCCGATGGTCCCTTCGTTCTTGGTACCGGTGAGTGCCAGGTTCATCTTCAGCTGCTGTGCACCGCTCTCGTCGATGATGTCGCTCAGGTAGCCGTACGTCTGCGATGAGACATCGGAGGCGGAGATCTCCTTCACGCGGTTGTTCCACCGGTGGAGGGTTTCCCGCAGTTTCGCCTGGTTCTCCTCGATGGCCGCCAGCTGTGCCGTGTTGTCCTGCAACTGCGCTTCGATCTTCTTGGCTTCCTTCAGGTTCGCCGCGATCTTGTTCGGCTGATAGAACATGGTGATGTATCCCCCGAAGAGGGAGACGACGAGGATGATCACCGCCAGTGCTATGGTATTTCGAAGTTTATAGGACACGGTGCTCCTTACTCATCCTTGACCTGGGAATGGACCACCAGATTGAATCGGTACACATCCTTCCCGCGGATGTTCTCGATGTCCACCGCCTGCAGCGTAGCATTCTCGAACATGTTGGCAATGCGCGGGATGCGCTGTCGGTAGACCGTGTACCCGGTGAGGTTCATGGAGGTATCACCGCGGGCGGAGATATCCTTGATCCAGACCGCATTGACGCTCTCCATCGTCCCGGTGAGATGGTTGAACATCTTGCTCCACCGGTTGTAATTCGGCATCAGCTGGTCGTAAACCTTCAGTGCCGACTCATACTGTGCGTTCCGGGCGATCAGATCGTCCAGGATCCCCTGGAGCCGCTGGTTCTCGGCGAGTTTCTCCTGCTTCTTCTGCAGGTCCGCACGGGAGCGGCGGACATCATCGTTCAGTTCGGCGAACCGCGACGTGAAGAAGAAGGTGACGCCGAAGATCACCAGGAGCAGCAGGTACCCGTGCCATGCCAGCTTGAAGACCTTCTGGCCTTCACGGTAGCTGGTCGGGAGCAGGTCGATGTCGTAATACCGTTTGTTCTTCGGTTCCAGCGCCCGCATCGCCGATGCGATCGGGATGGCGTATTCAGAGATGATCGTCTCGGGATTGTCCTGGAATTCGGACATGTCCAGCGTCGGCGAGACGAGGTACTCGATCGGTGCTTCCGCGAACTGCGGTGCAAGGAACTGTTTCAGGTCGATCTTCACTGCTTCGCCCGCCAGGAAGATCCGGTCGATCCGCACGATGCCGGCACTGTCCTGTTCGAGCAGGATACGGGAATAGATGGTGTTCTCGATGTTCGGCGTGAGCCGCCCTTCACTGATCACCGGCGCGAAATGGAAGAAGAACTCCCCTTTCATGAAGATCAGGCGGCTGAACTCGGTACCGACATAGACGATGATGGAGACCTCGGACTCGCCCAATTCATAATTGGTCCGGACCATGTTCATCAGGGAGATATCGGAGGTCTCGACGAACTGGAGTTTCGGGGTCCGTTTGCCGAGGAAATCCCGCACACTGTCGATCAGGTCCAGCAGACCGAGCCCGTCCTCACGGATCACCGACAGGATCTGTCCTTCGGCGGCCGGGATATAGGAGAGGGAGTCGATGGTGGGCTTCACGGAGCGGGTGGCCGCGAGTTCATCGACCAGCTTTTTCTTCAGCTTCATCCCGGACAGGCCGAAATTATCCTCGAATTGCTGGTAATAGATGCTCGGTTCGGAGATGGAATAGACCAGTTTATAGGCGGAGGTCGGGTACTCGGCAAGAAGACCGATGATCACCTCGCTGTTGGAGGCGCCGCCGCTCGCTTCGGCGAACTCGTCCTTCACCCCGCTCGCTTCCAGCGAATCCATCATATCGAAGCTGTCGGAACCACCGTCCGCGCCGGCGACCCGCTCCTCGAGACGCTTCACCAGATTCACCGTGCGGACATCGTGGAGCGTGATGCGCTTGTTCTTCAGCGCCAAATGGACGAACTTGACATCCAAGCCGTCCACGAAAATCCCGAGTATCGTTTTGCCTTCGCCTTTGGTGTATGGCATACCGTCACGTATTGATGATCTGCTGCATGCGTTTCTTGTTGTTTGCGTAGTTCATCGCATTCTCCATGGAGATCTTCTTCTGCTGATAGAGACGCTTCAGGTCCTGCTCCATCGTCTGCATCCCGATCTCCCCCGACTCCTGGATCATCTGATAGATCTCCCCCGTATTCCCGTTCTTGATGGCGGCACGGACCGACGGGTTCATGATCATGATCTCCCGTGCGGCGACCCGTTTGCCGTCCAGCGACGGGATGAGTTTCTGGGACAGCACCATCTTGCAGACGTCGGCGAACCGCATCCGCACCCGGTCCTGCTCCACATGCGGCACTTCGCCGATGATACGGTCGATACTCTCCACCGCCGAGGCGGTATGCAGTGTGGAGAACACTTTATGACCGCTGTCGGTGATCTCCAGACCGGTCATGATGGTCTCTGGATCGCGCATCTCACCGATCATGATGATATCCGGGTCCTGCCGCAGCGCCTGGATCGCACCGTCCTTGAACGACAGTACATCGCGGCCCACCTCGCGGTGCCGGACGATACACCGGTCGGAACGGTGCACATATTCCACGGGGGAAGCGACGATACAGATATGTCCATCCACCGTATGGTTGTTCAGATCGATCATCGCGTCCAGTGTGGTGCTCTTTCCGGAACCGGTGATACCGGTGATCAGGATGAGCCCTTCCTTGGTGTGCGCGAGACTGACGATCTTCGTAACGTTCGGATGCAGTTCCAGTGATTTGTACGGACGCACAGTGGCATTGATGGCGCGCATGTTCAATGCCAGCTGATCGAGGTCCATGTACGCATCGGCGCGGTACCGGTTCATCTTATCGCCGTCCACCACCATGTAGGAGAAGTCAAGATTCTTCATCTCATACAGGAACTGCCGCTGACGGGCGGAGATGAGCGACTGGATGAGGATGTTGGTCTCATCCACAGAGAGGGACTCGAGTGTCGGATCGGGTTTCTTGGCACCGAAGATACGGTACCACACTTTGCCGTGCCCGCCGAAGCCGCCGAAATCGATGTCCGACGCATTGATGAGTGACATCCGGAGCAGCAGGCATTCCACGAAACTCTTCAACGCATGCTTATGTTCGAGCGGGAGCTTCTCGACGAAATCACCAATGAAGATCTGCCGTTCAAGTCCCTGTGTAGACGACGGTATCTGCGCGATCACCTGACCGAGGATGGTCTTTGCACCGGAAACGATCTCCGCCGGGATGACCAGGGACGCAGTGGGGATTACAGGCATAGGATAATTGGGCCGGTCATTGAGAGTACAGCAACTCGCACGGACTAATGGGTTTAGCTCAGATGCTCAAGTAAAACATTAAATGTTGGAGAGAATATATTGAAAGGGCTGTTGAATGTCAACAGAACCGCCATATTATTCAAACCAGGAGAGTACTTCGAACGAATTATTGACCGTTGGATTTGGGAAGTCCTCAGGAGGATCATCTTCGAACCGATTATCGTATTTCATGTAGAATTTGGCACCTTTTGTCGCACCGGTACCGAAATCGGTGGAATTGATCTCCCGTGTAATGAGGGATCCGACAATCTTCAATTGTTTGGATGGATTGGTATTTGCCAATGTACCGCCAAGGGTCGCTTTTGTATTGGTAAAATAGGCTCCATCCATTCGGATGGGAAGCGTATTGATCGTGATATCGCCGGCACTGACCAGGCCGAGTTTATCAGTAGAAGAAGGATTGGTCAACGGATCGGTGTTGTATTGAAGATTTCCATCGATATACGTGGCCCCTACCGTAGAGGTCGGAGTTGTGCTGGAGGGGGATACTGTGGATGTGATGGTCACTTCCCCTTTCACAGTGCCCTGTACGTGTAACGCACCGTTGACAATAGCGATCTTCCCGTTCGGCGCGAAAGTGGTGATGTTGACCGGAGCCCCCCAGGCTGCTCCGGAATTGGTCTTATACTCCACCATTCCCACACCGGCAACGACGGAGAATCTCAACCACATCTCTCCGCCCACCTTATAATTATTCGTTCCGCCGCTGGTCGATGCATCGGATGCAATGGAGGCGGCATTGGAGGAATAGGATGGGAATGAGACGTTCACACCTTCCTGGTATCCGCCAAGGAACGTGGGAGTACCAGAGGTTGTCTGAAGGGAACCCATCGTCGCCTTCCCTGTAAAAACGGGGTTCCCTTGGGTAACGAGTTTATTATTGAAATGGATCGGTCCGTCGACCGTATCACCGGAACGGAGTTTTGCTGCGGCAGAGACATTCCCGCTGTACATCGCGAATTTAGCGATGGAACTCGGACTGAGCAGGATACGGACGACATGGGTGTCCTGCTGGAAGATACCGGTGGAGGTCAGCAGGACCTTGCCAACATACGTCGTGGTATCAACGGTCACGGTGAACCGGCCATCATTCATCGCGACATTGGTGAAACCGGTGCGCCAATTGCTGTTCATGAAGATCTGATTGCACGCCAGATTCGCACCGGCCTCGGCGATATTGTACGTCTGCGTCGATTCGTAATAATCGATCGCATTGGAGAAGGCCTCCGTCCCGCTGTCGCTCATCGTCTTCCCGAAGAACAGGAAGATGAAGGTCATCCCCATCACCATATAGATCGCCGATCGTCCCATACCCTCTCCTACCGGTTGTTCAGATTCTTCGCCACCAACCGCACCTGCCGCCAGAAGGCGCTCTGGTAGACGGTATCGTAGGTGGCCGTGTTATAGTACTTCGTCCATTTCACCGGATGCTCGACCTGGATCGTGATCTGCATGTACTGGATCAGCTGACAACTATCCACCGGTGTGCTCAGTTTGTTGCGTAGCGCATCGTAATACTGCAGATTGAAGGTGGAGACGCCCATGTAGACACCGATCGGAGTGGCATTGTTCTCCACACGATAGATAAGTCGGTCGTTCGGATTCGGTGTAGAGGTGAGTTCGGAGGTCGGTCCGATGTAATAGGTGAGCGAATCGAGCACTCCGTCCCCGTACGGATTGGCAACGGTCGGAAGATCGGTCCAGAAGATGATCTTGGAGGTATCGGCATACCGGATAGCGAGCGTCGGCGAACTGATCACTTCGTAATCCTTGCAGTACGCGATCTTGCGGAAGTCATGTTCCAGCAGTTCGGAGACCGCGACCAGGTTCTGCTGCACGATCAGGTCCTCACGGAACGCGGACATGTTCTCCATCGTACTGCCGTTCAGGCGGAGCGCGATGAGCATCAGCGTCCCGAAGACGATGGTCGAAGCGATGAGATCCAGTATGGTCTGTGAGCCCATGGGAACGGTCCTTACCGGAAGTACCAGTAACTGAAGATGGAGCGGAACTTCAATGTATCCTGCACCGGAACATCGAGGGAGTAATCCATCATATACGGGCTCGTCACGTAGACGGTGATCATCTTGTTGAACGACTTCGACGTGGTCGTGGTGAACGACGTCGGCGGCGTGACCGTCAGGTAATCGATACGTGCCGTGGTATAGAAGATCGCGGAGTTCGGGATGGTATCGATCTTCACATAATTATGGTAATCGTCCACATCATCGAACAGAAGGTAATTGGTCTCCCCCGTTTCGGCGCCAAAGCTGGCGGAAGCGGTCAGCGAAGAGACCTGCGTGGAGGTCAGGAACGTATCGACGGTTGCCTCATCGAAGGCGAGGTCATGGGCATACTCCAGCATGGATGTGCCGAGCGAGGTCGCCGTGATGCGGTACTCGGCGACATCCTTCGTCGAACCGACCTCGAGGACGGTCCGGTTGACGGTGAGGATCAACCGTCCCATCAGCATGAGTGCCATGATGGTCAATAATGTCTGCCCGAGTCCCATGATATCCTATCCGTTGATCCAATGTCCGGACTTTTGCATCATCCGGCCGTGAGAGAGCGCACACCGCTCCGTTCCAGTACGGTCATTCATCTTCCACCGTGGAGGAAACGACCTCTTCGAGTGACGTCACCCCTTCCTTCATACGCTCCATGCCGGAACGACGTAGAGTCCACATCCCGTCTTTCGCGGCCTGTTCACGGATCGAATTCTCGTCCACTTTCTCGCCGGCATTCAGCACGATATCCTTGATCGCCTTCGTGAAGTACAAAGCCTCATGGATGGCGGCGCGTCCCTTGTACCCTCCCGAACACTTGTCACAACCGACCGCCTTATAGAAGGTATGGGAGCGCAGGTCCTCCTCGGTGAATCCGAACTTGAGCAGGTCGGATTTCTCACTGTCGTCGATCGGCGTCTTGCATACCTTGCAGAGCGTACGGATGAGACGCTGCGCCACGATGATGTTGATGGCGTACGCGATCAGGAACGGTTCGATGCCCATCTTATAGAGACGGGCCACGGCGCTCGGAGCGTCGTTGGTGTGCAGCGTGGAGAACACCAAGTGACCGGTGTTCGCCAGCTTGATGGCGGTCTCGGCCGTTACCTTATCGCGCATTTCACCGACGAGCACGATGTCCGGATCATGGCGCAGGATACCGCGGATCGACTGTTCGAACGACATCTTCGGACCGATCTTCAGCTGCCGCGCCCCTTTGATGATGTATTCCACCGGTTCTTCGATGGTGAGCACGTTCACGGTCGGATCGATCACCTGGTACAGTGCAGCGATCAGCGTGGTCGACTTACCGGACCCTGTCGGACCGGTGAGGATGACGATACCCTGCGGTTTCTCGATCGCCTTGTAGAAGAATCCCTTCGCCGGCCCCTGGAGACCGAGTTTGTTCAGATCGGTGATCACCTTCCGGTCATCGAGAACGCGGATGACGACCGATTCGAACTTGTTCTTGAACTCCGTGGTGACGATCGGCATGATGGAGACGCGGAACCGGAGCTGGTGCCCGTCCACGACGCGCTGGATGAAACCGTCCTGCGACATCTCGCGTTCGAACCGGTCGACGTTCTTGGTGCGGTCCTTGATCACCGCCATCACCGCTTCGGGCATCGTGTTCTCCTGGCAGTGCCAGAGCTTCAGATTACCGTCCACGCGGAACATAAAATTGGTCCTCTTCCCTTCGGCCGCCACGATGTGCACGTCGCTCACGCCGGTCCGCACGGCTTCCACCAGCGCACCTTCGAACAGGTTCGCCAGGGCGCTCTTGTTGATCTCGGCATTGAGCGCATCCTCATCGACATTCGCCTCCTCCTCGCCGGTCTCGACGCTGATCTGATTGTCCTCGAGGAGCTTCAGGAACTCGTTCTGCGGCGGGATGACCTGTTCCGTGAGGCTCTGGATGTCCTTCAAACGGCAGTAGGTGACCTCGTACTTCTTCACATTGAAGTTACGGGCGATGAGCGGGATGTTCCGGTCGGTCGGATCGGCGGAGATGATGATGAGCTTGTCCGGCTGTTTCTCATCGAACTTCAGCGGGATCATCTTCGTCTGCACCATCAGTTCCTTGTTCCCTTCCGGCAGGGCATCGACGAGCTTCCGGATGAAATCGATGCGGGACTTCTCGATGTTCTCATCGGCGATGTAGATCTCACGGAACGCGTACAGGTTGGCCACCTCACGGAAGACCGCATCATGGTCCGCACTGAAATCCGTGACGAGGATCTGTCCAAGGTTCCGCCGTTCCTTCTTGGTCGCTTCGGCCTCCTTGATCCTCAGGGATTTCTCCAGGGTCTCATAGTCGATGATCCCCTTCTTGAGGAGCGTATATCCGATCTTATCCGTGATGTCGATATCGGCCATAGCTGGTCCTTTGCCGGGTCCTTAGAAGTACGAACTGAAGAATGTCATCCATCCGCCGCCGGTCGGGGGTTTCGGTTTGATGGTGGCGGTCTCGGAGGAGACCAACGTGAGCGCCGTGAGCACGATCATGATGATCATGGAGATGACGAGCTGGATCATATCGATCGCATTGCGCATGCGGTACCCGGTTTCCTTCTCATAATACTCCGCCAGCTGCAGCGCGGTATTCTTCACCGTTCCGGTCTCCGCACCGGAATGGAACCGGGAGAGCGCCGTCTTGGTGAACACACCGGTCGCTTCGAACGCTTCGGTGATGCCGGCACCCTTCTCCACCATCAGCGGCAGCGCGATGGTCTTGATCTGATGCTCCATGTACTTGTTACCGCATGCCTCGGCCGCCATCTTGATCACTTCGATGTTCTCACCGGAACCGGAGTAGAGTGCGTAGAAGACGCGGCAGAAGATCTCGATGCTCATCTTGTGCATCAGGTCGCCGATGGACGGCACTTTCCAGATGTACTTATCGATCACATACCGGCCCCGTTCCGTCGCGATGAACCGGGCGAACATGACGGAGGGGATGAGGAAGCCGAGGGAGATCCAGAGGATATTGTTGACGATGAAATCGCTAAGCTTCAGCGTGCTGCGCGTCATCGGCGGAAGTTCGATCTTGAATTTCTGGAACAGACTTGCCGTTTCCGGGAAGATGTAGGCTACATAGTATCCAACGGCGCCGAAGAGGATGACGAGGGTGACCACCGGCATGATCAGGGCACTCTTGAGGTCCTTCTTGAACTGCGCATTCCGCTCGAGGAATTTCGCCGTGCTCTCGAAGATCTCCCCCATGTTCCCGGATTTGGATGCAAGACCGAGCATATGGGCGGCGAACTTCCCGAGTTCCTTCTCATGCTTCTGGAACGCCTTCTCGCTGTCCTTTCCCTGCTTCAGATCCTGGTTGATGTCGCGGATGGCTTCCCGCAGCGCTTTGTTCTGGATGTCGTTGATGAGCATCGACATCATGTCATTGAACGGCAGTTTTTGCCGAATGAGGTCAGCGCTCACGCGGACGAACGAGACGACCTCGATATCCGGCACCTTGCTGCCGCCCCCGCCGAAGAGCTGTTTACGGACGTACACGACCGTATAGCCCATCTTGGTCAGGGCGTCGATGACCTCCTGTTTCGTGAACGCCTTCTGTTCACCATCCAGCGGCGCATCCGTCCCCTTCTTGACGCGGTAGATGAACGTGGAACGGGGATGAATGCCGGAGATCTTGAATTTCCTGTCACGGGCCATCTGTGCGGCCCGTTCCTTGGCGAGCTTCATGGTGTCGGCATTGATCACGCCTTGCACCGGCTTCCCGCTCAGTGATACTCCGTCTATTCGAAACTCAGGCATTGTACAGCGGTCCTTTCGTAAACTACGTAAAGATACAATCACAGGTGACGAAAATCAACAGAAAGTATAGGAACGGGGGGGGGTAAAAACGACAACAGCAGATGTGACCTGAGGGTCAAAATCTGCTGAGGAGAGAAGGCAGAACGAGGATCAATTGATGGTGCTGATCGTCTGAGAACTAGGAGTGACGATACATTCCAGGATTGGGAAGGAACCATCATCCAATGGTGCTTTCCCTGTCCCGACGAAGGTGATGAGCGTCTTCGTGGTTCCGGACTTAATGGAATATTCAGCATTATCATTGGTGGCAAAGCGGGAAGAAACGAGAAGGTACAATCCGCCGCTGGCACCGAGATTGGAGAAACTATGTCCACCCCCGCCCATGGTCGCCGGCCGTTTGTAATAATGCCTGGCTTTCGCAGCAAGATGCATCAGATCGTTCGCCATTGCATCGCGATTGGTGCTGGCAGCACTGTCCCGGAAGAGAGTGATACCGACCGCGATCGCAACACCGACGATGATGACGCCGAGTATGATAAGGAGGAGTTGCTGCTGTCCCATGAGTTCAGTGTCTGTCTAGACGAGGATAAAGAGCGCGGGCAGGTAGTTCCTGCCCGCACCACTATTGGATCCTATTACTCAACCTGCGAGATGGTGTAGGTGGACGGAGCAACCGTCACCATGTGCACCGGCAACACTCCGCCGGCACCTTCGGTAGCACCGGTTCCGACGAACACGATGGAGGTAGCAGACGGGGTACCATCGACGCTATAGGTAGCATTGTCATTCGTTGCAACAGCCTGGCCGACCAGAACGGTCACTGCCGTGATGCCTGCGAACGAATTTCCGCCGCCGCCGAGGGACGCGGGTTTACGGTAGTACTGCTGTGCTTTGGAAGCAAGGTTCACCAGATCTGCGGTCATTGCATCGCGGCTTGCGCTGAGAGCGTTGTCCTGGAACATGGTGATACCGACTGCGACTGCGATACCCACGATGATGACACCGAGGATGATCAGAAGCAACTGTTGCTGGCCCATATGAGACTCCTTATTATGTGGTTAGGGGGTGTAGTGTATTGTGTAGTGGATCAATGCGTTGCCGATACTATTTCACTATCCGTGCCAAAGTTCGAATGCCGTTTTTTGCGATTTTTCAGCGGTTCTGCTTTGTAGGTCGGTAAAATTTTCCGGCTGCAGGTCTTTTTTTCCGTGTCAGAATTTACCGAACTTACTTCTCCGAAAGACGAACTCACCCAAACCTCTCTCTTCCGGTGTGCGAAGCATGGTCTCCCCTGCGGCCATAAGGTAAAGATTCGCCCGTAGAGAGTCAATCTCCATGGCTTTAGAAAATTGCAATACTGCCGCAGCTGTGTCCGCCAGCATAATGGAGGCCATGGCATTATTCATGCGGGCAGCGATATTCCTCGGTTCCAGCTCGGACTGTCGCGCAAAATCGCTTGCTGCTTCCCCTGCATTCCCTAATTGAAGCCACATCACCCCCCTGTCACCATAGATCTTACCGTAGGTCGGTGCTATGCTTGTCGCTGTCTGGAAGTCCGCCAAAGCTTCGGAATACTTCCGCAGGGCAATCAGCGACACGGCGCGCTCAGAATATGCTTCATAATATGTGGAAGAGTACCGTATGGCACGGGAGAAGGATTGAACCGCACTGTCATGCCGTGAATACAAGGCATGGATGGAACCGATCCCGAAATGAGCATTGCTGTGTGTGGAATCGAGACGGAGTGCGTCGGTATAATCCCGGGTTGCCTGGGGTAGATTCATGGCACTTAAATGTACCAGCCCCCTGCTGTACCGGACCTCCACATCATTCGGTGCAAGCGTGACAGCCCGGTCCAGTACCTTCAGGGACGGCTCGATCTCGTAGCGGAAATAATGATACATCCCTTTCTTCACCAGGGCGAAGAGGCGATCCGGCTGCTCCTCCAGTGCCCGGGACCAGAACGTCTCCCCAGTCTCCCAGGCTGCCGAACGCAACAGGGTCGTACCGGCAAGCGGGATCGACACCAGCACACCGAAGGTCAGGGCCATGGCTCGGAAACGCTTCAGGGGCTGGAAACGGTCCGCGGCAGCTGCTGCAGCACCGATCACTGCGATGAACCATCCGACGGAAGGAAGGTAGGTACCGTCATCCGACAACAACCACTCCCCCCTCTCCATACCTGTCACCAGCGGTAATGAGCCGGCGATGATGATGACCACGGCGATGAACAGGAACGGATGCTTTTTCCGGACCGCGAATGCCGCCGCAGCAACGGACAGCACGGTGAATGGAATGAGATACTTCCCGTGGGCAGCAGATGCGGCCATCTCAGAAGACGGGACCAGCAGATCGGCACTCCACGGGATGAACAACCGCATCGTTTGCTCCGCAAGTCCGAACCGGAGCATCGTCACAGAGCCGCTGAAGAGCGGCCAGACCGTCGTGAAGAATCCCGCTGTGATCACGTGCGGAAGAACGGAAACAGTCCACAGCAGTGCGAGCGGCAACAATTCGTTCCGCGTCATTCGCCGCCGGAAGGACCAATGCAGCAGCACTCCGGCAAGCACGATGAGCAGTGACGGATACCCGAGCGCTGTGAACGCAGCGGCGGCCAGCAGCGCGGTCACGAACGACAACCGGCGCTGTTCAGTCAGATACGCATGATAGAAACGGACGAACAGCAGCAGGAACAGCATGGTCAGCAGCACCGGCTGTGACGAGATCATTGCAACGGTGCCGGTGTGTATCGGATGGAGTGCGAACAGGAGCGCAACGCTGCCTGCGGAGGTAAGGCTCCACCGGAACCGCAGCAGCAACAGATAGAGCAGAACGGCATTCACGGTGTGCAGCAGGATGCTGACCGCATGATAGATGAAATGACCGTCACCGCCGATCATGAACTGGAGACGGAACCAGAGCATCATGCCGGGGGCATGGATCTGCTGTGTGTTCACCGAAAGGATATTCCCCGACAGTGCATGGAGCGAGAGGAACAATTCATCGTCCTGCCAATTGATGATGCCGTTGAGCAGTACCGGGAAATGGACCAGCACCGTTACCACGAACAGCGCGTAGACGAACAGGATCTGTTTGAAATATTTCGGTTCTGCCGCCGTCACTGCGTACCGCCTTTCACTGACTTCATCCTGTAGTACCGCGAACGGGTCGAATCCCCTATCAGGGCATACGCCTCGCCGAGTCCATCCGATACACCGGCATGTGATTCCCCTTTGATGATCCGGTCATTCAGTGTTGCGATCCGGTCCGCCAGTGTTGCAACCGACCGGTCGATCCCCGCCGTCAACGTATCGGCGGCAAGAGCGGGATTGATGGCTATAGCCCGGGAGATATCATCGAGCGCTCTGCGCGGCTGACCCAACGACCGAAAGGAGGCCGCACGGAAGTAGTACGGCTCCCACTGTGTGCGGTCGAGCACGATGGCGCTGTCGAAATGCGGTACTGCCGCCGCAGCATCCTTCCGTTCCTGCAGCAGGATGAGACCATAGCCAAGATGCGAAGGAGCAAAGCCAGGATTCTTATCCATTGCCGTCCTGTAATAGACGAGCGCACTGTCATATTGCTTCAAATAATACAGGACCGCAGCCTTGTTATAGAAGTCATTCGGTTTCGCTTTGGAGGAGAATGTGACGGAATCCAGATCGACCAGTGCCTCCTGGTACCGTTTCAAGAAGAAGAGGACATTCCCGCGCACGGCATTGAGAGCTTTTCGGGTCGGATGGAGTTCCACGGCACGATTGGCATCCTCCAGTGCTTCTTCGTACTGCATCACCTTCATCCTGTCGATGGCACGGTTTGCGTAGGCGATCCAGACCGTCGGATCGCGCTCGATCACGGAAGTGAAGATGGAGATACTGTCCTTCCATGCCGCCACCCGGACCGCGGTCCCTCCGACATAGAGGACCATCAGCAGCGTGAGCGAGGAGACCGCCGTCGCACGCCAGAACGGTTCACCGCTCCCGAACCGGCCGAGCAGTTTCTTGACGGTCACGACCAGGAGGAAAAGTACGGCAACGGAGGAGATATAGGCATACCGTTCCGCGACGAGCGATGTGTTGTTGAACGGCAGCACCTGCAGCACGAGGATGAGCGGAAGGATGTACAGTGCCGCCCCCAGCAGCAGGTACCGCTGCCGTCGGCCGACGAGGACCAGAACAGCGACGATCGATGCCAGCACCACCGGCGCAGCGTAAAAGTGGGCCGGCAGCATCCCGTCCACCACCGGCGGATAATGGTACATGGCGCTGAGGCTAACCGGCAGCAGCAGTTTGCCAAGATAGAACACCGCCGCATAGCTGACCATCAGGACCTGATGCCGGAGATCGTACAACGAGATGATCGTTACCACATCCGTATCCGAATTGGAGAGCATCATCGTGAAGATGCCGAATCCGACGGAGATGAGGACGAACGGGAGTTTCTCGAGCAGTGCATTCCTGTCCCAGATGCGGCGGGACCACCAATCCATCAGCACCAATGCCGCCGGAAAGACGACCATGGTCGGTTTCGAGAGCAGCCCGAGGATGAAGACACCGATGACGGCAATATAGAGACCCCACCGGTTCGGTGCGGAGCGGTACATCCCGTACAATTCGAGTCCTGCCAGGAAGAAGAGCGAATAGAGCAGATCCTTACGGGAGGAGATCCACGCGACCGTCTCCACATTCACCGGATGGAGACCGAAGAGCAGTGCCACAACGAGCGCAATGGTGCGTTCCGATGAGAGCCGGAGGATGAGCCGGTATACGAGGAGTACATTCACCAAATGGAGCAGCAGGCTGAAGAGATGGAAGACCATCGGGGAACCGTTGCCGATCTGCCACTCCACCGCGTAGGTGATCATGGTGAGCGGATGGTACATATATTCCGTATGGGGACGGAAATGCGCGATGGCGGATTCCCATGTGAGCGTGTGGACCTTTGCATTCCCCGTCACATGGATCTGATCGTCCCAGTTGGTGAACTCCGCATTCCGCAGCGGGAGATAGACGACGGCCACGAGCAGCAGGATGCCGGCAAGGTACCAGCGTGTCTTGAGCCGTTCCGTCATCGCAGCACCACACCGAGATAGATCATCTGATACAGTCCATTGAGAACAACCGTACCGACGGGACTACCGGTCTCATAGAATCCGTTCACCAGCGCGATACCGATATTGGTCCCGATGAAG
Organism: Bacteroidota bacterium; assembly: GCA_013361065.1. Classification (GTDB taxonomy): domain Bacteria; phylum Bacteroidota; class Ignavibacteria; order UBA10030; family UBA8401; genus UBA8401. The sequence goes on from JABWAK010000014.1 coordinate 16,339, forward strand.
AACGACGGCACGATGATGTTCACTGAGAGCAGCGCCGGGTACCACCGGTGGACCTCCGGATGCTCCCTCTTCAGCAGATACAACGATGTGAGCAGTGCGAGAAGTGCGAATCCCATCAGCCGCGAGGTATCGACGCCGATCAATGTGAAACCGACCGCGATGGCAGAGAGACCGATGATGAACCAACGTTCTGATTGGAACCGTACAGCGGCAACCGCGATCGGGATCCAAAGGAGTTTGTAGGACAGTGCGATGCCGGAAACGAGCCGGAGCGGGAATTCCATCGCCCACTGGAGTCCGCTCTTGCCGTAGACATTCCGCACCGAGAGCAGCTGCGCGATATCCCCGCCGAAGCTTGCGATCCAGAAGGTCACATAGAAACCGATGATCACCCCCATCATCGCCCGCTCCCGTCCGGTAAAATAGAGCAGAGCGACGAAGACCAGCGGTACGATACTGATCTCATGTGCCAGCAGAGAGAACACGACGAGACTCATCCTCCCCATCGTCCCGGTCGGCACGATGAAGAGCAGCAGCAGGAAGATGATCGCAAGCTGTTCCGTGTACCCCGGGATCTGCAGCTGGGTCATCATGAACGAACAGGAACCGATGGAGACCAACTCCAGCCCGCTGAGGGTGATGCCGCGCGTCCGGAAGAAGAGAAGCACCAGCAGGTACATCATGATGGTCGTGATCAGGCTGAAGACGAAGTACAGGACCGGTCCTTTCAGCATGAGCAGATACGCGATGGAGGGCATCAGCAGCCGCTGATAGAACCAGAGTTTGGAGTCGTTGAAACTGAGCGGTTCCAGGCTCATCCTGGCGTACATGTTCCCTCCCAGTCCCAGCTGACTGGGAAAGGTGAGCAGACAGAGGATACCGAACGGGATGAGGAGCGCCGTGTAGGTACGGCGATCGGTATAGATGGAGCCGTTGCGCTGCACGTGCCGCGCGATATCGCGCAGCAGAGGAACGGCGGCGATGATGAGCGCTGTAAAGAACGACCAGGTGCGGACCGGGACGATGACATTGACGATCACGGCATCCTTCTGTTCGAGCATCGAACGGAAGGTGATCTGGGTGATATATCCGGAGGAAAGAAGGATCGTCAGAACACGGTCATACCATGACATCACGAAATTGATCGGGGCATGGGTATTGGCGAAGAGGACGACCACTGCTGCCACGAAGAGATAGAGATACCAGGACGGATACCGTTCATCGTCGGTGCGCCTGGTAAGGATCTCTGTCACGCTCATGGTACCTCGGTCTGTGGGAATGGAACGAACACAACAGCGCCAATATCTTCAATTTTTCAATGAAAGAAAAGCCATTGTGCCTGTATGGATGAAGAATCCCAACTGATCACCGACCGGTGATCTCCCTGATCGCATCCGAGATGTGCGGTGAACCGGGAAGATACTGCTGAGCGAGGGTGAGGATCTTCAGCGCGGGATAGGTGCGGCGACGTTCCCGATAAAGTGATGACAGAACGAGAACAGCAGATTCCCGGTCCGGCTGCAGCATCACTGCCCGGCGGAGCGATGCGATCCGGGCATCGGACAGACCGAGCCGTTCGTACGCTGCCGCCATCCGTTCCTGGATGCCGGCCTGCTGCTCAGCTGTGCGGGCCTGCCTCCCTTCGTCGATCAGGCTGAAGAGCTCGCCGAACGGAGCAATGGATGGTTCTCCCGGGAAGGAGCGCTGCAGCACGGTAAAGGCTCCCCGGGCATTCACCGTATCCCCGATCTGGAGTGAGAAATGGATGAAGAGATTGTAAGCAGGGATATATGACCGTTGCTGCATGACAGCAGCATTCAGGAAGCGCAAGGCGGTTGTCCGCATATCCAGTTCCCAATAATTCACGGCCAGATTGAACAGGATGTCTGCCCGTTGCGCCGAATCGGAGGTCCGCTGCAATGCCGTCAGCTGATCGAGCATCGTGGCGTGGAATCCTGCTTTCTGTGCATATCCGATCCCCTGCGGCATCCCCTGCAGTGTGGCAAAGAGCAACCGGGCGGAATCAAGGGAGCCAAGGCATTCCAGCGTTACGGCATGATAATATCGGAACAACGGATGGACCTCCGCCAACCTCTGTTCCGCTCGGAAGAAACGCTCGAGCTGCCGGAAATCACCATTGTCCACCAGATGTGCAAGGGTCTGCACTGCACCGGCGGACCGAAGTGCCGGTCTCCCGCTCTCCGCCTGCCGTACAGCGAAGATATCGAAGCCTCCTGCACTTCCCTGCTGTTCGAACGAGTATGTCCGGCTCAGTCCCATCAGCAGATCGAATTCGCGGACTCCGGCGCGGTCCCGTGACGAAACGATGTACCGGACATCATAGTCCCGGATCATCTGCTCGAACGCCGATAGGCCGGAGAACTCATTCATCAGCAGCACCTTGGTCCCGGGCAGCACGATGCCGAACTCCTTCCGTTTGGCGATGATCACGTCCGGCTGCAGACCGCGTTTGATGAACCACTCTGCCGCCAATGGGAAGGATGTTGCGAACTCCGTCGGTACGGACGCAGAGGAACGGTCGAACTGCTCCGTTGATGTTGATGCCGATCGATAGGCCGAAGCACGACCGATCATCTCTGCCGTCCACAGCAGATTCGGCAGCATCAGAAACAATGCAGCCGCAATGACGATACGCTTCATGAGGATATTCCGGCCCGTCATGAACGCATCCACACCCTGTGCCGCCAGAATGAGCAGGATCAGAAGCAACGGATAGGTGAAACGGATATCGGCAACAGGATAGAGCAGCACCATGACGCTGTAGAAGATGATGAAGAGTGAATATATAGGAGCAAGCCGGCCATTTCGGAATTCTCTGATCATCCCGGTGACCACCGAACCTGCAGCGAGCACAGCGGCGATGATGAACCTGGGAGCCACGATCCGCTGCGCCGCCGTTATCATCAGAGAGGACCGGTCCACCACGCTATAGAATGTCGGCCGCACCTCTCCATCCAGACCGAACTGAGGATAGTGGAACAATCCCGGCAGTTCGCGGAGATAGAATGCTGCATTCACCGTGATCCGTGCGACGATCTCCTGCAGGAACGCTGTCCGGCCCGATGTGAGGATGTTGCTCCCGAACAGCAGAGAATTCCGGAGGTCCGGTTGTTCACGGCCTGCCACGATGATCTCATTGCGGACGTACCATGCACCGAACACCAGCACGATCCCGACGAAGGTCCATCCTGCCATATCATACTTCCGGTGCAGCACAAGGAACAGAAGCACAACAGGGACAAGGACGATACCGATCTCCCGGGTCAGCACCGATGCAGCAAGCACTACAGTCAACCATACCATGGTTGCTGTGTCAGCGGCTCCTTCATTCCCGACACGGGACATCAGGGAGAACAGCACGATCAGCAGCAGCAGGAAGAGCGGCTCTGAGAGCAGCTGTGTGGAATAATGCAGTGTGAAGGGATGGAATGCCAGTAATGCAAGTGCGATCCCGGCTGGCACTGCTGATACCTTCCCTTTCACGAACCGGTGGAACAGAAGGAGCATCACGGCGGTGATGATCAGGGTACCGAATTTCAACGCATAAGGAGTGAGCGGCAGAAGCCACGCGAACGGAGCAATGAGGACAGGATACAGCGGTGCATGAACAACATACCGCGGTGCTTCGGGGTCCGTGGTATCCACGAATCCCTCCCCTGCGGCTATGGAACGTGCCCAGATCTCATACCGTGCACTGTCCGGTGTATAGGAACTCGTTTGAGTAACGGAGAACGCTGCGGTGACGATGAACAGCAGGATAAGGATCGATGCAGCTCGATCGGCAGGATCCCGAAAAGCGTCAGAGAGGGAGCGAACGATGCGGTTCATGGTCGGCCGGGACAGGTGGGATCACGTGATGTTCGGGACAGCGGACAGGAACTTCCTGCCGGAGCATGGTCCGCTCCGGCAGGAAGAATCGGTCATTTCAGGAGCAGCATTTTCCGGGAGACTGTACGGCCTGCGGCGGAGGCGGTAACGAGATAGACACCGCTGGCGAGCCGTGCGCCGTCGAACGATGCGGAATATTCACCGGCCTGCATCCGGTCATTGACGAGCGTCGCGACCTCTTCACCCAGGGACGAATATACTTTCACCGTCACCAGTCCTTCTGCCGGGACAGCGAACGAGACCGTCGTGGACGGGTTGAACGGATTCGGATAGTTCTGGCGGAGTTCGAATGCCGACGGGACTCCCTCATGACGGACCACACCATTGGGGATATCGATCACTGCCCTGACCGCCAGATTGTATCCCTTATTGAAATTGGACGGTTCCATCAGATTGAACCATGCCATGCCGGAACCGCCGTCGAAGTACGACGAGGAACGGTTCGTCGGGCTGCTGCCGTCGTCACTGACGAACTGGATGGAATCGGTCGCGGCACCGACCACTTCGAACACCACATGGAAGTGGACATTGGCCGTCACCTGGAGGTTCTGTCCGCTGAAATCGGCGATGTTATACGTGCTCTTCGTGATCTGGCTGAACGGGATCGTGACCGCATTCCCGATCTGAGTGCCGGGGATACCGCCGAGACTGCCGGACGTATTGTTGTGGATCGATACCTTCAGCGAACCGGTGCCGTCGATGGCATCGGCACTGCCGTTGATATAGTACTCCGCACGGAGCAGTTTGCCGTTGGCACCCGGTGTGAAACGGACCGCGTAACGTTTGTCCCCGAAGCTCGAAGGCAGTTCGAAGACGCTGCTCAGCGCACCGTGATACTGCAGGATGTTCGTAATGGGAACATTCGGTTGTTTGTTCGCGATCAGATTGATGCCGGAGGTGGTCCCGCCGGCGGTGACAGCGATCGCCGTACGGGCGGCCGGGTCATCCGTGGAGGGCTCGGCGGATTCTGCGCCGGCATTGTAATATTCCGTCAGCACCGGATTGATGAAAGAAAGATCGGTCGCAGAAGTGGCGTACGGTCCGACACTGGAGCCTTTGATGAAGGAGCTCTTCACCGGTTCGATGCGGAGATAGTAGTTCCCGGCAGCAAGTCCCTGCACCGTGTACGTCCCGTTGTTCTGCACGAGGTAATCGGTAACGGTCGAGATCTGATTGGTCAGCGAATCGCTGCCGGTGCTGACCGCCACGACATTCGCGCCGCGGACCACGGACGCATCGAACCGCACCACCGTACCGGTGATCTTCCCGGTGGAGGTGGCAAAATTCGCTTTGGGATAGAGCTGGGAGACGGAGGAGATATCGTCCGGATTGAGTGTGGCAAGATGCGTGTCGTCATCCGTCGAGGTCGGATACATGGTCGGGATGTGCGCATCGTTCGCTGCGTTCCCGTCACCGACGAACGGCATATTGATCTGTGAATGGTCGAGACCGATGAAATGACCGAACTCGTGCACGAAGGTCGCCTTGAACTGCGCTTCGGTGAACGGATTGTTCGCCATCTTCCCGTTCATCACCGATTGCCCTTCGGCATAGAAGCCGGCGTTGGGACCGGAGGTGAAATAGGAGGAGCCGGCGAATCCGATGGTGGAATTGGAGGCATTCGCGCCGAAGATGGCATCGATGATGGAGCCGTCGGTATCGAAAATGACCGGATTCACACCGTCATTGAACTTGTCCAGCACCGTGGTGTAATTCGCCGCGGTGATATCCGACGCGAGCTGTCCGCCGTTGGTGAAAGTGATCTGGGCGGTGCTCACTGCCTGCCACGTTGCGAAACTGGTCGTGACCAGATTCGTCGCAACGGTGTTGGAGAAACTCCCCATCGCGCCGAGATCGGTCTTATAGGTGATGGCAACAGCATTATTGTATTTCACCGGCTGTCCGTTGAAGACGGAGAGCGGTCCGCCGGCACGAAGCACTGTGACAGGAATGACCGCAAGCAGGAGGAACAGAGAAACGAGGGAACGGGCTGATGTCTTCATCGGTCCTCCTATCGTTTGATCAGTTGAACATACGAACGGACGAGCGACGTGAACTCTTCCACATCCATCGTTCCATCCTCTTCCAGCGAAGCGGGGGCGCGTTTGGCCAGCGACTTCCCGACGGTGAGTCCGGTGAAGAGCGAAGGATTCTTCGTCAGATTCCGCACGACCGTCTTCGCCGTTCCCTCCTGCACGATCATGAACTTCCCTTGCTGCATCCCGACCGGGCTCTGCATTCCGATGGAACTTGGGGCGGTCAGGAACAGGATGGACCGTTCACCCTGTGCATAGCGCGGAAGGTGCTTCGGATAGTTCGCGAGACCGTCCGCTTCGCCGCCGTATTGCTTGAAGGTGATGGTCCCATTGACAGCGCCGTGGAAGGATTCGTTCACGTTCATCGTCACCCAGGTGACCAGCAGACCGGATTCCGGGTCCTTCCCTGTCCTGGTGCCAGTGACCGTCCCGTCGATGATGGTACCGGCATCGCGGACCAATTGTTCGATGTTCAGCGGTATGGTCCGTTGTGCGGTCGCTGTGTGCGTCCAGAGCAGGACCACCAGAAGAAGCAGGAAGCGTTTCATGAAATCCTCATGTTGGTGAACGATGGTAGGTTCGTGCGCGACATCGATTGCATGATCGGTCATTTCCGGCTGGCCGGAAATGACCGCGGGCACACCGTCAGGCCCCTTTGCCGTGGCAATTCTTGTATTTCTTCCCGCTGCCGCAGGGACAGGGATCATTGCGTCCGACCTTGTCGCCGGAGATGATCTGCTGGACCTTCGGTGCCTGCTGCTGCGCCTGCGGCTGGCCGCCCTCGACATCCTCCGGCGCTCCCTGGAATCCCATGCCGGTGGAAGCGGAATGGGTCATGGTCATCCGGTCCCGGTTGAACCCGCGCCGCTGCTGCTGTGCTTCGAGCTGCTGCTGGTTCTCGGGGAAGAGTTTGAAGACCATATTGAGCGCTTCGCGGTTGAGCAGTCCGAGCAGTTCCACGAACATCTTGTACGCTTCGGATTTGTACTCCAGGATCGGGTCCTTCTGACCGTAGGCACGGAGATAGATCCCCTCCTTCAGGTCATCCATCTCGCGCAGATGTTCCTTCCACCGGGCATCGATCACCTGCAGCATCGACACCTTCTGAATGAAGTCCATCGCCGGAGCGCCGATCGATTCACGTTTGCGCTTCAGGAACTCCTTGGCCGCTTCGATGATCCGCTCCTTGAGTCCGTTCGCACCGAGCGACTGGAACTCCTTCGGGGTGATCTGCAGGTCGATGAGGAGGTTCGCCCGGAGCTCGTCCCGCATCTCGTCGATTGTACCGGCCTCATAATGCCGTTCCACCACATCGTCCGCATAGTCGTCCAGCATGCGGTGCACCTCATCGTCCAGCTGCTCGCCGAGCAGTGCACTGCGGCGCTTCGCGTAGATCACCTCGCGCTGCTGGTTCATCACGTTATCGTATTCCAGCAGCCGTTTCCGGATGCCGAAGTTGTTCTCCTCCACCTTCTTCTGGGCCCGTTCGATCATGCGGGTGATCATCGTATGCTCGATCACCTCACCCTCTTCCGCTCCCATCTTGGTCATTACCGATGCGATACGGTCGCTGCCGAACAGACGCATCAGGTCATCCTCCAGCGAGAGGAAGAATTTGGTCATACCGGGATCGCCCTGACGGCCGGAACGGCCGCGCAGCTGCCGGTCGATACGCCGCGCCTCGTGGCGCTCCGTACCGATGATGGCAAGACCGCCTGCTTCCCGCACGCCGGGACCGAGCTTGATGTCCGTTCCGCGGCCTGCCATGTTCGTGGCGATGGTGACCGCACCGGGAAGACCGGCGTTGGTGACGATCTCCGCCTCGCGCTGATGCTGTTTGGCGTTCAGCACGTTATGCGGGATCTTCTCGCGGGACATCATACGGCTCAGTGTCTCGGAGACCTCAACGCTCGTCGTTCCGACGAGCACCGGCTGTTTCTTCTCGCGCAGTTCCTTGATGTGCGCGATCACGGCGTTATACTTCTCCCGTTTCGTGCGGTACACCAGGTCGTTCAGGTCCTCGCGGATCACTTTCTTGTTGGTCGGAATGACGACCACATCCAGCTTGTAGATATCGAAGAATTCGGCCGCTTCCGTTTCCGCCGTACCGGTCATACCGGCGAGCTTCTTATAGAGGCGGAAGTAGTTCTGCAGCGTTACCGTGGCGAGGGTCTGGGTATCACGTTCGACGTGGACCCCTTCCTTCGCTTCGATCGCCTGATGGAGACCGTCTGAATACCGCCGTCCGTGCAGGATACGACCGGTGAACTCATCGACGATCTGCACCTTGCCGTCCTCGGTGACGACGTACTCCACATCCTTGTCATAGAGCGAATAGGCGCGGAGCAGCTGACGCACGGTGTGGACGCGGTCGCTTCGTTCCGCATAGAGCTTGTTGATCTCGTCCTTCTTCAGCTGTTTCTGTTCATAGCTGAGTGCGGCATCGTTCTCCACGACGCTCATCTCGGTGCCGACATCGGGCAGCACGAACATATCCTTGTCCGTACCGCTCGCCATGAACTCGCGGCCCTTCTCGGTGAGGTCGATGGAATGGTTCCGTTCGTCCACCGCATAATAGAGCTCATCGTCGATCTCGTGCAGACGTTTGTTCTGCTCGGCGATGTAGACCGATTCGGTCTCCAGCATCAGCTTCTTCGGAGCGCCTTCGGAGAACATCTTGGTCAGTTTGTTGTTCTTCGGGTCCCCGCGGTACGCGCGGAACAGCAGCACGCCGGCCTCGGAGGTCTTGCCGTCGTTCAGCAGTTTCTCCGCTTCGGCCACGATCCGTGCGACCATGCTCTTCTGGGTGCTCACCAAGCGTTCCACGCGCGGCTTCATCTCGTTGTACTTATGGTCATCCACCTCCACCGGACCGCTAATGATAAGCGGCGTCCGGGCCTCGTCGATCAGCACGGAATCGACCTCGTCCACGATGGCATAATAGTGGCCCCGCTGCACCATCTCATCCGGAGTGTGGACCATATTGTCCCGCAGGTAGTCGAATCCGAACTCGTTGTTGGTGCCGTAGGTGATATCGCAGTTGTACTGTTCGCGGCGGATGAACGGGTTCTGATTGGTGACGATGCAGCCGACGGTCATACCATGGAACTTGAAGACATTCCCCATCCATTCGCTGTCGCGGCGGGCCAGGTAATCGTTCACGGTGACCAGATGGACCCCTTTGCCGGCGAGCGCATTCAGATACATCGGTGCGACCGCCACGAGGGTCTTACCTTCACCGGTGGCCATCTCGGAGATCTTCCCCTGATGCAGAACGATACCGCCCATCAGCTGCACGTCGTAGGGTACCATCTCCCACTTCAGCATATGACCGACCACATTGAATTCCTGTCCGACCATCCGGCGGCAGGTCTCCTTCACCACGGCGAACGCTTCCGGCAGGAGTTCATCCAGCGTCTCTTTGATGGTCTCGAGTTCTTCCTTCTGCAATTCCTCCAGCTGCAGATGGAGTTCCTCCCGCTTCGCATCATCCGTCTCCGCTGCGAGGGTCCCTTTCAGTTCCGTGATCTGCTCCCGCGTTTCCTGCAGGGCATCGGCGATCCGCTGCCGGAACTCCTGCGTCTTGGCGCGGAGTTCATCGTCCGACAGTCCGGCCAGCAGTTCGAACTGTTCATTGATCTCCTGCACGAGCGGGAGCATCAGATTGATATCCTTCTCTTTTTTGCTGCCGAAGAGGCCGCTTAAAAATTTGAGCATTGCATTCCTTTTCCGATAGTGTACCGAATGTGGTATTGCTGCGATAATATACGAAATAATGGGACGGCAGGACAGACATCCCTCCCGTCATAGACGAACCGGAGGGCGGGATATGTTCCGGATCTATGCTGTCTTCTGCTTCCGTTTACCGCTCACCCATTTGACCTCCTCCACCCCGTCCTTGTGATTGGCATACCGGGCCATCACGAAGAGCAGGTCCGACAGGCGGTTAAGATAGACGATCACCGCATCGCCGATATCCTCGTTGCGGGAGAGACGGACGACGTTCCGTTCCGCGCGGCGGCAGACGGTCCGCGCAAGATGGAGATGTGCCGCGGTCGGCGAACCGCCCGGCAGGATGAACGTCTTGAGCGGCTGGAGTTCCTTCTCGAGCGCATCGATCGTCCGTTCGAGCAGGACGGCATGGCGGCGTTTGATGCGGGGGATGAAAGGACTCTGATGCGCGATCGGTGTGGCGAGGTCCGCTCCCAGTTCGAACAGCTGGTGCTGGATCTTTGCCAGGATACGGTCGATGGAAGGATGCGGTTTAGCCGCACGGATGACACCGAGTTCACAGTTCAGTTCGTCCACCGAACCGTAGGCTTCGATCCGCTGTGCATCCTTCGGCACCCGTTCCCCTCCGAACAGTGCCGTCTCCCCTTTGTCACCGGTTTTGGTATAGATCTTCATGGTCCTCCCGAAAAAAAACGAGGGACAACCGCACCGGGTTGTCCCGCTCCAATATTAGCACAAGTTTGGCGTATATCCAAAAAGTAAAACGCCCGGTATGTACCGGGCGTTCCACGTTTGCAGGGAATAACACTCAATTCCGCAGTAATTCCATTGTCCGGGAGACTTCGCCCGCCGAAGCGGAGTGCGGCCGTATCCCCAGGACCCTGCAGAGTAGCGGATGGACATCGATGGTCCGGATGGTACCGGTCCTGCTTCCGCTCCGGAAGGCCGGACCTCCCGCCACGAAGATACCGTGCATCTCCTGCGATTCACTGTCGTACCCATGGCTTCCCCTGCCGTAATTGAGCAGGTCTCCGGAGGAAACGGTGGTAGGAAGGATCGACCAGCCGTTCCGTGCGAAGACCATCACCGGAGGAATGTTCCTGTTCCTGGAGAACCGATAGGATGACGGGATATCTTTCTTCAGGAAAACCTCCGCTTTGCCGGACAAGGCACTGCGCAATTTCCTGACCAGTGCCGTGTCGCGGCCGTCCAGCGATTCCACACCGATCATCGTACCGTTCCATTGAGTGCGATATCTCTCGCCGGACAGGATATGGTCGATGCTCATGGTCCGTTCGGGAACGATCTCCGACATTCCGTGGTCCGAGACGACGATGATATTGGTGCGGTCCGCCATGGAGAGCCGCCGCAGTCCGTTGACGAGCGACCGCAGCGCACTGTCGACAACGGCGATAGCGTTATTCACCTGGGATGACGAGGGACCGGACTGATGTCCGTGGGTATCGACGGCATCGAAGTACAACAGCACAAGGTCCGGACGTTCCTTTTCCGGCAGTGCGAGCCACCGAAGCACCCCTGCCACCCGGACCGGGTATGGACGCTGCTGATCGTACGCCTCGAAGTGCTGCGGACGGCGTTGTTCATCGTTTAATTCGCTGCCCGGCCAGAAGTAACTGGCGGTGGACTTCCCGGCCTTGCGTGCGGTCTCCCACACCGCTTCGCCGGTATACCAGCGCGGGTCGCGCACTTCCACCGTATCGCTGATACGGAAGCGGCGGTTCGCGTCACGGTCCCAGAAATCATTCTGGATAATGCCATGGTCCTCGGGATACATTCCGGTGACGATCGCCAGATGGTTCGGGAAGGTCTTGGTTGGATTGACCGGCTGGAGCGACCTGGCGGTCACGCCGGCTGTGCGGAGAGAATCCAATGTCGGCGAGAGTCCCCGCTCGATGTAGTCCCAGCGGAAGCCGTCGAACGAGATGAGGATGGTGGTCTGTTTGGATTGTGCAGTGAGAATGCAGAACTGCGTCAGGAGCAAGAACGATAACAACGAACGATGCATAGCAGTCACTCAGGGGAAAGTGAATGGTGAGCCCGAAGGCCCCCGCGATACACAAAGATGAGATGAACGCCGAACGCCCCGCAGACTGCGGGGCGTTCGGTTTGGAAGGAAGATCAATTGAATGTATAGCGGATACCGAACTGGATGCGGTATACATCATTGATACTGGCCGTCGGCTCGAAGGTGCTGCTGATCAGCTGATTCCCGATGTTGCGCAGGCGGTAAGTTGCTTTCCCGCCGACTGCCGGACGCGCGATGAGCGGCTGCGTGCTGACGAACCGTTGACCGACACCCCAATCCTTATTCAGGAGGTTCGTGACGTTGAGGATATCTGCACGGAGCTGGAGTGAGTTACGTTTCCCGAACAGATCGGTGAAGACCTCCTGGGTGATGCTGAGGTCTGCACGGAAGACCATCGGCAGGAACACCGCACCGCGTTCTGCGTACTTCCCGCGGTTGGCACTCAGGTACTCATCCTGTTTGATGTATGCTTCCCAGGCAGCTTCCTGTTGTGCTTTTGTGAAAGTGGTCGTGGTCCCGCTGATGGTGACGCTGTACTGTTCGAAATTCATCTCCGAGGCATCCCTCGGGATGTAGATCAGATCGTTGCTGGTCCCAAGGTCGCCGTTGAGATCGCCGCTGAATGTATAGCTGCCGTTGCCGAGGGTGAAACCTTCCCAGAACAGCGAGACGGTCGTTGCCCCCATGTCGAAATACTCTGCACGGTAGGATGCTGTTGCGAACACACGGTGTCCGGGCGAGGTTGCGGAGAACCCAACACCGGGATTGTTCGGATCGGTCGCGATGGCATTGTTATAGTACGAACCGGATGCGATGGAACCGGGATCGACCGTGTTCTTCGCTTCTCCGTAGTTATAGGCCATCTTCGCGAACCAGCCGTCCGCCCACGGTTTTTCGATGGCGAACGACGCGGTCCAGGAATATCCGACATCCTGATTCTTCATGACGATCGCATTGGTCACCTTATTGATGATACGGCTGGTATCGGCTGTTTTCCACCGCGGACGGTTGTCCGCACCGGCGAACAGCGTATCCGGTTTGTCGAGGTTGGCATTGATATAGTACACACCATTCACATCGGAACCGTACAGGAACTCTGCGGTAGCGACGAGGTCGAACGGCAGCTGCTGATCGACCGCGATGTTGCTTCTCCACAACTGCGGGAACTTGAACTCAGGATCCGTGAGTGCGAGTTCGTAGCTTGTTGCGGCAGCGCCGGTGGCGGTCTTCTTGTAGAAATCAGGATTGGGATTGAACGGACGGGTCTTGATATTATCCAGCTGTTCGAATCCGGTGATCACACCATTGTTCCCGATCTGGTTGGAGATCCACACATACGCCGGTTTGCCGGTGAAGATCCCGGTTCCGCCGCGCACCTGGGTCGTGCGGTCCCCCGTCACATCCCAGTTGAAGCCCAACCGCGGCGAGAAGAGAATATTGGCATCCGGTAATTTATCGGTGCTGTACTTCACCGTCGCACCGGTCTCATCTTTGAAGCTGAATCCTTCCACTTCCGCATTGCGGAATCCGGTGTTCTCGAAGACGGGGACATCAAGACGAAGGCCTGCGGACAGTTTGATATCATTGGTCAGCTGCCATTCATCCTGCGCATAGACACCGGTGTACCACACTTTCAGGGGCTGGATCGGTTTCGTCTGGCCGGGAATATTCGACCAGCGGACCTGGAACCGGCGCAGCGTGCTGTCCGAGGCGGTCCGGGCAGGATTGGCGACATAGCCATTCACATCCGCATAGAAGTCATCCAGATCGTTGTAGACATAGACGCTTTGCGAGCCGGGGAAGAAGATATTCTCCGATTCGTACCGTTCAGCACTGAAGCCGAAGGTCAGATAATGCTCACCCATGGAATAGGTGAAATTATCCTGGATCTGGAGACTGCTGTACCGGAGTTCGTTGTTCGGAGTGAACGGTTCGAATCCGAATGACGTATAGGTGGAACCGCCGCTGAGAATATCCACGAACGGGAAGAAGCTGCCGCGAGATTTACGGCTCTCATCATGGAAGGAGTAACCCACAATAAGATTGTTGGCCATCTTGTCGCTCAGGATGGAATTCCATTCACCCACGATCGAGCGGATGTTCTCACCGATCTGATAATTGGAATTCTGGAAGTTCATGGCCGTGGTGCTGCCCTGCCGGCTGCCGAATCCCAGAGAGCTGGAATTCGATGCCAGCACATCCGTCTCGGAGTCAAGATGGATGTATCGCATGGTCACCTTGTTCTTGTCATCAAGGTTATAATCCAATTTGGCGAGGAACCGCATCGCCGGTGTTTCGTTGTCATACCCCTGGTACGGACCCGGGTCATATCCCAATTTGGATTTCAAAAAACTGCTCAATGTATTCAGATCCGATTCAAGAACACGCGTCACATTCCCGCTCACAGTTTCTCCTCCCTTATTGGCACGGAAGGTTGTCCCGGGCTGCACCAGTGCATCACTTTCGAAATTCAGGAAGAAGAACAATTCATTCTGGATGATCGGACCGCCCAGACGGGCGCCGATCTGATTGTATTTGAATGTACCGGGATTATAGGCGAGGCTGCCGGCTTCGGTGCCGACCAGACCCTGGTGACGGTACAAATAATATGCGGAACCGGAGAGCTCATTGGTACCGCTGCGAGTGATGGAATTGATGCCGGCACCGACGAAATTGCCCTGCCGCACATCATACGGTGCGATGCTGACCTGTACCTGTTCGATCGCGTCCACAGAGATCGGTGCCACACCGGTACGGTCGCCGGGCTGTCCCTGAAGACCGAACGAGTTGTTGAAGTAGGAACCGTCCACCGTGGTGTTGTTATAGCGGTTATCCATTCCGGCGAAGGAAGCATTGCCGCTCACCTGCGGGGTCAACCGGGCGAAATCCTGGATACGGCGGGAGATGGTCGGAAGAGCTTCGATCGCATTCCGGCTCACGGAGGTTGCTGCACCGGTTCTGGCTGCGTTCAGGATGGCGCTTTTTTCTGCGGTCACTTCGATCGCATCCATCTGTACTTCCTCCTGGATGAGACCGAAATTCTGTTTCAGGGTCTGCGACAGCTGCAGGTTGATCCCCGAACGTTCTTGTTTCGAAAATCCCAGCAGCGAGACCGTGACAGTGTACGGACCGCCCGCGCGAAGATTGGGCAGGTTGTACTGACCGTCTTCCCGAGTCGTCGTTCCATACTTGGTACCGGTCGGGACGTGGATGGCCATGACGATGGCTCCTGGTAACCCTTGTCCGTTGTTATCCTTCACAACGCCGGAGATCGCCGCCGTCGTGACACCTTGCGCGAACAGTGCGGGCGTGAGCAGCGCCAGCACCAGCAAGAGTTGTATCGCTCGTTTCATAGTTTCCTCAAGATAGTGATAGTGGGGAGGATGAATTAGGGTGCACCAAAATACAAAATCACTGTTAACGGAATATTACGAATGAACATCACGAGCGATCCGCTTCCCTACCGTTTCTTCTTCGATCTCCGCTCGTTCCAGAACTTCGGCAGTTCGTGGAAGAAATGGACCGACGTCCTGATACCGCCGTAGAAGTTATCGATATTCAGATGTTCATCGGGTGAGTGTGCGTTCTCATCCGGCAGCCCGAAACCGAGCAGCACCGTATCCAGACCGAGCAGTTTCTTGAACTGCACCACGATGGGGATGGACCCTCCTTCGCGCTGATAGAGCGGCTTCTTGCCGAATCCTTTCTCGAGCGCCGCCACGGCCGCTTTCACCCCGGGGGAATCGATCGGCGTGATGGCCGCTTCGCCGCCGTGATGGAGCTTCACATTCACCTTCACCGACTTGGGGGCGGTCTTTTTGATGTGGTTCACGACGAGTTTGGAGATGGTATCGGACTTCTGGTCCGGCACCAGACGGCAGGAGATCTTGGCGAATGCTTTGGACGGCAGAACGGTCTTGGCCCCTTCGCCGATATACCCGCCCCACATACCGTTCACTTCGAGTGTGGGACGCGCCCATGTCCGCTCGAGCGTGGAGAATCCCTTCTCACCCCACAATGCATCCACCTGCAGGTCCTTCGCATAGGCTTTGTCGCTGTGCGGCAGTTTCTTATAGGCGGCGCGTTCCACGGCGGTGAGCGGACGGACATCCTTGTAGAAGCCGGGGATGTTCACTTTGTTGTTCTTGTCATGCAGTGCCGTGATGATCTCGCTCAGCGCCTGGACGGGATTGTGCACCGCTCCGCCGTACGTTCCGGAATGGAGGTCGCGGTTCGGTCCGGTCACCTCGATCTCCAGGTACGCAAGGCCGCGCAGACCGTACGCGATGGAGGGGACCCCTTTGGCATACATGGAGGAATCGGAGATGAGGACGAGGTCCGCCTTCAGCATCTGTTTGTTCTGCTTGACGAAGTCCTCGAGATTCCGGGAACCGATCTCCTCCTCCCCTTCGATGAGCATCTTGATGTTCACCGGGAGTCTCCCCTCATGCTTCATCATCGCTTCGATGCTCTTCAGGTGGATGAACACCTGGCCTTTGTCGTCGGCGGAGCCGCGTGCGAAGATGTTCTCTCCGCGGATGGTCATCTCGAACGGCGGTGAGGTCCAGAGATTGAGCGGGTCGACCGGCTGCACATCGTAGTGTCCGTAGAGCAGCACGGTCGGTGCGCCGGGCGCGCCAAGCCATTCGCTGTACACCACCGGATGTCCGGGCGTCGGCATGATGCGGATGTTCTGCATGCCGATGGTACGCATATGGTCCGCCACCCATTCCGCACATCGCCGGATATCTTTGGTATGATCGGACTGGGAACTGACGCTGGGGATGGCAAGGAAATCTTTGAGTTCGGAGAGGTACCGCTGGTGGTTCGCTTCGATGAAGGAGAGGATCTTTTCCATCGGGTCTTCCTTATGACAGGTGAGGAGGGGAAAAAAATCTGCGGGAATATAGCGACGGAGGACCGGAAAAGCAATCGGGAGGGAATAAAAAACCCGCACAAAGTGCGGGTGTGGGAATGCGTCAGAGCGCTTTCTTCTTCGAGCGCAGGGCTTTCGCCTTCTCTTTCATCTTCGTGCGTTTCTTCCGGTGCTTCTTGGTGACGCGGCGGTCTTTTTTGTTCACAACGACTCCTTTGATGATTGATTATGGTTCACTGCAATTATGATAGAATCCGCACGTCGGACAGAACAGTTTACACTTGCGGCTGTCCAGTTTCGTGCCGCAATTGACGCAATAATTCCAATAATGATTGTCCGCTGCCGGGGTGATCTCGGTGATCCCGTATGACAGCAGCGACGGTATCGGCTTCGGCGTTGTCGGATCGCGGTCCATTGGCGCTACTAACTTAAGGAAGTGATGAGTTGAAAGCAACAATTTTTTGTCCGGAGTGCCTCACTGACGGATGTAGCCGTCGTTCCGGGCGAACTCCTCGACGCTCTTCCGCGAAGACAGGAGCGGCATCACCGTCTCCAGATGCCGGACGAGGAACCGGAGCCGCTGGTTCTCGGACCGCATGGCGAGCATCGACTGCCGCTGCCGGAGGTCCATGCCGCATTTCTGTACGAGATGGAATGCCCGGCCCTTCCGGATATCCGCAGCATCCACCTTTTCCACTACGCCGGTGAAGACAGTGGTGATGAACTCGTTATGCAGCCGTACCGCCGTGATGCGCAGCTCCTCGTCGGTCTCCTCAGGAACATCCTCCAGCCAGGTGACACGCCCGCAATGATACGGATGCGGTGCATCGACGATATTCTGCAGATGGTAACGCCTCCTCCCTTCTACGACGATATCCATCCGTCCGTCCTCGTACCGTTTCACCACCTCGTGCACGGCAGCGGTGCATCCCACCGTGAGGATCTCGCTCTCCTGCAGGAGATTGATGCCGAAGAAGGAATCCGCAATGACGGTCTCGCCGATGAGCGCTTTGTACCGTTCCTCGAAGATATGCAGATGGAGCCTGGACTGCGGAAAGAGGACCACATTCAGCGGGAACAGCGGGAGGATCTCGGAGAGGGGTTCGGACATTGGAAAGGAAGACAGGGTCCGGGACCGTCACGGACCCGGACCCCGCCTCATTGTTATTTCATCGCCTGTTCGTACCGGGCGACCACATCATCCCAGTTGATGACGCTCCAGATGGCACCGAGATAATCGGCGCGGCGGTTCTGGTACTTCAGATAGTAGGCATGTTCCCACACATCGACGCCGAGGATCGGCTTCTTGCCGTCCATGATCGGACTGTCCTGATTCGCCGTGGAAGTGATGACGAGCTTCCCGCCGTCCACGATGAGCCATGCCCAGCCGGAACCGAAGCGGCCGAGGCCGGCCTTGTTGAACTGCTCCTTGAACGCATCGAGCGAACCGAAGGTGCCGGTGAGCGCGGTGCCGAAGGCGCTGGAAGCCGGGAATGCGACATCCTTCTTGAGCTGCTGCCAGAACATGGTATGGTTCACATGTCCGCCGGCATTGTTGCGCACGGCGCCGCGGATGGACTCGGGAACGGCCGCGAGGTTCGCGATCAGTTCCTCGGCACTCTTCGACTGGAGGTCCGCATGGTCCTTCAGCGCATTGTTCAGATTGGTGACATAGGCAGCGTGATGCTTGCCGTGGTGGATCTCCATCGTCTTCGCATCGATGTACGGTTCGAGCGCATCGAGCGCGTAGGGTAACGGTGCCAGTTCGTGTGCCATGGGTCTCTTCTCCTTGGTGGTGGTTGATTGTTCGTGTGCAAACAGTGTGGCCGGTACGGTACCGGCGGCGATGCCGCCCAGGACGAGGGCGGATGACGTTCGGATGAATGTTCTGCGGTTCGATTCCATCGTCACATCCCCAGGGTCAGCCGTGCTTCTTCGCTCATCATGCTGGTCTCCCAGCGCGGTTCCCAGACGATGTTCACGTTCGCTTCGGTGACACCGGGGACCGTTTCGGATTTGTGCTTCACCTCCACCGGGATGGACTGCGCGGCAGGACATGCCGGCGAGGTGAGGGTCATCGTGATGTCGACCAGACCGCGGTCGTTCACTTCAACATTGTAGACGAGTCCCAGTTCATAGATGTTCACCGGGATCTCGGGATCGAACACGGTACGGATCTGCTCCGTCACCTGTTCCTTGATGATCATCTTTTCGATGGAGCTCAGTTGGCGTTCCGCCTGCGGAAAGGTCGCGTCCATGGATCAGTCCTTCGCCGATTCAGTTGAGATGGTCGATTGATTGTTGGTGAGTGCGGCATTCAGCGCATGCCACGCCAGACTGGCACATTTGATGCGCGCCGGGAACTCGCGCACACCGGCGAGCGCGCCGAGACTGCCGAGCGCCTCGATCCGTTCCTCCGACACAGGATCACCGATTTTGGTCATGATCACCGAGTGGAACTGTTCGAACAGTTCCTTCGCTTCGGCAACGGTGCGTCCTTTCACGGACGAGGTCATCATCGATGCGGAGGATTTCGAGATGGCACAGCCGTTCCCCTGGAATCCGATGTCGGCGATGGTGTCGCCGTCCAGTTTCAGCCAGACATGATAATGGTCCCCGCAGAGCGGATTGTAGCCGTCCGCATCATGCGTGAAGAGTTCGAGCTTCCGGAAGTTCCGGGGTGTCTTGTTATGCTCCAGGATAACCTGCTGATAGAGTTCGTTCAGTTCGCTCATCCGAAGATCTCCTGCACCTTCTGCAGACCGGCCGCGAGTGCATCGAAGTCCGCTGTTCTATTATAGAGCGATATGGACGCCCGCGCCGTGGCCGGGATGCCGAACCGCTGCATCACCGGCTGTGTGCAGTGATGTCCGGTCCGTATGGCGATCCCTTCCCTGTCCAGGATCGTGCCGATATCGTGCGGGTGGGCATGTTCCAGTACGAACGAGATGACACCGGCCTTCTGTGCTGCCGTACCGATGATCCGGAGTCCGGGGATGCGTGACAAAAGCGCAGTGCCGTACTGCAGCAATTCCTGTTCATAGGCCCCGATCGCATCCAGTCCGACCGTATTGACGAAATCGATCGCCGCTCCCAGGCCGATACCGCCGACGATGTTGGGGGTGCCGGCTTCGAATTTGTACGGAAGATCGTTGAACGTGGTCCGTTCGAAGGTGACGGAACGGATCATATCCCCGCCTCCCTGATACGGCTTCATCGCATCGAGCAGTTCCTGCCTGCCGTACAGGATGCCGATGCCGGTGGGACCGAACAGCTTGTGGCCGGAGAATGCGTAGAAATCGCACTCCATCGCCCGGACATCCACTTTCGTGTGAGCAACAGCCTGCGCACCGTCCACCAGCACTTTTGCGCCGACCGCATGTGCGGCGGTGATGATGCGGCGGACCGGATTGACCGTGCCGAGCGAGTTGGAGATCTGGACGACCGAGACGAATTTCGTCCTCGGCGAGAGCATCCGTTCGAACTCGTCCATCAGCAGTTCGCCGTTGTCATCCATCGGGATCACCCGCAGCACTGCACCGCGCTCCTCACAGATGAGCTGCCACGGAACGATGTTGGAATGGTGCTCCATCGCGGAGATGAGCACCTCATCCCCGGCCTGCAGGAAGGTCCTGCCGAAACTGGAGGCGACGAGATTGATGCCGGCGGTGGTGCCGGCAGTGAACAGGACCTCTTTGGTATCGCCGGCGTTGATGAAGTTCCTCACCTTGCCGCGCGCCTTCTCGTATTCGAACGTTGCCACTTCGCTCAGGTGATGGACACCCCGGTGGATGTTGGCATTCTGTTCGCGGTAATAGGTCTCCTGGACCTTGAGGACCGCTTCCGGTTTCTGAGTGGTGGCTGCATTGTCCAGATAGACGAGCGGCCTGCCATGGACGGTCGTTCCCAGGATCGGGAATTCGTTCCGGATGGAATCGATGGGATATGTCGTTGAGTGCTTCGTAATGGTCTTCCTTCGGATCATCGGACCGATGGTGCACGGTCCGACGGATTATGCATGGACGATCTCTGGCAAGTTGCCGGTGCCGAACTTCCTGCGCAGATGGTCCACGACGATAGTATCGACGAAACGGCGCAGTACGGGGTCGTCGATCTTCTGCGTGACCTCCGCCGCGAAACCGACGGTGAGGATGCCGCGGGCGCTCCCTTCGGAGATGCCGCGGGTCTTCAGATAGAACGAATGGGTCTCGTTCATACCGCCGACCGCAGCGCCGTGCGTGCATTTCACATCGTCTGCGAAGATCTCCAGTTCCGGCTTGGTATCCACCACCGCCTCATCGGAGAGGAGCAGATTACGGTTGGTCTGTTTCGAATCGGTCTTCTGTGCCTCCGGCTCCACGTACACCTTACCGTTGAAGACGGCGCGGGATTTGTCCATCAGAATGCCTTTGAAGAGCTCATGGCTCGGGCATTCGGGATGGATGTGATGCATGAAGGTATGATGGTCGATCAGCTGCTCACCGGAGGTGATATAGAGACCGTTCAGGTTGCATTCGGTGGTCTCGCCGCCGATGATCACACTCATCTCGTTGCGTGCAATGGCGCCGCCGACCGCCAGCGAGAAGACGCGGGAGGTGCTGCGGGGTTCCTGGTGGACGTGCAGATGCTCCACATGGAATGCCTTTTCGCTCTCGCGCTGCACCTTCACCAGTTCCACGATGCTCTCACGTCCGGCCGATACTTCGGTGACGACGTTGGTGAGGTTGGTGTTGTCCTGCGCCGAGGCAAAACTGTGCGCGATCCTGACCTCCGCCCCCTCCTCCGCGATGATCAGATTGCGGATGTGGGATGCGGCCGGTGCATCACCGGCGGCGGTGGAGATGAACAGCAGATGGACCGGCAGGCTGGACTTCGTTCCCTTCGCCGCATGGATGAACGCACCGTCATTGATGAAGGCGGTGTTCAGCGCGGTGAACGGGTTCTTGTCGTACGGTGCGTACTTTGAAAGATGCGCTTTGATGAGGTCGGCATGCGAGCCGTAGGCGGCGATCAGGTTCTTCACCGTCAGTCCTGCCGGCAGGGACTGCAGGCGGGAATGCTCGGCGGAGAAATGGCCGTTCACGAAGACGATGAGATGCTGTTCCGTATCACCGATGAGCAGCGACGTGACGAGCTCAGCCGGTACGGCCGGGGCCGATGCGGAATACCGGAACGGAGCACGGGCGATCGGGGTGACATTGGTATATTTCCAGTCCTCCTGCTTCGTGGTCGGGAATCCTTTCCCGGTGAAGACGGAGAGCGCCGCGGTGCGGACATCGTTCACCCAGTCCGGGCTCTTGGCGGCGCCGTTCTGCTGGAACGTCTGAAACTCGTTAGTATAGTGATTCATTTCGACGGACATGTGTCTCTCCCCTTACGCTGACTGCAGCATCTCTTCACGGATAAAATCGTATCCGTTCGCTTCCAGCTCCAGCGCCAGTTCCTTGCCGCCCGATTTCACGATGCGTCCATGCACCAGCACGTGCACGAAATCCGGCACGATGTAGTTCAGCAGACGCTGATAGTGCGTCACAACGATGGTGGCGTTGGACGGGGATTTCAGTTTGTTCACGCCGGAGGAGACGATCTTCAGCGCATCGATGTCCAGACCGGAATCGGTCTCATCCAGGATCGCCAGTTTCGGTTCCAGCACCGCCATCTGCAGGATCTCGTTCCGCTTCTTCTCGCCGCCGGAGAACCCTTCGTTCACGGGACGGTTGATGAAGCTCTGATCCATCTCCACCACCTTCATTTTCTCCTTGAGGAGTTTCAGGAACTGGAACGAATCGAGCTCCTCCTGACCGCGCGATTTGCGGATCTCGTTCAGTCCCGCTTTCAGGAAGTAACTGTTGCTCACACCGGGGATCTCCACCGGGTACTGGAAGGCCAGGAAGACGCCGGCATGGGCGCGTTCTTCCGGCTCCATGTCCAGCAGGTCCTGTCCTTCGAAGAGGACCTCACCCTGGGTCACCTGATAGGCCGGGTGGCCGGAGAGGACCTGGGCGAGCGTGCTCTTCCCGGAACCGTTCGGTCCCATGATGGCGTGCACTTCGCCGGCGTTCACTTTCAGATTGATCCCTTTGAGGATCTCCTTGCCGTTCACATTCGCGTGTAGATTCTTGATCTCGATCATAATGATTGTCGTTTGTGTTGTTCGTCCGTTGCCGGAGCGATGGTCAGTGAATAAAATCGTTGCGCGTCCGGACTATCCGACGCTGCCTTCCAGCGAGATGCCGAGCAGTTTCTGTGCTTCCACCGCGAATTCCATCGGCAGGTTCTTGAAGACCTCCTTCGCGAAGCCGTTGATGATCATGGAGATGGCGTTCTCGGTATTGATGCCGCGCTGTTTGCAATAGAAGATCTGGTCCTCGCCGATCTTGGAAGTGGAGGCCTCGTGCTCCACGCTGCTGCTGGAGTTCTTCACCTCGATGTACGGGAAGGTATTGGCGCTGCACTTGTTGCCGATGAGCATGGAATCGCACTGCGTATAGTTGCGCGACCCGGTCGCATTCTTGCCGATGCTCACCAGTCCGCGGTACGTGTTGTTCCCGCGTCCGGCGGAGATACCTTTGGAGACGATGGTGCTGCGGGTGTTCTTGCCGATATGCAGCATCTTGGTCCCGGTATCGGCATCCTGACGGTTGTTCACCACGGCGACGGAATAGAACTCGCCGATGGAATTGTCCCCCTGCAGGATCACGGAGGGATACTTCCAGGTGATGGCGGAACCGGTCTCGACCTGCGTCCAGGAGATCTTGGAATTCACGCCGGCACATTTGCCGCGTTTGGTGACGAAATTGTAGATGCCGCCTTTGCCGTCCTTGTCCCCCGCGTACCAGTTCTGCACGGTGGAGTACTTCACTTCGGCATTGTCCATGGCGACGATCTCCACCACGGCGGCATGCAGCTGGTTCTCATCGCGCATCGGCGCGGTGCAGCCTTCCAGATAGCTGACGTACGCACCGTCGTCCGCCACGATGAGCGTCCGTTCGAACTGGCCGGTGTTGGAGGCGTTGATGCGGAAATAGGTGGAGAGCTCCATCGGACAGCGGACCCCTTTCGGGATGTAGCAGAAGGAGCCGTCGCTGAACACGGCGGAGTTGAGTGCCGCAAAATAATTATCGGAGGAGGGGACGACCGAACCGAGGTACTTCCGGACAAGGTCCGGATGCTCCTGCACCGCTTCCGAGAAGGAGCAGAAGATGATCCCTTTCTCCTTCAGGGTCTCCTTGAAGGTGGTCGCGACGGAGACGGAATCGAACACCGCATCCACTGCCACGCCGCTGAGCCGTTTCTGTTCAGTGAGCGAGATGCCGAGTTTTTCGTAGGTCTCCAGCAGGATGGGATCGACCTCGTCCAGACTGTCCAGTTTCTTCACCTGTTTCGGCGCGGAGTAGTAGCTGATGGACTGGTAATCGATCTTCGCATAGGTGAGATTCGGCCAGCGGGGTTCCTCTAAGGTCAGCCAGTGGCGGAACGCCTTCAGGCGCCACTCGGTGAGCCATTCCGGCTCGTTCTTCTTCTTCGAGATGAGACGGACGACATCCTCGTTCAGACCGGGAGGGATGGTGTCGGTCTCGATGTTCGTTGTGAAGCCGTACTTATATTCCTGCGATACTAACTCTTCGATGGATTCAGACATTGTTCAAAGATCCTTGTGATGATAACGTTGCCGGCCGAATCAGCGGCCGCGATGCATTCAATTACACGCCGAACGAACTGCCGCATCCGCAGGTTTTGGCCGCCTGGGGATTATTGAAGACGAAGCCGCGTCCGTTGAGTCCGTCGCTGAAATCGAGCGTGGTGCCGGAAAGATAGAACATGCTCTTCTGGTCCACCAGGATCCTGACGCCGTGCTTCTCCAGGATGATATCCTTCTCCTTCACCACATCGTCGAATGCCAGCACATAGGAAAGACCGGAGCAGCCTCCGCCTTTCACTCCCAGGCGCAGGGCATGGGACGGCGAGATATTGTTCTTCTCCTTGATCGAGAAGACCTCCTGTGCGGCGCGCTCCGTGAGCACGATATCGTCATCGAGGGCGGTCGGGGCGGCAGCAGTGATCGTTTCAGACATTGTTGTTCTCCTTCTTGATATGGATCGATTACGAATTCTTTTTTATCGCATAGTCGGCATAGTTCAGCATCCAGGTCTGCATATTGAGCTTCTTGAAGATATTCCGTTTCTCGAAATGCAGGGCGACCTCGCGCGCGACGGTCTCGGCTTCGGTCATACCGACGCGGACCTTCTTCTTCTTCAGGAATTCCATGACGGCGAAGTGCAGGTCCCGGAAGAAGACATTCGAGAGGTGGATCAGCTGAGCGCGCGTCCGCCAGAAGTTGAGGAATTCCACCTGGTTGCCGATGATGTACTGGGATTTCTTGAATTTGATATTCATACCGTTCCTATCATGGATCGTTCACGGAGCATGGAGACCGTTTCGGCGGTCCGTGCCGCCGTGTATTCCACCTCGTCATCGGTAGTGAACCGGCCGAGTCCGAACCGGAGCGTGGAGCGTGCGGATGCACCGTCCAGTCCGATCGCCTGCAGCACATGGGAATAATCCGACTCCCCTACCTCTTCGGACAGACAGGCAGAACCGGCGGAGACTGCCACATCGCTCATGGCGGTCATCACCTGGTCCCCGCGCACACCGCTGAAGGTGATACTGAGATTGTTCGGCAGACGCTGTTCCGGATGACCGTTAACGGCCGTTCCCGGGATGCGCTGAAGCCGTTCCTGCAGGTCATCCCGCTTCCGTTGGAGCTCTGCATTCTCCGTCCCCATCCGTTCCAATGCGATGCGGACCGCAGCGCCGAATCCGACGATGGCCGCGACGTTCTCCGTGCCCGAGCGCAGGTTGCGCTCCTGGCCGCCGCCGGAAATCAGCGGCTTCAGCTCGATGCGCTTGTCCAGCACCAGCGCCGCGGCGCCCTTCGGGCCATAAATCTTGTGCGCG
>JABWAK010000125.1 GCA_013361065.1 Bacteroidota bacterium
GGACGACGCCCTGACTGGCCGCAGCGCGGATCACATCGATATTCCCCGGCAGTTCCGGCGCAATGGTCATGATCTTGATGGACCCGCGGGCGGAGGCATTGAGCTCGTTCCACATCGCCACATTCGGCTCCCACAAATACTCGATCTTATGCGCTCCCTTGATCTCCGGATTGATGAACGGTCCCTCCATATGGATCCCCCAGATATTGGAATCCTTATGATTCTCGGCATAGGATGCGATGCGGTTCACATCGTTCTTGAGCAGGTCGATCTTTTTGCTGAAGAGCGATGCCAGCATACCGGTGGTGCCGTGGGAGAAGAAGAAATCGGAGATGGTCTTGATCGACTCGTCGCTGTCATCCGCGAACCCCTTCCCGCCGCCGCCGTGGACGAGCAGGTCGATGAATCCGGGCGTGACGGTCATCCCCTTCAGGTCGTAAGTCGGGATATCCTTGGAAACGACCACATCCGTGGTCTTCCCCATATTGGAGATCTGCTTACCGGAGATGACAATGGTGCCGTTCTCGACGATGCGGAACGGTGTAACGATCTTGATATTGGTTAAGGCGTAATTCATGTTCTGGTCAGGGTTAAGGAGTGGAGATGTGAGAAATTGGTTTCGATATTGCCGTTGCCGAAGACCGCATTGCCGGCCACCAGATAGTGTGCTCCGGCACCGATCACACTCTGGATCGTGGAGGCATCGATACCGCCGTCCACCTCGATCATCGCACCGGAACGGCAGTCGTCGATCATCATCGCCAGCGTCCGTATCTTTTGGATACTGGAGGGGATAAATTGCTGCCCTCCGAAGCCGGGGTTGACCGACATGATGAGGACAAGGTCGAGCATCGGCAGGACTTCCTCCACCGCCGTCAGTGAGGTGGCAGGATTGAGGCTCACACCGGCATGCATGCCGAGTTCTTTGATGCGGGAGATGGTCCGGTGCAGATGGGTGCAGGCCTCGGCATGGACGGTCAGGATATCGGCGCCGGCATCCCGGAATGCCTCCAGATACCGGTCCGGCTTCTCGATCATCAGATGGGTATCGAGCGGCAACTGCGTGATCCCATTCACCGCTTTCACCACGCCGGGGCCGAAGGAGATGTTCGGAACGAAATGCCCGTCCATCACATCCAGATGGATGATCCGTGCTCCCGCCGCTTCCACACGGGTGATATTATCCCCCAGCGCTGCGAAATTCGCGGAAAGGATGCTGGGGGCGATGAGGAGTTCTTTTTTCAGTGGGGACATGGGTTCAGCTCATTTCTTCTTGGGGGCGCGTTCCGGCACCTGGGAGACGAACAGGTCCACTTCCTTCTGCGTCGTCACCACATCGTTCTCACGGGGCAGCTGGTCGATGATGGTGTTCGGCAGCAGTTCATCATTGATCTGGAACGTGATGTTGCCGGTGGTAAGACCCTTTTCTTTCAACAACTTCTGCGCTTCGCTCAATGTCTTCCCTATCAGACTCGGGACGTAGATACTGTCGATCGATTCACCGGCACTGACCACGGTACTCACGTAGGTCCCCTTCTTCACTTTGCTGCCGGGCGAGACATCCTGGGAGATGATCGTCCCTTCGGGCAGGTCCGGGGAGATCTCATACTGGATCGCCCCCTGGCGGAGTCCGGCGCGGTCCAGAGCAAATTTGGCATCCCGGATGGAGCGACCGCGCAACGCAGGCACGATGACATCCTGTTCCCCGCCCGAGATGGTCAGATAGACCCTGCGGCCATTCTTCACCACCTGCTCGCCGGCAGGATTCTGGAGGATGACATACCCTTCGGGATAGGCCGGATCGAACCGGGTATCACCCCGGCGGGGCTCCAGATGGAGGGAATCGAGGATCCTGCGGGCCTGGGCCTCCTTCATTCCGACCACATTCGGTACGGTGAGGGTCCCCCCTTTATTGACATAATACGGCATCACAAAAGCATCGAAAATGAACAGCAGCACGATGCCAGAGCCGGCCACCCAATAGAACGGTCGGAGGGTGCGTGAACGGAGGATCCTGAGGATGATATTCGGTTGTGTGCTCATTGGCCGTAATGTACTAAACTCTCGAGATATTTGCCGATGATATCGAATTCCAGATTGACCGTATCCCCCTTTTTATAGCTCCCGAACACGGTATGGTCGAATGTATACGGAATGATGGCCACGGTGAACTCGTTCCGGGAGAGTTTGGCCACCGTCAGACTCGTGCCGTCCACGGTGATGGAACCGACCGGGATGAGATACTTCCGGAACTGCTTCGGAAAAGCGATGGTGAAGAGCCAGCTGGTCTTCAGCGTCACGATCTTCGTCACGGTGCCGGTCGTGTCGACATGTCCCTGCACCAGATGCCCGCCCAGCCGGTCCTGCAGCCGGACGGAGCGTTCCAGATTGACCTTGGAACCTTTCTTCAACCGGCCGAGACCGGTCTTCGAGAGCGTTTCCTTGATCGCCTGCACTTTGAAGGCACCCGGGGTGCGGCGTACGACGGTCAGGCAGACGCCGTTCACACAGATGCTGTTGTCAACGGAGAGTCCTTTGACGACCTTCTTTGCTTTGATGGTGATCTCCATCCCGTCCCCGAACGGAACGATGGAATGGATGGTACCGGTCTCTTCTACGATTCCTGTGAACATATCATTTCCGGACGAAGTCGTGCACCGCTTTGGAGAGCAGTGCCAGGACCTCGATGCCGTCCTTATTATTCTTCAGATTACGGGAGAGCAGCACGAGCACATACTGTCGTCCGTCCGGCAGGGTGATGATGCCGGAGTCGTGCTGCACGTTGGTGATGGAGCCTGTCTTATGGGCGACGAGTACATCCGGAGGGAGCAGTGCCGGGATCATATCCCTGAACTTCTGCGCGCGCAGGACCGCAAGCATCCCTTCCGAGGTTGCTGCATCCACGACCTTCTTCTGGGCGAGCTGTTCGAAGATGAGCATCAGGTCGTAGGCGGTGGTCGTATTGTTCAGTCCGGCTGCGAATGCTTTACCGTCCTCCACGCCGCGGCGTACACGGATATCATTGCAGCCCATCTCGCGCATGGTCCGCATGATGTTCTCCGGTCCTGCCATCTCGATGAGGATGTTCGTCGCCAGGTTGCTGCTGACGGTGATCATCTTGAACACCAGCTCGCGGATGGTCTGTTTCTTCCCGATGAAGCGGTAGAGTCCGTCATCGCTGTCATCGGAGAGGTCCAGCGCATACTCACTGCCGTCCACGATGCTGCGGAACGAGTTCCGGACATCGACAGAATCATCCAGCGAGAGTATGTGTGCCGCTGCCTGACGGTAGATCTCGATCATCACCGGTGTCTTCATCGTGCTGGCGGCATGGAAGCTTGTCCGCTCGTTGATGAGCAGCCGTTCGCCGGTCGTCAGATCGGAGAAGGCAACGGCGAACTCCCCCTGCCGGGAGCGGATGAGCGACTCCAACTGCTTGCGGAGGTCCGCACCGGTAGAGGCAGGCTGGGAGAAGAGAATGGTCGACATGGTGATCACCATCAGGAGCAATCGGTTCATGGGCGTTTCCGGTAGGTGACAGAATACTCCCGGAGCTCATCACCGGCGAAGGTGCGCCGGGAACGGAGTTGTTTCCTGAAAGATACGGAAAATTCGCCAAAGGTCCTGATGCCGCTCCCGAATTTCTTCCGGGCGGTGAACAGATAGAGAGCGTGGACCACACCGGCATTCAGCGCTGCGGTAGAGAGCTGCTGCCCCCCTTCGATCAGCACCGATGCGATCCCCCGTTTCCCGATCTCCGTCATCACCCGGTCAAGCGGGAGCGCATCACGTTTGGCCGGAAGCGCGATGACCTCCACACCCAGTTCCGTCAGCACGCGGACAAGTCCGGCATAGCGCTGCGCGGAACGACGGGATGTGAAGAAGATGCGCCGGACACCCGGACGGAAGACCTGTGCCGTGACCGGTACGGTGAAGCGGCCATCCACCACGATGCGGACCGGGTCGCGGCCTTCCACGTGACGGACGTTCAATGAAGGGTCATCCATCACAACAGTGCCGGCACCGACCATCACTGCGTCGAACTGCGTACGGAGGCGGTGCGCTTCGGTGCGGGAACGGAGATTCGTGATCCACTGGGATGAACCGTCAGGACGGGCGATGAACCCATCCGCGGTCTGTGCGGCTTTCACCGCAACGAACGGGCGTTTGGCCGATATATAGGTGAAGAATGTCCTGTTGAGCGTACGGGCTTCCTCTTCCATCACACCCACATCGCAGCGGATACCGTAGCGGCGGAGCTTGGCGATGCCTCGTCCGGAGACCTTAGGATTGGGATCCTGCACCGCCGCGACCACTCTTGCGATGCCGTTGCTGATGAGCGCCTCGGTGCAGGGCGGGGTCTTGCCGGTGTGGGAGCATGGTTCCAGCGAGACGTACATGGTGGCACCGGCCGGGTCGTGACGGCGGAGGTCGGCATCGCGGAGCGCTTCGATCTCCGCATGCGGTCCGCCGAACTGACGATGGAATCCTTCCCCGAGCACTTTCCCGTCCTTCACGATCACCGCACCGACCATCGGATTGGGACTGACCATACCGCTCCCCTTCGCGGCCAGGGTCAGGCAGCGCTGCATCCAATAGGAATCGGGTCGTTTCTTCATGTGCAGCACCGGAAGGTCATGTCGATACAAAAAAAGACATCACGCCGCCGTGTGCGGACGTGATGTCTGTATGAATTGCGGGATGCTGCATTATTTGAAGTAGATCTCTTTCCCTTTGGCGGCGGAACGGTAGATGGCATCGATGATCTTCATCCGCTGCACCGCTTCCTGCGCCGTGGAGATGACCGGATGGATGCCGCGGACCGAACCGATGAAATGCTTCAGTTCGTTCTCGTACGATTTCTTCAGCGCGTTCTGCGAGGTATCGGTCTTCACCGGCGTCACATTCACCACGTTGCCGTGCATCTCCTTGTGGATCATCAGCGGATTGATCTTCCCGCTCCCCTGCTCGCCGTAGATGTTGCAGTAATAGAGTTCATTCTCGATATGGAAGTTCCAGCTCACTTCGATGGTGATGGTGGAACCGTTCTTCATGGTGAGATATGCCACGGAGGAATCCTCCACCTTCGTCTTATGCGCATAGTTCGTCGCGCTCACCCGCACCACCTCCGGATAGCCGGTCATCCAGAGCGCCAGATCGAGCATCACGATGCCCATATCCAGGATCACTCCGCCGCCGGACATCTCCTTCTGCGAGAACCAGGCGCCGTCCGACGAGGGACGTTTCAGCCAGCCGGTCTTCGCGTAGAACACCTTGCCGAGTTCCTTGTTCTCGATGAAACTGCGGAGCATCATCGTGTCCGGACGGAACCGGTGGTTCATGCCGACCATCAGTTTCCGTTTGTTCTTCTTCACCGATTCCGCGATGGCAACCGCTTCGTCCAGTTTCCGCGCGATCGGCTTCTCTACGAACACATCGCGTTTCGCTTCCAAGGACGCAATGGCGACCTCCTTATGAGCATCGGTGGAGGTGCAGACATCGACCGCGTCGAGCGATTCCTTCGCCAGCATCTCGTTGTAGTCCGTATAGAACTTCTTGATGCCGTACTTCTCTGCCAGCGCGCGTGCCCGGGTCTTGTCCCGGTCGCAGACGCAGGCGATCTCCACATCGGGGAGTTTGGTCAGGATGGGAAGATGGAACACCTGGGAGATCCATCCCAATCCGACGATGCCGATCCTCGCTTTTTCCATGGTAGCTTCCGTAGCGATCATAGTCCTATCCGTTCCGATGGTTGATTAACGTGTGGAGCCGTGGAATGCAGCGACCACCTCTGCAATACCGGGCGCATCGAGCTTCGTCAGCCGGAGCAGTTCGGCCGGTGTTCCCTGGGTAACGTAACCGTCCGGCAGTCCGTGAAGTTTCACGGCAACAGACGGAGCGGTCACGGCGAGCTCTTCCAGCACCGCTGATCCGAATCCGCCCACGGTACTGTTCTCTTCCACGGTGACGATCTTCCGGAACCGCGCGGAGAGATCCTTCAATGCCGCAGTGTCGAGCGGTTTGATGAAGCGCATGTTGACGACCTCAGCATCGATCCCCTTCGCGGCAAGAAGTTCCGCTGCCTGATTGGCCTGCTGCACCATGGTACCCACGGCAAGGATGGCGATATCCTTGCCGCTGCGGACCGACACAGAGGAGCCGACCGGGATCGTTTCCATCCGTTCCTTCGGCGGCAGACCGAGCGAATTGCCGCGGGGATAGCGGATGGCGACCGGGCAGTTCTTCATCTGCACTGAGGTGTAGAGCATATCGCGCAGTTCGTTCTCATCACTCGGCGCCATGATGACCATGTTCGGGATGCAGCGGAGATACGACAGATCCAGCGCACCGTGATGGGTCGGTCCGTCCGCACCGACGAGACCGGCGCGGTCCATGACGAAGACCACGTGCAGGTCCTGCAACGACACATCGTGGATGATCTGGTCGAACGCGCGCTGCAGGAAGGTCGAATAAATGGCAACGACCGGCACATATCCTTCCGTTGCCATACCGGCAGCGAAGGTCACCGCATGCTGCTCGGCGATGCCGACGTCGAAGAATCTTTCCGGCATCCCTTTCTGCAGGATGTCGAGTCCGGTGCCGTCCGGCATGGCGGCAGTGATACCGACCACCCGTTCGTTCGTGCGGCAGATCTCCAGCAGTGCGTTGCCGAAGACCTTGGTATAGGCAGCAGGAGCGGAGGATTTCGGGGACTGACCGGTCACTTTATCGAACGGCGTCACGCCGTGCAGTTTCGATGCATCACGTTCCGCCGGTTCATAGCCCTTCCCTTTCTCCGTGTTCAGATGGAGCAGGATCGGTCCTTTGAGTTCCTTCACATGCTGGAGGATCTCGACGAGCTTCACCACGTTGTGTCCGTTGAACGGACCGAAGTACCGGAAGCCCATCGCTTCGAACATCATACCAGGTGTGACGACCGCTTTCACACCGCGTTCGAGTTTGCCGGCAACGCTCCGAAGCCGGTCGCCGAACGTATCAAGCTTTCCGGTGAGGTCCCACACGTTCGCTTTGAACTTGTTGTAGGTGGGATGCGTGAGTGCTTCGGAGAAATAATTATGGAGCGACCAAAGGGTGGGATTGTTGGCGGAGAGCGAGACCATCTTGTTGTCGCTCAGGACGACGATCATGTCCTTCTTCAGAACGCCGGCATTGTTGAGTCCTTCGTATGCCATGCCGCCGGTAAGGGAACCGTCGCCGACGATCGCCACGACCTTGTAGTCCTTCTTTGCAAAATCGCGTGCGGTCGCCATCCCGAGTGCGGCGGAGATGGCCGTATTCGCATGACCGGCGCCGAACGTATCGTACTCGCTCTCATCGCGCCGCAGGAAACCGCTCAGTCCGTTCAGCTGACGGATGGTGTGCAGCCGGTCCTTGCGTCCGGTGAGGATCTTGTGCGGATATGCCTGATGGCCGGTGTCCCAGACCAATTTGTCGTCCGGCGTATTGAAGACATAGTGGAGCGCCACGGTCAGTTCAACGGCACCGAGGCCGGCGCCGAGGTGTCCGCCGGTCTTCGAGACGGAATCGACCAGGAAACTGCGCACTTCGGCACAGACCGTCCTGAGCGACGAGACATCGAGTTTGCGGAGATCGTGAGGATCGTGGATATGCTGCAGGAATCGTGATTGGTCCGTGTCCATCGCTGCCTTATTCTTCAAAGTCGGTCAAGTGTAGTTTGCCGTTCAGGTCCTTCGTCAGTTGTTTGATCCGGACCTCGGCCTTTCCCAGCGTCTCCATGCATTCTTTGGAGAGCTGGATCCCCTCTTCATACAGCTTCAGGGATTCTTCCAGCGGGACATCCCCCTGTTCGAGTGCATCGACGATCTTCTCCAGCTTTCCCAGAGATTGTTCGAAGCTCGGTTTCGTCTCTTTTTTGGACACTACTTCCTCTTTCGTTGTGTAAGTTCCGCCCCGACGGTGCCGTCATGGAACTGGACGACCGCCGGTCCCGGTCCTGCCGCCGCTGCCGAGGAGACGATACGGTCCCCCTGCCGGACGATGGCATACCCGCGTTTCAGGACCAGGGTGGGATCGAGCGTCCTGATCCTGCCGTTGAGGGAGACGGTCTGCTGTTTGATCATTGCAAAGCGGTGCTGCAGTCCCTGTTCGAGCCTGCGGTGCAGCTCATCCACGTGTTGACTGCGCTGGCGTAGTAGGTCGTGCGGTTTATTGAACGAATAACTCTTCGTGAGATGTGCGATCGTCTGCTTGTATGAATCGATGGCATTGTTCATTGCACCGGTCATAGTATAGCAATAATTGCGTATAAGTTCAACGACCTCACGGGCGTCCTTCACCACCAGTTCCGCCGCTGCGGAAGGGGTTGGAGCCCGCAGATCGGCAGCAAAATCGCTGATACTGAAGTCCACCTCATGCCCCACGGCGCTGACCACAGGGATCTTCGACGCAACGATGGCGCGGGCGACGATCTCCTCGTTGAAGGCCCAGAGGTCCTCCAGCGACCCGCCGCCCCGTCCTACGATCATCACATCGGTCATTTTCTCGTCATTCAGCAAACGGATCGCACCGGCGATCTCCTCTGCGGCGCCGGCGCCCTGCACCTTCACCGGAACGATGATCAGCTCTACGCTGGGAAACCGCCGGCTCAGGACGGAGATCATATCCTGCACGGCTGCTCCGGTCGGCGAGGTGACGATACCGATCCTCTGGGGATAGGCCGGCAGCGGCCGCTTCCGGGCTTCATCGAAGAGTCCTTCTTTCTGCAGCCGTTCCTTCAGCTGTTCGAACGCGATCTGCAGGTCCCCCTTGCCGAGCGGCTGGATGCTCTGACAGTCGATCTGATAGTTGCCGCGCGGTTCGTACAGGGTCACATTCCCGCGGACGATCACCTTCATCCCGTCCGCCGGACGGAACCGGAGCTGCGCCACCCTGCTGCGCCACATGACGGCGGAGATCTGCGCCTGCTCATCCTTCAGGGTGAAATACAAATGACCGGAGGTATGATGCTTGCAGTTGGAGATCTCCCCCTGCACCCATTGGTTCGGGAATCCGAGTTCGAGCACCCCTTTGATCTGCCGGGTGAGTTCGCCGACCGTGAAGATCCGTTCTTCGCTCATGGATGAATATACGTATTATTCCAAAGAGTGCGAATAACAAAAACGTTCAGTATATTGAAAGGAAAAACCATGAAACTCGACGTACTTGCCATCGGCGCCCATCCGGACGATATCGAACTCTCCTGTTCCGCGACGGTGGCCAAATTAGTGAAACAAGGGAAATCGGTCGGCATTCTGGACCTGACGGACGGTGAACTCGGTACGCGCGGGACCCGCGCCATCCGCCTGAAGGAGGCGGAGGAAGCCGCCGCGGTCCTCGGCATCACCGAAAGGATGCGGCTGAAGCTGCAGGACGGCAACATCGAAGTGAACCAGCCGAATATCCGCAAACTGATGCAGGTGATCCGGCATTATCAGCCAACGGTGCTGCTCTTCCCGCACTGGCAGGAGCGGCATCCGGACCATGAGCATGCCCATCGGCTCTGCCGTGAGGCGTGGTTCTACAGCGGACTGGAGAAGATCAGGACCACCTACAACGGGAAGAAACAGGAGCCGTTCCGTCCCGCCAAATACTTCCACTTCATGCAGAAATACGAGTTCACCCCCTCTTTCATCGTGGATGTCTCCGACGTCTATGACGTGAAGCAGCGGTCGCTGGAGGCGTTCTCCTCGCAGTTCTACAACCCGAAAAGCAAGGAACGGGAAACCATGTTGAGCTCAAAGTTGTTCTTGGAATCGATACGGGCCCGGGACATGCACTACGGGAGTCTGGTGAATGTCGCCTACGGTGAACCGTTCTACAGCATCGAACCGCTCGGTGTGAAATCGTTCTTCAACGTCCTCTAATTAGGAGCCCTCATGACCTGTCCCAAATGCGGATCGCAGCAGCTCAGTTCCGCCATCGTCTGTCTGCAGTGCGGCAATGTGCTGAGAGTGGTCGAAGTGACCCCGCAGCAGCGGATGATCAAGACCGCTTCCATCGTCATCCTGATCGCCGTCCTGGTCGGTGGCGTCGGTTATTTCTTCGCCACCATCAACCGCACCTACCATCCGGTGATCGACCATCAGCCCTCCATCGGCTACGGTATCGCACCGTCCAAGGAACGGATCAACAGTTCCACCATGGCCGGTATGATCGACGGGAATGACATCGTCATCTCCTCCGAGAAGGTGATGAACTACCGGATCGTACGGGTGAACGATCCGGAGGGTGTCCAGACGATCCCCATCCTCATCTATGTGACGCCGCGCGGCAAGATCGTCACTGCGATGAGTATCAGTGAATCGTGCCGTTCGAACGATTTCTATCTGGAAGGCGAGAACATCCACTGCGCCAACTGTCCCTCCTACTGGAATATGGAGAGTCTGGAAGCGTACGCCTGCTGCCAGAAATACTATCCCGAACCGATCCCCAGCACCGT
>JABWAK010000126.1 GCA_013361065.1 Bacteroidota bacterium
TTGTCGTGCACGTTGGCCGCCGTCACCACAGCGCTGTGCGCCAGCCCGCTTTGGCTGTCCACGCCAATGTGCAGCTTCATGCCGAAATACCATTGCTGGCCTTTGCGTGTCTGGTGCATGTCGGGGTCGCGCGCTTTGTCGGCGTTCTTGGTGGAGCTGGGCGCTGCGATGATGGTTGCATCCACGATGGTGCCAGTGTTGACCTTGAAGCCGCGCTCCTGCAATTGCTGGCCTACTTTGGCAAACAGGGCTTCGCCCAACTTGTGCTCATGGAGTAGCTTGCGAAACTTCAGCAGCGTGGTGGCATCGGGCACGCGTTCGCGGCCCAGGTCAATGCCCACAAAGCGGCGCAGACTGGCGCTGTCATAAAGGGCCTCTTCGCATGCAAGATCGGCCAGGTTGAACCAATGCTGCAGGAAATGGATGCGCAGCATCCGCTCCAAGCCAATGGGCGGGCGGCCATTGCCTGCCTTGGGGTAGTGCGGCTCTATCACCTGGCAGAGCGCGGCCCACGGCACTATTGTCTCCATGGTCCGCAAGAACTCTTCGCGTCGGGTGGGCTTGCGCGAATGCTCGAATCCGCTGTCTTGATCTGCGGCCATTGCCAAGGTCTGCTGCTTCATAGGCGGATAACGTTTGAAACCCCGAAACGGTGGACTTAATCAGCGTTGCCTTAAATTACCTGTTGCGCGGAGTGCGGCTTCAACATCATTCGTCGTTTGCAGCCGCGTCGAGCGAAAGGCCTGCGGTGCAAACCGCATAAACCAGTCGTTGTACATATCCACCGACAGAGCAACGTCAGCTTTCCATAGATGGGGCTTGTCGAGATTGACTGGCATCCGTTCCTCAATTTTCCACCGCGCAAAGGGCGGCTCGTTGGTTTCGTCCCGCACGCAAGCTGAGCAACGCAGGCACTGACAATAATTTTGCTAGCAGCTAGCACTTACTGGATAAGCGCTAGAGGCCAAAAACACCAAAAATATTCACCCTCAAAGCGTACGCCCTACTCAGTGCGCCTTATCCCAATTAGCCCCCACGCCCACCTCGGCCAGCAGCGGCACCTTGAGCGCAGCCACATCGGCCATCAGGCGCGGGATGTGGCTGCGCAGCCAGTCCACTTCGGCCTCGGGCAGCTCGAACACCAGTTCGTCGTGCACCTGCATGATCATTTTGATGGTCGGCTTGTGTGCATCCAGCTCCTTTTGCACCGCCACCATGGCCAGCTTGATGAGGTCGGCCGCCGTGCCCTGCATGGGGGCGTTGATGGCGGCGCGCTCGGCGCCCGCGCGGCGCGGGCCGCTCGCGGCGATTTCGGGCAGGTACAAGAGAATAGCGCCGGACTCGAACACGCGCATCGGGTTGGCACCATCGCTGCGGTCCATCAGCGCCGGAATTTTGGAGTTGGGGTTGACCGCAACAAAGCCGCTGCTGAACTTCGGCATCGTGGACATCTGAATGCGGCGCGTACGTGCATCGGTGTCAAACTCAGGCCGCGACTGCATATTCAAGTTCTAGCTGTCGCGTATTCGCCTTAGGAGGCAGTCCGACAAGGGCGGCTAGATCGTCAGCAGGCACATTGGCAAGTTCCTTCGGCTCTAGCTTGTGCATGCCACCGCCGTAGACACGTCCATTGCCGAGCATAGTTTCCTTACCTATCGAATTCAGCGCTCCCCACAATCTACGAAGCGCGTCAGGCTGCTCTCGAAGACGGCTTGCAAGAACGGGTTGCGGGTAAAGGCACAAATAGACGTTGGTGGCCGTAGCTTTGCTGTTGTTCAGAAGGAAGCGGAATGGCTGGCCGTCATGGTCACTGCGGCCGATATAAGTACAGACAATCGGCGCCGCGTCGCGTCTCTCTTGGGCATACCAGAAACGACGTGACCGACATAGATAACCTGAAGCAACGTGTTCCAGCCCAGTTTGCAGATACTCCCAGAGCGCGGGGTAGTTGCGTTTCAGTTCGTCTTCTGGGCGATCACAATCCAGCAAAAAGAGTCTCTTTTCCAATAGCGGGACCCCATCCGCATCCGCTTTGACCTCGTTGACCTTAATGTGGCGTGTGCTCGGCAAGATGGGGCGAAGGAACTCCTGCGGCAGTCCGAGCGTACGCACCTTATCTTCGTCCAAGATAAAAAACTCGTTGCCTCCGGTCGCAATCCCCCGTTTGATGGCGAAGAGGTCACCCAAACGGTAGCCTTCATGCGGGGCTTCCATGTCCTGTTTTGGGAAGCGCGTCCACTTACCTGCGCTTTCCAGATCTACCACGCTAACGCGCTTGCAAATCGACGGCTTCTGCATCGTGCCGCCGTATGAAAACGTCACGGAGTGATCTGCTTTCGGCTTGTCCTTTTTGAACCACACAACTGCCGAGGACACCAGTGCATCGTCGAACTGCACGTTGTTTGGGTCGAACCGATGAACGTGCAACAGGGTGACTTCGCGAAGCAGGTACGCCTTGAGTGCGCGCCCGTAATTTACGTCCATGAACTCACTTGGAATGAGCCAGCCTGCAACACCGTCTTCGCTCAACCAGCTATGGGAAAGTGCCATGAAGTAGCAGTAGAGGCCAGCCAAGCCGGAAAGCTCAACGCCTGCCGTTACCCGCGCCGCCTCCTGCAGGCGCGCTTTCTCACCACTGGCCAGATGATGGTGACGCACATACGGTGGATTGCAGATAAGCAGGTTCGCCCGCTCGGCTTCAACCAGTGGAGCCACCTGGCGGGTGAAATCGCCAAGCGTGGTCTGCAGGCGCTCGCCATCCCAAAGTTCTCTAGCGGGCAGTTCGTAGTGAGGATCAACCTCAAAACCGCGAGCCCAAGCCAGCGGCTGATGTTCCATCGTTGCCAGTAGTGCTGAATAAAAGGAGCCGGTGCCAATCGCCGGATCAAAAAAGCGAATGCTCTCGCCCTCGGGGAGCAAACCGAGACCAAAAGCCAGCATGTCGCGCGCTAGTTGCGTGGGAGTAGCAAACTGACCGAGCTTGTTTCGTTCTGCCTGTGATTTACGAGCATCGAGTGCTGCTTGCAAAGCACAGCGTCGCTGTTCTATCGCGTCTGTTTTGCTGGGCATGGTCATAGTCCAAACAAAGCCAGGTCGTCGATGCGGTGCTCCCATACCCAATCAATGCCTTCGGCAGCTTCATATCCGAGATATCCACTGTCAAAGTATCCGCAGAGGAAGAGGTTGAAGCGTACTTTGTCCCCGTACGTGCTGCGAAGCTGCGCCATTTTTACGGCCTCCTCCTTTCGGCGTTTGTTCGTATTGGTGAAATCACCCGCTGACTTGGCCTCGAACATCAGCGGGAAGTCCCCAGCCTCCGCATTTTTTGGCATCACTACCGCATCTACAGGGATGTTGACAGATTGAACGCCTCCCTCCAGCTTGACCTGCACGTTAAGACGGAAGCTAAATGTGCCGGGAGGCATAGTCTGAAATTTTGTCCCCTCACCAATTGCAAGATGCCGATACCCGCGCGTTTCTAGCCAGCTCTTGATTTCCGCAAGTTGCCTCTTTTCCTGAGCATTTCGGATGATAGGGTTTGCTACTGCGCCGCACAGACGATCCGCAACGATCGTTGCGGCCCGGTGCACCTGTTCCATCGAGACATCCATGTGAGTGACGATGCGGAACTTCGTGAATGTCCCACCCGAGATCAGTAATCCTTTCTCCTTGGCGAGCGCAATGAACTCCTGCGGCGTTTTACCGGTCCGTTCAACATCCACCAGGATGATATTGGTCTGCACATTCGCCAGGTCAACGCGAATGGAGGGGATCCCTGCAAGGGCCTCCGCAAGGTATTTCGCCTTCTCATGATCCTCCGCAAGCCGGGGGATATTGTTCTGAACGGCGTACAATGCTCCTGCCGCAAGGATACCGGCCTGTCGCATACCGCCGCCGAACACCTTCCTCCATTTATGCGCGCGGGTGATGAACTCTTTGGTACCGCAGAGCGCGGAACCGACCGGTGCACCGAGCCCTTTGGAGAAGCAGACCGAGACCGAATCGAAATATTGCGCCCATTCGTGTACCGGGATCCCGGTCGCCACCGACGCATTCCAGAGACGTGCACCGTCCAGATGGAACATGATCCCGTTCTTCCGGCAGAACTCCGAGATCTTTTTTATCTCATCGATCGGGAAGACGGTCCCCCCTGCCCGGTTGTGCGTATTCTCGATGCAGATCACCCTGGTCCGCGGCATGTAATACTGTGCCGGACGGATATGCGGCGGCAGTTCCTCCGCACGAAACACACCGTTGATCCCCGGGATGGTCTTCACCTGAACGGCGGACATCACGGAAGGAGCGGCGGTCTCATAGTTGAACATGTGAGCATCCTGCTCCATGATCACTTCATCACCCATCTCCGTATGTGCTTTCAGACCGAGCTGATTGCTCATGCATCCACTCGGGACGAACAATGCTTGTTCCTTTTCAAGCATCGCCGCAACGGTACGCTGCAGCTCGTTGACGGTCGGATCCTCACCAAAGACATCATCCCCCACCTCTGCGGCAGCCATTGCGGAACGCATCGCGGCCGTTGGACGGGTGACAGTATCGCTTCGCATATCGATGAACTGGTCAGCCATTGTACTTCCGATAGATAGTATAACTGATTGAAAATAATAAAATTCCCAATGCTATGCTTGCGCATATTCTCGCAAGCCAGTCCCCATGCCGGCTATAGTATGTCAGCTCGGTCCGGGGATGGATTGTCCGCTGGATATAGGTCTCTGTATACATGTCTGTCGCGTCATACATCGTGCCGTGAGGGTCGATGAACGAAGAGATACCACCATTGGCACATCGGGCGACCCAACGACGGTTCTCGATCGCCCGCAGGACCGCATATTGGTTATGCTGCCGTGCACCGGAGGTATTTCCCCACCAGCTGTCGTTCGTTGTGAAGACAAGGAATTCTGCTCCTTTTTTCACGAATTCCGCGACGAACTCCGGAAAGATCGATTCATAACAGACCATGGCGAGGAATTTCACAGAATCGCTGTGTGCCTGGAACAAAGTACTGTCCTTTGCCAGCCCCCAGTTACTGATCCCCACTCCCCAACGAAGCGGTTCGATCAACGCCGGTATCTGTTCTGCATACGGGATCCGTTCGGCGAACGGCACCAGCCGCATCTTGCTGTACGATTGCACCGTATCGATGCCAGGCTGGACGAATAAGATGGAGTTATAGGAATCATACCGGACCGTCGATCCGCGCAGCGTATTACTGGTGACCGGTGCCGTCCCGTCGGCATAATATTTCACGCGGACGTATCCGGAGAGGATCGATACCTGCATCGTATCCGCCGCTGTCATCACCCGTTCCATGTGGTCCCTGAACTGCGGCAGGTTCAGCAGGATGGCAGACTCAGGGAGGACAACGATGTCTACACTTTCATCGATATGAGATGAGATAAGTGACAGATATCGTTCCACTTGCGCCCATCGTCCTTCGAATGTATCTGCACCTTCCCATTTGTCCCATGGATCGATATTCGGTTGAACGATACCGATCGTGACACCATCGGACGGTCCTTCTGATGGAACCTGCGGCGCATAGAAGTCAGGCAGCACATAGAGAATGGCAATGCCGACCGCGATCATGATGGCTTTTGACCGTTTCCGGTCCGATTGCATCAGGAGGATGATGGAATAGACGAGCACATTGATCACCAGGACCCAAAGAGAGATTCCGTAGACCCCGGTAATATCCGCAAACTGGATCTTGTCGAGCTGATAGGTCTGTGTATTGCCGATATGCAGCCACGGGAATGCCAGTTCCCCGTATGCGTACAGCCATTCCATGGTGATCCAGATGAATGGAAAGGCAACGTGTGAGAGATTGTTCCGGAACTGTCTCCGCACGAAGTAATAGACCATGGCGGGAATGGACAGAACAAGAGGTTCCCACAGGAACAACGCCGCCCCGGCGATCATCAGGAACGGGTCTTTGCCATGCGTGAAGCCTCCGACCCAGTAGAGGCTGATCAGCGAGAAGAAGAAAAAGGTGGCATAGGAATACCGGAAGAACCGTCCGTATGAACCGATCCTGTCCGCCATGATCAGGAACGGTACGAACCCAAAGAATGCAGTGATACCGAAGGAGAACGGCGGGAATGAGAATCCAAGAATGACCGCTGTCGCCGTCATCAATGAGACAAGGAACCGCTTCTCTTTATCGAAGGTAAAGAATTGTTTCACAATAGGTTGACCTATCCGTTATAGAGTAGATTTTTGACCAGGAAGGAAACGATCGGCAAGCTTCGTCAGTCCAAATCCTATACCGGCCCCGATGATGCTGCCGGCCAGGATATCGGATGGATAATGGACGCCGACATACGGACGGGAGAACGCGATGACCGCTGCAAAGACAAGCCAATAATACCGTTGTGCCGGGTAATACCGACCGATGACAGCTGCCGCAGCGAAATTGTTCACGGCGTGGGATGACGGGAACGAGAGTCCTCCCCCGCAGCCGACAAGCATCCTGACCCCCTCCAATGCCCGGCAGGGACGGACGCGGCCGAACAGTTCCTTCAGGAATCCGCTGTTCACCTGATCGCTGATGATGATCGTCAGGACAAGAACGCCGATCATGGTCCTTCCATTGCGTCCTCCGCGGAGGAGCATATACAGGATGAAAAGCACGGCGCCGATCCTGACCGGCAGGAGCTTATTGAAATCGGTCAATACCGGCATGACGGCATCGAGTACCGGATTCGCCAGCGTATGGTTGATGAAGAAGAACAACCGGACATCGACCGAATACAGGAACTCAAGCATTGCCCTTGTCCTTCCGCTTATACCAATAGTATGCAGCAACAAGCAATGCGATAACAATCAGCCCTGTAACAACTTGGCTATAGGTCGTTAAATAGGAACCTATCTCTTCCCAATTC
Source organism: Bacteroidota bacterium (assembly GCA_013361065.1). Lineage (GTDB taxonomy): Bacteria > Bacteroidota > Ignavibacteria > UBA10030 > UBA8401 > UBA8401. The sequence goes on from JABWAK010000126.1 coordinate 6,900, forward strand.
TTTCCAAGCAAGGTTCCGGCGTAGAGCAGGATGCCATTCCAGAGCATGGCACTGATGAAGCACAGGATGGCGGTCGGGATGAACTTCACTTCGGCCATGCCGGCAAAGAATCCGACGACGGCCCTGGTACCGGACAGGAACCGGTTGATGACGATCAGCCAATATCCATACTGACGGAACCACCGCTCGACGGTATGGACGGAATCCAACGGCAGGAATTTTATCTTCCCCTGTTCAATGATCCGCAGTCCGAACCAGTCCCCTATCTTGTACATGGTCATGAACCCGGTCGTACTGCCGAGAGTGGACACGATGAGGGAGGTCCAGAGGTCGATATGGCCGATGCCGATAAGATATCCGCCGGCAACGATCATCACGTCACTCGGAGATGGGGGAAAGATATTCTCGACGTAGGCGATCAGGAAGATCGATGCATAGACCCAGATCGGGTCCAGCTGCTGCAGGAACGTAATGAGAGATTCCAAAAGAGTTATTTTCCTTCTGAGAAGATCATTGCAACTGCATGAGCAACTGCGCCTTGGCCGGTTCCAATGAAGCCCATTCCCTCATTTGTTGTCGCCTTCACGGACACAGCATCAATACTGACCTGCAGAGCATCGGCGATATTCCCCCGCATGGTCTGGGAATACGGGGCGATCTTCGGCCGCTCCATGACGAGAGTCGCATCGATATTGCCGATGGAATACCCATGCTTTCGCAGCAGGGAACCGACATGGGTCAGGAGTGTCAGACTCGATATTCCCTTATACGCAGGATCGGTATCCGGGAAGTGTTTTCCGATATCACCCAGTGCGGCAGCACCGAGTAAGGCATCGCAGATGGCATGCAGCAGGACGTCGGCATCGGAATGACCCGATAATCCTCGTTCAAAAGGTATCGTCACACCGCCCAGGACGAGGGGACGCCCCTCGGCGAACTGGTGGACGTCGAATCCGAAACCGATGCGCTGATTCATGCTTTGATCTTGAAATTAATGAATAAATGGTGAGCGGCACTCCATTCCACCGTCACTTCATCGACCTTGGAGAGGTTCGGACCCTTTCGAAGGTCCCGCAGGTAATCCTCGATCCACTCTTTCTTCCCTTCCACCTCCAAATAGACGGTCCCGTCGGGTCTGTTCTCCACGAACCCGGTCAGATCGTACTTGCGGGCGTTCCGGTCGGCGAACCAGCGGTAGCCGACACCCTGCACCATACCGCGCACAATGATCTTCGCATTCACCGTACTCATCTCCCCTCCTGCACAGTATCGCCGCTGACGAACCGGGTGATGCTGTCCGAGAATTCTGAGAAGAGGATCCCGGCCACGATGAGTGCTGCGCCGATGATGCCGGTCAGACCGAGGACCTCTCCGAGGACGAAATACGCGAGGACCGATGCGATCACCGGCTCGATGGTGAAGATGATCACCGCCCGGGTCGGTGTGGTATCCTTCTGGAACCGTGTCTGCACATAGGTAGTGAAGACGGTCGCACAGATGCCCATGTAGAGCAGGGAGCCGATCAATTGAGCCGTCGGTTCGAAGACGAAGGTCTCGAACGGTACGACAAGCAGGGCTGTGAGTGTGGTGACGCTCACCTGCAGGAACGAAAGGTGCAGGACGTTCTCCTCTTTCGAGAAGATATCAAGATAGACGATATAGACGCCGAAGATGGCGGCGGAGACCAGCACGAGCAGGTCGCCGGTATTGAGTTCTGAACCGGACGGTGATGTGAGCAAGTACAGTCCGACAGTCACGATGATGATGCCGATGATATTCCCGGCCTTGGGGGGACGTCGTTCCAGGATGAGCTGAGCGATCGGAGTGAAGATCACCATCAGTCCGGTGATGAAGGCAGATTTGGAGGCCGTGGTCAGATAGATCCCGTTGTTCTGCAGCAGGATGCCTGTCCCGAGCATGGCGCCGAGGATCATCGAACGGAGGACGGTGGAGCGCTTGATGGTCCTTAACTGCGGAAGCAGGAACAGGGCGAACGCCAATGCACCGATGCCGAAACGCAAAGCAATGAAGAGCGACGGGGAGATATCGCCGGATCCTGCCTTCACCACAACGAAGGTACTGCCCCAGATGAACGTGGTGGCGAACAGCGCCAATTCCGCCCGTCCGCGCGTCGTCATTTCAGATCCAGCTTTTTGATGACCGGTTCCGGGATCATCCTGAATGCCAGCATGATGAAGCGCCAGAACCATTTGGAATAGATGAAATCCTTCCCGCTTTGTTGAGCTGTGAAAATATCTTTCGCCACTTCTTCCGGCGATGCGGTGATGATCCCCGGAGTCTCGCGGCCGGCGATCATCTTCGTCCGGATGAATCCGGGATGGACCGTCAGCACCTGCACATTGGATGGGAATAAGCGGTTCCGCAGACCGGAGAGGAACGCCGTGAATCCGGCTTTAGCGCTGGCATAGACGTAATTGCTCTTCCTCCCCTTCTCTCCTGCCACGGAACTGACGCCGACGATGAATCCGCTCCTGCGCTGCTCCATCTCCGCAGCGATCAGGTGGATGATCGAGACAAGGCCGGTGAAGTTCGCATTGATCACCTCGGCAGCTGCTGTGAAGTTCACCTCAGATTGTTTCTGGTCGCCGAGGATACCGGCAAGACAGATCACTCCGTCCGGACGCTCGGGCAGAGATGAATAGAATGCAGCATGCGTGTCGGTGCGCGTCACATCGAACGCGAAAGCTGCCGCATCCACATTGAAGCGGTTGCGGATATCTGCCGCATCCTTGTTCAACCGTTCAAAGCTTCTGCTGGCGAGATAGATCCCGTATCCGGCCTTCGCATAGAGATATGCTAGCGGACGGGCAATGTCGGAACCGGCACCGATGATCAGGATATGTTTCATGTCAACGTATTCACTTCCGTCGGTCAGAGACCGATGCGTTTGGACTGCATTGATTGGAATTTCCTGCCGGGATCGACCCGGTGCTTGATACGCCGGAACGCTTCTGTTCCGTGGGCATATCCTTTCTCGAACATTCCCCGCTCCATCCGCACATCCTTGGTCAGATAGAGCCGTCCGCCGTATTCATCAACGAGCGCATCCAGCCGAGGGAACAAAGCCAGTGCGGCCGGAGTGATGGCGAAATCGAGCGCGAGCGTATAACCCTCTTTCGGGAAGGATAGCATCCCTTCCTGTTTGCCGAACAGCTTCAGGACTGCCAGGAACGAACCTTCCCCTGAGCCGGCGATCGCTGTGAGGATCTTCCGGAGTCCTTCCCGTGAAGATTCTTTCGGCAATACGAACTGATATTGGGTGAATCCCCGTTTGCCGTAGATCCGGTTCCATTCCCCGACAAAATCGAGAGGATAGAAGAACGGTTCGTATTCCACGAACGAATCCTGCTGCAGGTAGGTGAGATACCGTACTTCATTGAAGAGGCGGACGGTGAACGGATTCAGCGTGAAATCCGGGAAGAATACCGGGACCGGAATCGGATTGCGGCGTTCGATCTTGAGCGGGTCACGATAGCGGTATCCGACCTCCTGCTTCGTGGCATGTTCGCCAAGGATCAATG
>JABWAK010000279.1 GCA_013361065.1 Bacteroidota bacterium
GGTATTCATACAGTCCATGGGCATAGACAGGCAGATCATCGAAGGAGACCAGCGGAAGATTCTGTGCACCGGCGGACAGGATGGCGAGCCGATTCTGATTGAGCGGGGTCTCACGCTCCCACCGGTCCCGACCGGCAGTGAGGACCAGATATTTGTACTCGAGCGAGTCGATCCCGGACATCGCAACGGACAGCGTGTAGACCGAATCATTATCCGGATCGGTCAGCACATGCTGCGATCCTGTCCAGGCCAACGGCAGCTTGCTGCCGCGGACGATCACTGAATCGGTCGCGGGATTGAACCGTGCCCACTGGACAGCGGTCCGCATATCCACCTGGAAGGTGGCGGTGACCGATTGTGTGGTGGCAGAAGCGGCGTAGCTTCGGACGCTTTCAAAACCGGTGGAATCGACAGCGGCAACACGATAGAAGAACTGCGTATTGTACGGCAGACCGGTATCCCCATAGGATGTGGTGGAGACCGAATCGATCAGCGTGAGAGTTGTCGAATCCGCACCGCGGTAGATACGATACCGCATCAATGGAGTACCACCGCCGCCGTTGGACCAGGTGACGGACACCGAGGTACCAATACCGTTCGCTGATACCGCAACAGGAGGCAGTTGCAGTTTGAATGAAACCGGGTTCCGAACAATATCGGAAACTCGCACTTCATCGATCGCACCATGGAAGAAGGATGAAAGTACTTCATTCTCGTACTCCGCACCGACCAGGACAGGATGTCCGTCAAAACCCATGCTGATGCTGGCACTTCCGGACGCGATGCGGACACCATCCACATACAATGAATGGGTCGATGCAGCGTCATCCAGAGTGTATGCGATATGGTACCACTGTCCCGGCACGGGGGTCCAGGATGCCGACAGTATCGTTCCGGTCCCGCCTATATCACCGGTGACACCATTCAATGAACCGTTCGCATAATACAGAATATAGGAATCACTCATTCCGGAGCCGATCGTTTTGGAGATCAGCGTCATCACACCAACGGTGGAATTGAACCGGAACCAGCCTTCGGCTGTAAGATCGGTATGCTGGAGCGATGCTGCATCTGCCACAGCGATATGATCACCGCTGCCGTTCAATTCCCGCGCCGGACCGGACCGACCGGTGACGATCGTGGTGCCTGATGCCAGTCCGTTATTGTTAAAGGAAGAATGATCGGATGTTGTTGTACCGGAAGTCTCGTTCAGATGGAGCAACAAGCGCGTTGAACCATCGTTGTCAGCAGCCGCCAGGTCCGGTGCGACAGGTGTGGTGAACTGTTCGTTACTGAAGACACTGGCATTGCCGTTAGAATCGACAGCGATGATCCGGGAATAGTATACCGTTCCATTGGTCAAGCCGCTCAAGACGGCTAGAGTATCGTTCCGCTGCAGTGTAGAATCGAACAGACTCGTTGCAGGACTGGAGGTGCCGAGGAAGATTCTATATCTGTTGACATCCGTCGACAATGACATATTCCACTTCAGTGAAACGGTCCCGTCTGTACCGTATGCAGAAACAAGGCTCACCGGACCAGGAGGTGTACCATCGGTCGGTGTCGCGGTCGCTTCCAGCGAATAGGCGCTCACATTCCCCGATGTATCCTTGGCTGTGATGCGGAAATAGTACGTTGTGTAGTTCGACAGTCCCACAATGGTCCTGAACGATGCGGCGATCGATGTCGTGGAGTCGATCAGTGTGGTCGGATTACTGTTCGTACCGCCGTAGATATAGTACTTGGCGAAGTCAGACTCACTATTATCGTCCCAATCCAGATCCACCTGTCCA
>JABWAK010000280.1 GCA_013361065.1 Bacteroidota bacterium
TCGCCATTGAACACCATCTTGGGATGACGTGCGACCCGATCGGCGGCTATGTGCAGATCCCCTGTATTGAACGGAATGCGATGGGGGCCGTCAAAGCGTACAATGCATATCTGCTCGCATCATCAGGGAATCATGCCTATCAGAAGATCTCCCTCGATTCGGTCATCAAAGTCATGAAAGCAACGGGTGAGGATATGTCCAAGAAATACAAAGAGACTTCAGAAGCGGGCTTGGCGCTGAGTGCAACGGAGTGCTAGAGTAACCACAGCGTCAACAAAACCGTCCCAAAAACCGTGTCAAGGTTTTAAACCTTGACACGGTTTTGTTTTAAACGATCCATTGCCGGTATTTTTTTCTGACCGATGTGGTTGCTTCTTGCGGCTTCCTCTGTGATGTCCTTCGATTGTCTCATATTTCTCCCTTATTTGCCAAATCGAAATCAATCCTTGGTCCGTATCTTCCTGGAAAAAGGTGCACGATGCACTATCAGGAAGGTCATTATTATCATGTTTATAATCGTGGCGCACACCGCTCGGCGATCTTCTTTGAGGAGGAGAATTATCGGTTTCTGATTCGTCGAATTAATAAGTGTACCAAAAAGTTTCATATCACACTGGTGGCGTATTGCCTGATGCCGAACCACTATCATTTGCTGCTAAGGGTCGATCCAGGCGGGAATATGGGGCAATGCCTTCGTTCCGTGTTTACATCGTTCACGCAAGCGATGAATAAACGCTATTTGTTGAGTGGAACGCTGTTCCAGGGACAATGCAAACGGAAGCACGTCCGTTCCCAGCAGCATTGTCTTCACCTTATCCGATACATCCATCGGAATCCTCTCAAAGCACAGCTTGTGAAGGACATCTCGGATTGGGAATTTTCCGACTATCATCTCTGGGTGGATGAGTCGAAAAACTCCAGGAAAGGATCGGATATCCGAGATGCAATGTTCGGGTCCGGAGCAGAATATCGGCGATTCGTTGATGAATTCGATGAAGATGACAAGACCATCCTTAAAAGTATCGTGTTCAACGAGGAATGATTCGAAACCGTGTCAAGGTTTATAACCTTGACACGGTTTCACACATTGGAAAGTTGTTATTCAGACGGAACTTCCGTAAATTACTGAAGCGGCGATTTGAAAACGACAGCTTGCAGCCGCTCAATTTGCACAAAATTGCTAAAGCGTCGATGGTAGTCCTTGCCATATACCCCGACGCAGATCTGAATGCTGTCGGGGTTTTTCATTTTCCGGATTTGGCCTCAACTGTGTCCGGTTCGGTGTGCAGGATGATAAAGGATTTATGAGCAAAACATTCGAACAGGTCCTGAAAGAAAAGATCGTCGTATTTGACGGTGCCATGGGGACCAATATCCAGACCCAAAATCTCACCGCGGACGATTTCGGCGGGGAGCATCTCAACGGCTGCAACGAGTATCTTCTCGTTTCCAAGCCCGCTGCCATCGAAAAGGTCCATCGGGACTTTCTGACGGTCGGTGTCGATGTGATCGAGACCGATACGTTCGGCTCCTCGTCCATCGTGCTGGCGGAGTACGGACTGCAGGACCGTGCGTATGAGATCAGCAAACTCGGCGCTGAGATCGCAAAGAAGGTCGCGCGTGAATTCTCGACGGAAGAGCACCCCCGTTTCGTGGCCGGTTCCATCGGACCGACCACGAAACTTCCGTCGCTCGGACACATCTCATTCGAGGAGATGGAACGGTCCTACTATGAGCAAACGGCAGGATTGGTGGATGGCGGTGCG
>JABWAK010000015.1 GCA_013361065.1 Bacteroidota bacterium
GCGTGTGCGCAGCGGCGCCAGCGATGTCGTCAACGTCGCGCACTCGCTCGGCGCCAACTTGCTGATCACCGGCACGGTCTCAAGCCAACGCGAGTTCCTCGTGGTCGACCTCGAGATGCGTGACCTCAAGCGCGAGATCGCGCCGTTGCAGCAGCGATTCCAGCGGCCGCAGAGCGAACTCGCTGCCCTGCACGACGACCTTGCCGGCGCGGTGATCGATTCACTCCGGTTCTCTCCGGGATGGCATCTCCGTACCGTTGCGTCCGCCGGCCGGTCACTGGAACGGATCGACCCCGACGGCAGAGCGGATGATCCCCGCAACTGGAGTTCATCCGTTGCTGTCCACCGCTCCACCCCTGCCGCACGGAACAGCATCGAACTCCGTACCGCACCTCCCTCCTCATCGCTGCTGCTGGCACCGAATCCATTCTCACCTGACCAGGACGGTCATGAGGATTTCCTCTCCATCGGCTATTCCCTTCCTTCCCGGAGCAACACCATCCGTATCCGCATCTTCGATGTCTCCGGCAGACTCATCCGGACCCTTGCACACCAAGAGCCGTCCGCAGCGGCCGGTTCCATCCTCTGGGATGGCAGGGACGATCAGGGGCACCGCGTCCGCATCGGTCCGTACATCATCCTGCTGGAAGCAATGGACAATCTCGGCGGCAGCACCGCAACATTGAAAGGAGTGGCAGTGGCAGCGCGGAAACTGCGCTGAACCCGGCCATGATCGTCCGGGATTAGATTTCTCTCATTAGACCTTTCTAAATGGCAATCGAAGCGTTCTTTCCCCAGATTGTCGGGAGCCGGAACGGTGGACCGCAGACTGTCGCTTCAGGGGAAGCGCAGTGTGCGGTTCTCGTTCCTGGTGATTTCCCCTCTCAGCAGCATCCGGCCCTTGTTCATCCCGTACGACCTCCAACCGCCTGCAATATTGCACTTCTCCGCATTTCTGTTATCTATTATAGATGCCGGTCAAAGAATTCTTCACCCGCGAATATGACAATATCTTCCGCTTCCACCGGTGCGGTGCCGGAGGTTTGGCGGTCGCCTCCGAACTGACGCAGCTGGTCGATGCGACCCTGACGATGCTGTGGAACGAACTTCCGGAACCGTCCCGCGACAGCTTTGCCGTGGTGGCACTGGGCGGCTACGGCCGGTGCGAAATGGCGCCGCACAGCGATGTGGATGTGATGGTGCTCTTCGCGAACGAGCAGCAGCGGACGGAGCATGCCGCCACGGCACAGCGCTTCCTGCACTCGCTCTGGAACCTGGGTTTCGATGTCGGCCACTCCGTGCGCACCATCGAGGACTGTCTGAACCTCTATCAGACCGATGTGGATGTCTGGGCATCGGTACTGGAGAGCCGGTACATCTGCGGCAACACGGCGGTGATGTCCGACTATACCGCGCGCTTCCTGGCAGCGGTGGCGCAGAAAAAGGACCGGAAATTCCTCACGGCGGTCATCGCCGGGGTGGATGAGCGGCACCGGAAGTACGAACACTCGGTGAAACTGCTGGAACCGAACGTGAAGAACTGCGCCGGCGGCATCCGCGACCTGCATTCGCTCGTCTGGATCCACCGGTCCTCCGATACCGCCTGGTTCACCCGTGACCCGTTCCGCACCTTCGGTTCCGCCTGCGCTGCGTTGATCGAACAGCTCGCTGCGACCGGTGCGATCCCTGCCGGTGAGCGGGATGAATGTCTCAAGGCCTTCGATGGCATCCTCCGTCTCCGGAACGAGCTCCACTACCTGTCCGGCGCGCAGAACGATGTCATGGAATTCTCCAAACAGCGCGAAGTGGCGGAGCATCTCGGGTACCGGCGGACCACCCCGGTAGAATCGGTGGAGTCGTGCATGCGTGATTACTTCCTGCATGCGCGGACGATCCACCGGCTGAACCGGAGGCTCATCGACCGCTTCCGCGCCAACAGCGGTTCGTCCTTCTGGACCCTCCGCCGCGAGGAGGTGCTCGACGCACAGTTCAAGATCCGCGAACGGCTGCTGCACCACCGCGTTTCACCGCCGGTGTTTACCTCGCCGGCAGAGGTCCTTCGCGCGTATCATTGGAGCGGATTCCACTCCGTCAGTCTGGCCCCGGAACTGCAGACCGCCATCCATGCTCTGACGCGGAAAGAACCGTTCTTCCGGTCGGATGATGCCGGCGCCTCGTCGATGCTGCTGGAGATCCTCCGCCTGCCATCGCGCGTCGCGCTGACGCTCCAAACAATGAATGACAACGATGTGCTCGGCGCACTCATGCCGGAGTGGGGACGCCTGGTCGCCTTCTTTCAGCACAGCGTCTACCATTACTACACGACCGATGCCCACACGCTGATCGCGCTGGAACATGCGGAGCATCTGCAGGAGAGCGGCAGCATCCTCGGACGGACCTTCCGTGCGCTGCCGGACCGCGTGACGCTCTATCTGGCGATCCTCTTCCACGACATCGCCAAACCGGTCGGCGTACAGGGACATGAAGTGACCGGCGTGGGGATCTGGAAGGAAGTGCAGCAGCGGTTCGGCATCCCGGACGAGCACGACGATGTGGCTTTCCTCATCCGTCACCATCTCGCCATGGAACAGGTCGCTTTCCGCCGCAATCTTGAGGATCCGGCGAGCATCGCGGAGTTCGCCGCACTGTTCCGGCGGCCGGAACAGCTGGACCTATTGTTCCTGCTGACCTATTGCGACCTCTCCGCCGTGAACAAAACGGTCTGGTCGCAATGGAAGGAGATGCTGCTGCAGGACCTCTACCTGCGCACACGCCGGCTGCTTGCGACCGGCACAGCGGAGGAACGGGAGGCGGAACCAGCGCAGAGCGACGGGACCCTCCGCAGCCGGTATGCTCCGCTCATCGCATCCCTGGATGTGGTCGCTGCCGAGTACCGCCACGAGGAGGCGCATACGGTCGTCACCATCATCACCCGGGATGCCGAATTCCTCCTGGCAACGCTCTGCGGCGTGCTGGCGGCCAATGATGCCGGGATCTTCGATGCGCAGATCGCCACCGACCCGGACGGGATCGTGATCGATACGTTCCGCGTGGTGGACGGCGCCACGAAACTGCCGCTCACGGCGGACCAGGAACGCTCCATCAGCCGCGACCTCCGGTCCGTACTGACCGGCGCCGAAACGCTGGAATCGCTCTTCGCACGGTATCACCGCCGCTGGCGGAGACGGGCCAAGCCGCTCTTCCATCCCAATGTGCGGATCGATGCGGTTTTCCACGAGAGCGGCCGTCATACCATCATCGACGTCTACGCGCCGGATATGACCGGATTCCTGTACAAGATCACCGAGACCATCGCACGGAACGGGATGCGCATCGACTTCGCGAAACTGGCGACACGCGGCGACGGGATCGTCGATTCCTTCTACGTGACGAAGAACGGAAAACGGATTTCTTCTGAAGCGGAGAAGCAGTATCTTCGGGAGGAGATCCTGCATACGATCGATCGGTTGATGAACGTTCAACTAGATCTTTAGCCACAGAGAACACAGAGAAAGAAATTACACATTATCAAATTGCAGAATTACAACACTGAGTTAGCAACAACCGGAATGTCCAACACACTACAGAACAGTAAAGCGATCGGCGTGTTCGATTCCGGCATCGGCGGCCTGACCGTGGTCCGCGCATTGCTGGAGCAGCTGCCGAACGAGAACATCGTCTACTTCGGCGATACTGCGCGCGTGCCGTACGGATCCAAATCCGCGCAGGTGGTGCGGGAGTACACGCTCGACGATACGGAGTTCCTGCTCTCGCGGGATGTGAAGATGATCGTGGTGGCGTGCAACACGGTGAGTGCGGTGGCGCTGGATGTGGTGCAGAAGCGGGCGAACCTGCCGGTGACCGGTGTGATCATCCCCGGCGCAGAAGCAGCGCTGCGCGCATCGGGGAACAAGCGGATCGGGGTGATCGGCACGGCGGGAACGGTGAACAGCAATGCGTACCGGAACGAACTGCAGCGGCTGGACGGAACGACGAATGTGTTCAGCAAGGCGTGTCCCCTCTTCGTCCCGCTGGTGGAAGAAGGATGGCTGGACCTGAAGGCAACGGAACTGATCGCCCAGGAGTACCTCTTCCCGCTCACCACGGAGCGGATCGATACGCTCATCCTCGGCTGCACACACTACCCGCTGTTGAAGCGGACGATCGCGAAGGTGACGAAGGGGATGGTGACGCTCATCGATTCCGGCGAAGCGACGGCCGGGACGGTGGCAGCGATGCTGGATGCGCAGGGACTGCGCAACAGCAGCTCCCAGTCGCCGAACATCCAGTTCTTCGTGAGCGACGCTCCGGAGAAGTTCACCGCGGTCGGAGAGCTCTTCCTGGGACGGAAGCTCGGGGTCGTCCGCAAGGTGACGGTGGGACGCCATTGATCACTCCCTGCCGCGCTCCTGTTCCCGACGGAGCGCTGCAAGCACATTCGGAAGATCGGTCAGTCGTTCCTTGCCGATGATCGACACCGCACCGGCGCGGGCGGAATGTTCACGGTACTCCTCCTCGCGCCACTGCGTCACGTGCACGATCACGGCGTGTGCATCCCGCCGGCAGATCTCGCGCGCTGCCGCCAGCCCGTCCATCACCGGCATATCGATATCCATCACAACAGCATCCGGGTGCCAGAGTGCATACTCCACCACCGCCTCCGCTCCGTTGCGGCATTCGCGCAGTTCATGGACCCCCTCGTCCGTCCTCTCAGCGATCGAACGCATGACGGCCCGCATCCCGTCATTGTCATCCACGATCAGGATCCTCATCGTTCCGCCGCGCATTCATGCCAGGGCATCGTTCACCCTCATTTCATCAGGTTCATCTTGATCCGTTTGGTGTACTTCTCCGCACGAAGCTCGCAGAAATACACGCCGCTGGCCAGGTGCGATGCCGCGAACGGCACGGTATACCGTCCGGCCTCACGGTACCCCTGCATCAGCATCGCGACCTCCCTGCCGAGCGCATCGGTCACCGTCAGCGTGACCATGCCGGCAGCCGGCACAGCGAAAGCGATATTGGTGGAAGGGTTGAACGGATTGGGGTAATTCTGTTCCAGTGCATAATCAGTGGGCAGCGGCGCCGCACCTTCGCCGGCATGCAGCAGCTGCATCGGGACGATACTGCTGTTGTCGCTGCGGTTCCCGTTCACATCGACCGCTTTCACCAGATAGTAGTAGTTCCCGCCGGACGGGACGGTCCGGTCGCGGAAGAGCGTATCGGCCGTCGTTCCGATGCGCGATGCATCGTTCGGGATGAAGGTCGGCACGGTGCCGCGATAGACCTCATATCCGCCAAGATCCGGTTCCATATTCGGCCTCCAATGGAGCACGACGCTCCCGTTCTGGAAAGTGCCGGCCGGCATCTGCGGCGGATAGGGCGGAAGATTATCGACGGAATACCCGCTGTCGATGTTGGAGTACCAGACCAGCGGCGGCATGGAGGAAAAATTGCCGTAACCGGTAATGTAGTAATTCCATGGGATCCCCTGCCGACCGGAATCGGAAGTGGTCGGGACGATCCGCGAGTATCCCCCCAAACCATTCGGCGCGATCTCCGCCATCATCTCCCAATAGATCGTTTCACCCGCCGAGGTTGTCATCTCGGGCACCGGCATGTTCGGAGCATCCGCTTCGATCGCGGTCCCGTTCTTCCGCGTGCGGACCCCTTCCGGCATTGTCCGCTCGGTGAGACCACGGAAGACCCGATAGGTATTCGCGTTGAATTGCGACGGCCCCGCATTCAGCTCCCGCCACGAATCCCGGAACAGCACGGAGACCTTGCTCCCCTGATCATTGATCACATCGCGGACGGAACGGATGAACGGACCATTCTCTCCCAGATATCCGTTCTGATCCAACAACTTCGACTGTACCGTCCCATTGCGAAAGTCGCGGTACACAAAAATGATCTTTCCATTCTTCATCCCTACGGTCCCGATCAAACGTGCCGCGCCCGGTATGGACAATACCCGGCCGATGTTATTATACCATTGTGAAGAACCTGAGAGCAGCAACTTCTGTGCAGAGATGCCGGTCCCGCTTTCATCCAGGGGGAATACTATTCCGCCGTTCACCGCAACCGGTGTCCCATAGTACATTTCAGGTGAGAAGTAGTTCGACGACACCTGTGTTCCATTCGTCGTCCAGAGGGCAACATCATTGAACAACCACCGTTGCGCGAACACCTGAGGATACCCTTGTCCTTGTTGTGCGACATTGCGCAGATCACGCCAGCTGATGATCATCCCCCCCGCATTATCAGGAGTGAGCTGCAGACTATTCTGTATGCCCTGATATTTGCATATGGCTTTGCCCGTATCGGAAGCCCATTGATTGGTGACGAGTCCGTTCGAGTATCTGGCGATCTTAAAAAGAAAGACATCGGAATTCGAGACCGCACCATACCGCATATCGCTGAAGGCAACATACCACGAGCGGTCATGATAGACGATATCGGTGAACTCGGAGTGCGTCCGGTCACGCAACGTCCCGAGCACATAAGGAAATTCCATCCATCGGTTTCCATTCGGCGAGATGAATTGCCACGCCATGGTATCCCGCCAGGTATAGAACAACGCCAATCCGCCGTCCCCATCGGTGGTGGCTCTGAAAAAGATGAAGTGATTGTCCCTGACGAATCCGGCAGCGGGGGTCACGTTGCCCGATGTCCATTGGATGAGTCCATTGGTGTTCAGACGTTGGATGAAAAGCCTGTTCTGGGCATTCACTATCTCCTGCCATACCACATACACGTTTCCTGATGAGATAACGGCAGTCGCCCCCTCCGTCGTCCGGGAACTGATCTGGGTGCCTCCGCCGGCGAACTGAACCGACCCGTTCAAACCGATCTTTTGCATTCTCAGCTCATTATTACCAAAGAGCAGATAGAGATTTCCTGCATCGTCGGTCACGCCGGACGGATCGGTCATGTTCGATATCCCATACGGGAAACGCGGCATGAGATGGAATGAGGGATACCGCGGATTCCCGCTCTTGTCCAGATATTGCACATAGAGAGTGTCGGTGGTTCCAATCCCCTGCAGATAGTATTGTATCACGAACAGCACCCATACGCCATCTGCGTTCTTCTCCGGAATGCTTTTCATTGACACATTGCCGACCCCTGACAGCTGCACCATGACTACCCCCGCATCATAATCCGTATGCGGCCACTCGACCTGGGCGGCCGCCGGTAGTGATGACAGCATGAAGAATAGAAGAAGACGGAACGAGTAACGCACGGAAGACATGGGAACCCCTCGATTGATGGATGATTGGTGGTAGAATCTGTGGGGAAAGTACCATGTGTGCATCATGGAGGGAATAGAGCGGTGTACTCAATTTCTCTGAGTACCTGTACTTAAGCGGTCGGACCGCTCTCTTTATTGCAGGGAATCGAGACGCTGTTTGTGCTCCAGCGCAAAGCCGAGGAGTTTATTGTATCCGGTGAGTCCAAGTTTGGCGGCGATATTGACGCGGTGATTCTGCACGGTGCGGGAACTGACATGCATCCGTTCGGCGATCTCCGCACTCGTGCGGTTCTGTGAGAGCAGCTTCAGCACTTTCCGCTCGGTCGGTGTCAGCAACGTGATCCTGTCCGCCGGCGAAGCTTCCGCGGGACGAAGCAGGTGGTCGGTCAGTGCGGGACTGATGAACCGTTTCCCCTCCGCGACGGCGGCGAGACACTTCAGGATCTCGACAGCGATGCTGTCCTTCAGCAGGTATCCCATCACTCCGGCATCGAGCGCCTCCTGCAGATAGGCGGCATCATCGAACATGGTGAGGATGATGATCCTCGTCCTGAGTCCCTCCCGCAGCACGGAGCGTGCGATCTCCAGTCCGGACAGACCGGGCATCGAGACATCCAGCACCGCCACCGTTGGCCGCAGAGCGCGGATCCGTTCCAGTGCTTCGGTGCCATTCGCTGCGGTCCCGCTCAGCGTGAAGCGGGCATCGGACGCAAGGATGCCGGCCAGCCCGCGGGTGAAGACGGGATGATCGTCCGCAAGGAAGACCGTGATCGGTTTAGCCATGATTGGGAATGGTGATGGAGATCCGGGTTCCGGCACCGGGAGAGGAAACGACGTCCAGCGTTCCGTTCAGCAAACGGGTCCGCTCTTTCAGGCTCGTCATACCGAGTCCGTCCGACGCGACAGCATCCGCAGCAGCGAATCCTTTTCCGTCATCCCGTACCGTGATGTGAATGTGGGAATTTGTTGCCGTGAATGCAATCTCCGCAGACGATGCATCGGCATGTTTGATGATATTATTGACGATCTCCTGCAGGATCCTGAAGATATGGATATCATCCTGCGACCGGCGGAGTTCCGCTCCCTCCTGGATGGTGACCGTGAAATGCGTCCCTCCCGTCTTGCCGGCATTCTCCGCCATGGAACGGATGGCACGGTGCAGTCCCAGCCGTTCCAGCTGATGCGGATGCAGGTTGGAGGAGATGCTCCGGACCTCACGGACCGTCTCCTTGGTCAGTTCCGTCACCCGTTCGATCTCCTCTTTCTTCTTCCGTTTCGCACCGAGGTACAACTGCAGCGTATTGCTGATGATCAGCAGGTTCTGTCCGATGCCGTCATGCAGTTCGGAGGCGATCCGCTTCCGCTCACCCTCCTGTGCATCGATGAGCTGACGGGAGAACTCCTGCTGCCGGAGCCGGTCCCGCCGGAACTGCGAGAATTTCCGGCGCACCACCAGCACGGCAAGGAGGATGGCCATCAGCAGACCAAGAAGACGGACATCGGGACGCTCCCACCAGGGTGGCGAGACCACGATCGTGAGCGGTCCCGTTTCCGCGCTCCACGTCCGGTTGTCGTTCGCAGCGCGCACCGTGAACCGATAGGTGCCTGGGGCAAGATTGGAGAAGGTGACCTCTGTTCGATTGCCCGCCGCGATCCACCTGTCACCACCCCCTTCCAAACGATACTCATAGACGATCCCGGCAGGACGCTCATAGTTCAGGGCGGCGTAGGTGAGCGAAATGGTGTTGCGGTCATAGGTCGTCTCCCACCGGTCGATCAGAGCGTGGTCCTTCCCCCCGTCCAACGGTACACCATCGATACGGACCGACGTCCTGTACAACGGAGGGATCTCACGTGACGGCTGCAGCGCATCGGGGGCGAACTGCAGCGGGCCATCGGAACCGCTGAAGGAGAGTGTGCCGTCGGACAGTACCGTTGAGTGTCCGAAATTGAATTCGTAGCCGTTCATCTCCCCGGTCAGATCATAGCTGCGCCACCGGTCCGCCGCGGGATCGAATGCATACAGGAGAGAATGCGGAGCACCGAACCACAGCGTGCCTCTTGCATCCATCAGCAGCTGATAGACGAACAGACCTTCCCGCCGGAGCCGCGGCCGTGGGGATGCATTCAGCGGATCATCGATGCTCACGAGACCGCCCTGTGTACCGATCCATACGTTCCCTTGTGCATCCGCTGTAACATATGTGGGCCGGTTGATCGGAAGTTCGGAATCGCTGCTGTCAGCAAGCATGGTAGTGAATGTTCCCGTTGTTCTGTTCCACTGCTGCAGTCCATTGCCGGTCGCCAGCCAATACTGTCCGGTCCGGTCCCGGACCAGGTCGGCGATGAAATTCGATGCAAGACCCGGCGTCTTTTCCGAACGAAGTTGCTGCACGGACGGAACCAGCTCATGCTTCCGGTCGTGCGGAATGAGAAAGAGACCGCCTCCCCAGGAGACGGACAGGATGTCGCCGGAGGGATCCACGACCGTCTTCTTCATGTACTGCTGCGGGATGATGCGTTCGAAGCGGAGCGGTGCTCCCGCAACGAAACGCTGCGGCAGACGCACACGCATCAGGCCTTCGCCCCAGGTGCTGATCCACACCGTGCGGTCCTCATCCATCGTCAGATGGATGACTGTGACATCCTTTCCGGGACGAAGCCGGTACGGATGGATCCGTCCGTCCGCCGCAGAGCGGACGGAGATGCCGCGCGGTGTGGCGAACCATCGGTTCCCGATCGGGTCCTGCCAGAGATGGTTGACGGCGGACCGCAGCGGCTGCCGATCCGTTCGGGATGCATGGTACTCACCGCGGAACCGCGGCGGAATAACGGAACGTTTGTTCAATCCTTTCTGAGTACCGAACCACAGAATGCCGTCCCCGAAATCGCGGATGAAATGGACGGTGTTATTGGAGAGCGAGGTGGAACGTTCAGGATCGTAGGAATGGAGGACCGCCTTCTGTTCCGCGATGGAATACTCGACCGCACCGTTCAGCGTTCCGATCCACAGGACAGAATCATTCAGCAGATGGACCGCCGGTGTCAACGTCATGGCGGACAGCGGCGCGGGAAGTGTTGCCGTGATATTAACGGTGCGGAGCGTGGCGGCATCGATCCTGAGAATGCCTTTCCCTCCGGTGGCCGCCCAGATGGTGCGGCGGTCGGATGAGACGGCGAGGTCGTGGACCTGGATGTTATAGAGGGAAGGTTTCAGCGGGAGACTGAACCGCCCGGTAACGGGATCGAACAGCAGGATCCCCTTCCCGAAGGTCGCCAGCCACAGCCTCCCGTCCCGGTCCTCGCGGATCAGATTGATCCGGTTCCCGCGCGGTTCGTCCGGCAGCGACGCGGAGACCCGGTACTCCTTCCGGAGGCGAAAGTCGTCACCCAGGAGCAGAAGGCCTCTGTTCGTTGCGATCCAGATGCGGTCACGCGAATCCCTGAAGGCGCTCACGGCGGCCACGGAATCCAGTTCGTCCGTGCGCATGAACTCATCGATGCGGCCGGTGCGGTAATCGTACTGATCGATCCTGCCGGAGTATTCAAAGAACAGGATACGGTGGGAATCGAGCGCAAAACAGGAAAGATAGTTCGTTCCGAGCCGGAGAGCGGTGCGGGAAGAATCGTAATGGAACTGCTGGAAATTCGTTCCGTCGAACCGGCGGATGCCGCCTGCCGTAGCGACCCAAAGGAAGCCGCGGGCATCCTTCACGGCCGCCGTCACGATATTGGATGCCAGCCCGTTCCTCCGGGTGTACTGCTCGAACGGGATATCGCCGGGAGCGGCAGCGGCGGCTGAAGAAAGGACCGCAGCGGCGATCAACAGCATCGGAACGCAGGATGGTCGCAGCATCGTCATACGGTCCCGGTCCCGGTCTACAGGTTCATCCAGTAACTGACCTTCACCGCGAAGACATTGTCCGGCGCCGTGCGCCGGAACGTGTTCCCCAGATTCGTTCCGAATCCTGTCTCATACCCGCCGCGCTCGAAGAAGGAGCGGCCGTGCGACCAGACGAAATAGAAGGTGCTCCCTTCACGGTACTCCCACCGGAGCACCACGTTCGTCTGCAGCGAGGTGCGGTTCACTTCCTCTTCCCTGCCGTACGCGTACGGGACGAGGTTCCGGGCCGGGTCCAGCAGCGCATAGGTCGTCGTGTCGAACTGCCGCTGTTCCCAATAGAACTGATTGTAGATCTGCAGCGAGAGATCGCTGGTGAAGAGGATGGAACTCCGCAGGGTCAGGTCGACCCCGTCCACATCGCGGCTGCCGAAGAGCGGCACCGGATCGGCCGCAGCGAACGCGATGAGTGTATCGGTGTACCGGCGCACATAGCGGTCCAGGTCCCGCTGCCGCTCATAGCCCATCGAGACCTTGTACTCCATCGCCGTGGTCGGCCGCAGGGTGACCACACCCTCCGTATTGGAGATGGTACCGCCGTCCGCATACCGGCGATAGTTCTGTTCCGCCTCCACGATGATATCCTTCCGGTTATCACTTTCGATCTCGCCGCGGATGAAGAAGCTCGCCGGGATATTATAGACGCCGTATCCGCGCGGCTCGTACGGATCCTGTCCGCCGAGTGAGTACGATGTACTGCCGCTGAGGGACCA
This sequence comes from Bacteroidota bacterium, assembly GCA_013361065.1. Classification (GTDB taxonomy): domain Bacteria; phylum Bacteroidota; class Ignavibacteria; order UBA10030; family UBA8401; genus UBA8401. Next base: position 11,870 of record JABWAK010000015.1, read on the forward strand.
GTAGTTCACGAACTGCGCCGAGGAGGAGAGATTGAATTCGCGGAAGAGGGTCATGCGGTCATAGTTCCACCGCCAGTGGATGTTCCCGTTGAAGGTGTAGGAACGGAAGTAGTCGCCCGGTGTGTAATTGCGGTAGCCGCCGTTCACTCCCACGCCGTAATCGTTCGGCGAACGGAAAAATCCGATATCGTTGATGTAGTACTTCTTCGATGTGAAATCGAACCCGGCGCCGTACGTCCACGCGCCGCTCACTTTGGCGAAATTCAGTTTACCGGCCGATCCCTGCTGCAGGTACGGCTGACGCAGCGTCTGGAAGTGTTTATTGATGAAGGTATTCGCGTGGGAGACGGCCAGGAATCCATAGACGCGGTAGGTGCTGCTGTCCAGCTTCACATCCCAGTCCGTTCCGACGGTGTACGCCGGAACGGCACCGGTCCGCGAAGTGCCGGTAACGATCGCCCCGATATTCGAATTCCCCCAGAAATCCTGTTTGATGCGGAAGAGATTGTACGAGGCGCTCGGTTCGGCGCGGAGCGAACGCTCCCTGCCGAGTGTGTCACGGAACGAGAACTCCTCTTCATCGGTCAGCGCGGTCAGCACACCGATGGAGGTCCCTCCTTCCGTCTTGCCGGAGAATTTCGCCGCGCCGAGAATGGTAGCGGACCGCGGTTCATCCGTGATGAGTGCGCCTGGTTCCGGCGCTCCCACGGAGATAGGGCGGCCGATGCGGCGGGAGTAGAACAGTCCCGGACCGAAATCACCGCCGAAGGTGACGAAACGGAGGATCTGCGTCCCTTCGATGAAGAACGGACGTTTCTCCGGATAGAACGTCTCGAACGAGGAGAGGTTGAGTACCGCAGGGTCCGCCTCCACCTGCGCGAAGTCCGGATTGATGGTGGCATCCAATGTGAAGTTGGAGGTGACGCCGTATTTCAGGTCCACACCGGCATCGGGACGGAGCCGTTCGATCTTCACCCGTTCATCCGTGCGGGGATAGTGTTCGGACGATCCGACGGCATACGGGAGCACTTCTGCGGCGTTCGCGCTTTTAATGTCGGCCATTCCGGTCATGGTGCCGAACTGCGACACGTAACCATCCTTGTGTTTGCTGATCAGGCTCCAGTTGGTCTCTTCCTGTTTCCGGGCGATCTTCCGAATGACGTTGACACCCCAGGTGTCATTCCCTTCCGTGAACCGGATCTGGGAGAGCGGGATCCTCATCTCCACACTCCAGCCGTTCTCCAGGATCCTTGTGGCGGTCTCCCACACCGGGTCCCACGATTCATCCTCATCCCGTCCGTCGTTGTATTCCAGCAGATCGGTCTTGCTGCCCGATGGCAGTACCACAAAGATGAAGGCCGTCTGCCGGTCATAGTAACTGTCGAACGCAACGGCGAACCAGTCGGACTGGGGGACATTGTCCCGCCGGGCGAGCCGTGACGCGATGCTGTCCGGGTTGGCATCGTACATCATCGCGGTGAGATAGATGTTGTCATCGTCGAAGAGGATGCGGAACTCGGTCCGTTCCGTCTCGGGCGCATTGTCCACCGGTTCCCGCTGCACGAAACCGGAACCGACCGCTGCCTGCTGCCATACCGCATCGTTCCCGAAACCATCGATGACCGGCGGTGATGCAGTACGTGTCGCAGGATAGGAGCGCGGCTGGGCAAAGAGCAGTGAACACAGAACTGCCATACAACAGAAGATCTGGAGGATTCTCATAGGGGGTTCGGCTGGTGAATGATGCGCTCTAATTACGCCATTCTCCCCAGGAAACGCAAGCAAATGCCGAACGAAACAGGATAATTGTCAATGACCGGAGTGCCGTGTGCGGACGAATACCGGCCCCTGCTCGTACCGGTATTCGTTGGTCAGCTGTTGTACCCGTCGTCCCTCTTTTGTATAGAGTACAATGCTGAACTTGGTGTTCGCCGGGTCCGATTCCTCGGTCACCACATACTCCCCGTCCGGCGACCACGTATGCCACCCGAGATTCACGCTGGTATCGGCGGAGAATGGCCTGCCGCCGGTCCCGTCCGGCCGGATGAGATAGATGCCGGACCGGGAGCGCTGATTGGAGATGTAGGAGATGATGTTCTGATTCGGCTCCCAGAACGGCGGACCGGCGTGATAACTGTGGATGAAGGCGGTGGTATCCTCTTCGGGATACCGCGTGAGCCTGCGCAGGTCCGCACCGTTCGCGTCCATCATCCACAGCTCGTCGTATTTCGTTCCCCGTTTGGACCGGAAGACGACCGTCCTGCCGTCCGGCGAGAAGATCGGATCATTGTCATTGAGAGTGTCGGCGGTGAGCCGGCGGAGTTCCTTCCCGTTGCGGTCGATGCGGTAGATCTCCCCGCGCCGGTGGTCCTTTGCGGAAGCGACCACGAACTCCGCCCCGTCATTCCTCACACCGATCCAGGAATCCGCTACCAGGAAGGAGCTGATCCGACGCACGTTCTTCCCGTCCGCATCCATCTCGTACAGGAAGTATTTGCGGTGGGATGTGTCCCGGTCCGACACGAAATAGATCTTGTCTTTGTACGACGCATAGACCCAATCGACCCCTTTCCAGTTGGAGATGTTCCGCTTGTTGGTCCCATCCGGATCCATGGCAAAGATCTCATAGTCGTCCTTCTCCTTATCGAACAGGACATTATAGACGATCTTCGTCCCGCGCAGTGACGGCGGCACATCGGACTGTCCGACAACCAGGCCGGACACCAGCAGGAGGAGGAGCAGGATTCTCATAGGAAGATCCATGGGATCGTTATCATTGAGCAACGGCGCGGAGCGGCACGCCGCTCGTTCATTTCCAGGCGCCGAGGATCGCACCCATCACAATGAAGGCGACGACCCAATACGCTCCATTGATGAACCACTGCAGCGTGGGACGCTGCTCGAACAGGTACACCACGCCGAAGGCCGGTGCCACCCAGCCGATGCCGGTGGCGGCACCCGCAGCGATCCCGAAAGCCAGGTCCGATTGCGGTCCGAGGAACAACGCAAGGTTGAGCGATGCAATGAGCGACAGAATGAACGTACCGCCATAGATCTTGGCGGGATTCCCCTGCTTCACCGATTCTTCCGTCATGCCCGCTACTTTCATCCATGCGTTGCCGAACATCAGCGGCGAGTACCAGATACCGCCGAGCATGAAGGTGGAGAGCGCAGCAGCGATCACCGCCAGCCAGTTGAGACTGTTGAAGGATGTTGCCATGTCCATAGGACCTCCGTTGAATGATGGATGATATGGGTGCATCTGAACCTGCGCCAATCTACGGCATCCGGTCCATGCAGTCAAGCACCATCCGACCGAAACGGGAAAATACGGGACCGAAACCGAACGGACCGGGCGGAATCCCGCAGAACCCGCAGAATAACGCAGAAATAGAAAAGGATAAACTTATAATGCCAGATCAGTTCATTTCATTGGTTTTCCGACGTGTGAAGCAGAACGCATAGAAGAGAACTTCACCGTAAAAAGCGAAAACCAACACTATCAGGTAACTCCGGAACAATCACCCAATACAGCAATGGAAATGACTTGGATGATTCAACGAGAATGTACACAATGTCTTGTTGGAGGAGGACCACAATGACAGAAAATGAACTATCGTTTGTCGCGCGGGGTGCGATCTTTACGGTATTTAAAACATTGGGGCCGGGATTACTGGAATCTGTTTATGAAAGCGCCTTAACCGAGGAGCTCATACGACGAAGGGTCGGCGTGCGAAGACAAGTGCCGATCCCGGTGTACTATGGGGAGACAACGCTGGATGTAGGATTCCGTCTGGACCTTCTGCTGGACGACAAGGTGATCATTGAAATAAAATCTGTAGATTCCCTGACTTCAGTACACCACAAACAGATCATCACATATCTCCGTTTATCGGGGATAAAACTAGGTTTGCTCGTTAACTTCAATACTACTGATGTCTCAAAAACTATCTTCCGTAAAGTGAATGGTCTATAATTTCTTTCCTGTTTTCATCTTACAATAGAGAATCAACGTCATTCAAGTATTTTTATTATCTTTCTGCGGTGTTCTGCGTGTTCGGCGGGAGCACTCTTGTTCTCGTCATTGTGTTATGTCGTGCATAGCAAACAGGGTTTTTCATCATTCAGATTCCTTTCCCTTTCTTTCTGCGGGGTTCTGCGTATTCTGCGGGAGCACATGTGACTGAATATGAGATCGATACGGAACTGAACGACACCGTCATCCGGCTGGTGCTGATACCGTTCTTCGGGCTGGTCATTCCGAACCTCACCGGGATGATCGACAACGGTGCCCATACACCGGCGGAACTGGCAGCGGCGTACCTCTATTTCATCTTCATCGCGTTCGCCATCTGGCAGGGGAACCGGTACCTCCTCTTCCGGCTCCGGCTCCGTTTCTCCTGGCTCAGCCAGCCGGTCTACAAAGTGCTCGCGCTGGTGGTCTCCAACATCTTCTACACCATCCCGATCTCCGTGGGACTGATGACCATGTGGTACGTGTTCGCACGGCATGCGGCGGCCGACTGGGATGTCATCTTCAAGGCGACCGCGCTCTGCGTGGTGTGCGTCGTCTTCATCACCCATACCTATGAGACGGTCTTCCTCATCAAGAGCTGGGGCACGGACCGGTCCAAAAGCGAGGAACTGGCGAAAGCGAAGATGGAAGCGGAACTGGAAGCGCTGAAGAACCAGATCGATCCGCACTTCCTCTTCAACTCGCTCAACACCCTCTCCCACCTGATCGGGCAGGACCCGCAAAAGGCGAAGCAGTTCAATGACGACCTGGCGGAGGTGTACCGGTACATCCTCTCCAACAAGGACCGGAACCTCGTCCTGCTGAGCGAGGAACTGCTGTTCGCGGAACGCTACTTCTCCCTGCTCCGCATCCGGTTCGGCAGCGCCGTCGTGCTGACGGTGGAGGGCGCCGGCAGTGCAGACGACCTGCTCATCCCGCCGATCTCGCTGCAGATCCTGCTGGAGAATGCCGTGAAGCATAACGCCTTCTCGGAAGAGGACCCGCTCCGCATCACTGTTCAGATACACGATGCGGCGATGACCGTGACGAATGACCGGCGGAACAAAACGACCGCGGGCACCTCTTCCGGTATCGGTCTGCGCAATCTCCGGGACCGGTACCGTCTCATCACCGGACAGGATCCCGCCATTCAGGATGGCGACGGCCGGTTCACCGTCACACTGCCGCTGCTGAGGACGACATGACCATCATCATCATCGAAGACGAATTGCCGGCCGCCGAACGGCTCTCCGCGATGGTGCGCGAGTTCGATCCCGCAGTCCGCATCGCCGCCGTGCTGCGCAGTGTGAAGGAGGCGCGCGCGTGGTTCTCCTCCCATCCCGCGCCCGACTGCATCCTGGCCGACATCCAATTGACGGACGGGTTATCCCTGGACATCTTCCGGTCCGTTCCGGTCACCGCACCGGTCATCTTCATCACTGCATTCGATGAGTACCTGATGAAAGCGTTCGCCTTCAACAGCATCGATTATCTGCTGAAGCCGCTCGACAAAGCGAAACTGTTCCGCGCCCTCGGCAAGTACCTCACGCTGCGCGAACATTTCGCCGGGAACCTCGCTGCCATGTCCGACCAATGGGAACGGAAACTCCCGGTGACCGACCGGCTGGTGGTGAAGAAAGGGACCGAGTATATCGTGCTGCGGACCGACCAGATCGCGTATTTCTATTCCGAGCATAAGATCACCTTTCTCCGGGATACTGCCGGGGTGCGGTACATCGTGGACAAACCGCTGGCGGAACTCGAGCAGAGTTACACCCGGCCGGCGTTCTTCCGTGTGAACCGGAAGTATCTCGCGGCATCCGCTGCCGTACGGCGGTTCCGTCCGCTCGACAAAGGGAAACTGCTCGTGGACCTGGACCCTTCTGCCGGCGACGATGTGATCGTCAGCCAGGAGAATGCCTCTGCCTTCAAACAATGGATGGGACGATGAGAACACTCTGCTGCTGTCTGCTGGTATTGTTGTGCACCACCGCCGATGCGCATCCCGGCATCGGCATCGTGGAGGATTCGCGCGGGAACATCTTCTACACCGACCTGACCCACGTCTGGCGGATCGATCCGGAAGGGCGGCGGACCATCGCTGTGCGGAACGTCCATACGCACGAATTGTCTATCGATGCCAGTGATGCATTGTACGGCGAGCACCTGTGGTACAACGGCGAGGCACGGAACACCTGGGGACATTTCGTCTGGAAGAGGCATACCGACGGTCGCATCGATACGGTCATCCGTGCACGGGAAGGATTCCGGACGGATTATAGTTTCGTCCGTGATGACTCCGGTACGATGTACTGGGTGGAACGGGGCACCAAGGAGCGGATCATGAAACGCACGACCGCGGGAGCTGTCACGCCGGTCCATCCGTCACGCTTTTCCGGTGTCGGCTGGCTGTATGCAACACCGAACGGTACGCTGTACATCCGTGATCGCAACACGCTGCACCGCTGCGATCCCGACGGAACGCTTCGGATGATCGCCCGGGTATCGCCGCACACTGACTACGGCCTGCTGCACGGTCTGTGGAGCGACCGCCGCGGGAACATCTATCTTGAGGACGGGAAACAGCGGCAGGTAACGATGGTGGACCCGCACGGTTCCGTCTCCGTCTTCATGCGCTCGGACAAAGGATGGGCCCCGTCCGGCGGTGTGTTCGCTGCGGACGGGACGCTCTGGCTGCTGGAATATTCTCCCCAGAACCGCGTCCGGGTGCGCCGGATCGCAACGGACGGAAAGATTAGAATATTCTGAGTTGTTCCGGCGCCCCAAACCTAGTACATTCCCTCCTATGATCAGACTCCTCACCCTTTCCGTACTGGTAGCGGCTGCGGCATTCCCTGCTGTTGCGCAATCTTCGAAGTCCAAAGGTCCGGACCCGAAGAAAGCGATCACGCAGTACACGCACGAGGTGTGGCAGACGGATCACGGCCTTCCGCAGAACTCCGTTACCAGCATACAACAGACCGAGGACGGGTTCCTCTGGATGGGGACGCAGGAAGGGCTCGTCCGTTTCGACGGCGTGCTCTTCACGGTTTTCGACAAGAACAATACACCGGAGATCCGTCACAACCACATCGTGGCCCTTGCGGTCAACCGTCAGGGTACCCTCATCATCGCCACGCATAGTGAAGGCCTGGTCGCCTACAAGAACGGCGTCTTCAGCCGTGTACTCAACGTTCCCCAGCTCGAGGGGACGCAGCTCCGGCACCTTCATATCGATCACCGCGGTTCCATCTGGGTCTCCACGCGCGACAGCGGATTGGTGCGTCTCGACTCGACCGGTACCAGCCATTTCACCAAACGCGACGGCCTGGTCAGCAATAACGTGTGGGAAGTGACCGAGGATGCACAGGGACGGTACTGGGTCGCGGCCGAAGGTGGCATCTCCGTCATCGAAGGACGGTCCATCCATTCCTTCACACAGAAGGACGGGATCCTGGCGAAGGAGAATTACAGTCTGCTTCCCCTCTCCGGCGGCGAAATATGGGTGGGAGGACGCGACGGGATGCAGCGACTGCGGCTGGACGGCAACACTCTGCGGGAAACGAAGCGATACACGCGGGAGTCCGGTCTGGCAAGCAACGGTGTCTATGAAATGATCAATGATGAGCAGGGGAACCACTGGATCGGCGGGGACCGGGGACTGACGCGGATCTACAATGGCACGGTCTCGACCTTCACGGACAAAGATGGTCTCTCCGAGCGACTGGTGAACGCCGTGTTCGTGGACCGCGAAGGGAATCTCTGGATCGGGACCGACGGCGGCGGACTGAATGTCCTGAAGGACGGTATCTTCACCTCCTATTCTGTGAAGGAAGGGATGCCCCACAATAATACGTGGGCTGTGTACGAGGACAAACTGCGGAATCTCTGGGTCGGCACGGACGAGGGATTGGTGCTCTTCGACCAGTCGAAAGGGATCCGCCGGGTCTACGGAAAGAAGGACGGACTCTCACACGGGCTGATCTGGACCCTCACGTCCGATACCGGCACCGGTCTCTGGGTCGGCACCATCAACGGATTGAACAGGATCGTCAACGAGCGCATCGTTCCTCTTCCCGCAGAGCTGCAGTTCGATGACCAGGCGATCAACACGCTCATCACCGACCGGAGCGGCACGCTGTGGGTCGGCACTTCCGGGACCGGGCTGTACAAAGTGGCGAACAACCGGCGCACGAAGATCGGCGCCGGGCACGGGATCACGAACGAGTTTATCAACGTGCTCATGGAGGACCGGAACGGGAACATCCTGGTCGGTACCGACGGCGACGGATTGTTCATCCTCCGCAACGATACGGTCCGGGCACGGTACACCACCAAGGACGGGCTCACGGCGAACTTCATCCACTCCCTGTACGTGGATGCGCAGAACAACTACTGGATCGGGACGCTCGGCGAAGGACTGACCATCTATGACGGCGCTGCATTCCACACCTTCACGATGAAGGACGGGATGTTCGATGATGTGCTGTACCAGATCCTGGAGGATGACCATGGCAGGATGTGGTTCTCCTGCAACAAGGGGATCTTCCAGGTGGAACGCCGGCAGTTCTTCGCCAGGATCGACGGTACGTCGGACCATGTGGTGTACACGGCCTACGGCAAAGAGAACGGGATGATCTCCTCCGAATGCAACGGCGGCATCTCGCCCGCCGGGTGGAAGACCCGCAGCGGTCACCTCTGGTTCCCCACCGCGCGGGGTGTGACGATGGTCGACCCGAAGAACATCGCCATCAACACCCAGCCGCCGCTGGTGGTGATCGAAGAGATGCTCATCGACAACGAATCCCTCCGGATCCCCTCCTCGGCCTCCGTGCCGCCGGGCCGCCAGCGGTTCGAGTTCCGGTTCACCGGACTCAGCTTCGATGGTCCGAAGAAGGTCCGCTTCAAAGTGATGCTGGAAGGGTACGACAAGGAATGGGATGATATCCGGTACCGCCGCGCCGCGTATTACAACTATCTGCCGCCGGGAGAGTACACCTTCCGCGTGATCGCCGCGAACAGCGACGGCGTCTGGAACATGGACGGCGCCTCGTTCCCCTTCGTAGTACAGGCTCATTTTTATGAGACCCGGATCTTCTATCTGACCGTGGCGGTCTTCCTGACGCTGCTCACGTACGGCATCTACCGCTGGCGCATGCGCACCATCCGCGCACGGCAGGAGGAACTGGAGCGGCTGGTGGAGGAACGGACAAAGAACCTCACCGAAGCGAACGATGCCAAGAGCCAGCTGCTCAGCTTCGTGGCGCACGACCTGAAGACGCCGCTCATCACCATCAACAGTATCGCGCAGGAGATCAAACGGTTCGAGGTGGACAAGCATTTCCGCGGTTATCTGGACCTGGTGGAACAGAACTCCAAGCGCATCGTCACGCTCATCTCCGAGATCCTCAATATCACGGCGATCGAGACCGGCAAATTCCAGTTCAGGATGGAACCGATCAATATCGCCGACATCGCCGGCATGGTGGTGGACGGATATCAGGTGCAGGCACACCGGAAGGATCAGCGGCTGCAGTACTCGGTGGACGGTCATGAATACTGTACCGTCCTGGCCGATTCCGGCAAGATGCAGGAGGCGATGGAGAACCTGGTGAACAACGCCATCAAGTACTCACCGCGCGGCGCGGCTATCAGCGTGAACGTCACGCGCAGCAACGGCACCATCCGCTTCTCCGTGAACGACCAGGGACCCGGCATCACGGAGGAGGAGAAGGAACAGCTGTTCAAGAAATTCACCGTCCTCTCCGCCAAACCGACCGGCGGCGAGATCGCCACCGGACTCGGACTCGCCATCGTGAAGGAGATCGTGGAAGCGCACAAGGGACGGATCTACGTGGAGAGCGAACCGCAGAAAGGGAGCACGTTCATCATCGAGCTGGACCGGCACACATAACACGATCGGCCATGCGTTCTAGAACGACGACAGCCCGCAGAAGCGGGCTGTTGTCGTTCATACCGCTTGGGAGTTTCATCACAGCAGGACAACGATGCCGTACAGGATCGCTGCAGCAGCCGCTGCACCGGTGGCGAGCATGATCTTGCCGATGATCGGGAACCCCCATCCAACGGAGAAATCGACCGGTGATACTGTTGCCTCCGTACTGTCCGCCGTCCCTTCGCGGAAGTATCGCGCGACCAGCTGCTGCGTACGCGGCGGGTCCACCGTCCACACATCGGCAACATGTCCGTACTCCCGAAGGACGATCTGTTGGCCATTCGGCAGGAACGGCAGCAGTTCATTCGCGGCATTCTCTGCCGGCGTGGAGAGATCCAGACTGCCGCTCAGCATGAGTGTCGGCACATCGGAACGGACCAGCGTACGGTACCGCTCCGGCAGCATACGGATCGGCCACTGTCCATACTGCAGCGAGCCCCACAACAATCTGCTGAGCGGAGAACCGAACATCGTACCGTGCGAGGATGTCTCACGGATATGGTCCCGCAGCGGATCGTGGTCCGCACTCACCGCTTTGGATGCCAGATCGCCCCAGACGAACAGCGGCGGCAGGACGAAATCCGATGCCATGGACATCACCGCCAATCCCGAGGGATCCCCCTCCGCCGCGGCACGGTAGGCATCGAAGACCATCGCCGCGGTACCGCGGTGGAACATCAATGCGAACGAAACGGTCCGTACCTTCCCTTCGTTGACCGGAATGAACAGCCAGCGCTTCGGCATCGCGCGCAGAACCGTATCCATCGTGCCGTACAGATCGACGCCGCTCCCCTTCCCCTCGGGCGACTCCTCCCACAGTTTTGCATACTGCCGCAGCTGCTTATCAATCCTGGACGATTCCCAGATAAAGCGCCCCGGCGGATTGACACCGATCATCACCGAACGATGGACCGACGCTGGATGCACCACCCCGAAGAAGTAGGCGATCCGAGTTCCGTAACTTTCGCTCAACAGGTTCATGGGACCATACCCCAGCGCGATGCGCGCCTGTTCCACATCCCCGATCACTTCCTGAATGGTATATCCGTTCAGATCCACCTCTTGTTGACGCAGCGCCTCGGCATCGGCCTTCCATGCATCTCCGATCCTCCGGAGCACGGTGTCGCTCAGCAGATCATCACTGCTCTTGATCGCCTCTTCCACCGCGGGACATTCCAGCACACTGCTGCCATCCACACCGCGGTACCCCACCATGACCACATCATGTTCCGCGAGCAGCGAGTCTGACGGTTTCCAGCGAAGATTGCTGACACCCGGTCCCCCCGTCAGATAGAAGATCGGCTCCAACGGAGCAGAATTCGGGGTGAGTATCCGGACGATGGGTATGGTGATGCTGCGCGACGACCGATCACTGCGATTCTCGGGCACCGTCATCGTATGATAACGGACCTGATAGGAACGGGATCCGTTGGAGAAGGTCCCCTCGCGGTTTGTTGCCACGCTGTCGGAGAGCGGAGCGGCTGCAACACCGCCGTGAAGGATGCTGAGAAGGGGTATGAATATCGCCATTATGGAGCCGCGTCGTAAGATCATAGGCAATGAGGAACACGTCTGAAACTACAGGTCCCCGATGATTCCATCGGGGACCGAAAGGTATGTCCAACAAGGATCCGTTGAAGGATCCTGTTTATGCGTCTGCCATCCGGCGCCGCAGAATGGCGAGCACGAACCCGCCCAGCACGAAGAAAGTGCCGATCCAGACGAGGCTGATGAACGGCTTCACACTGGCATCCACCACGAGTGCCTCACGCTTGCCGGCGATCGGGATGCCGGCCTGATGGATCATCTGGATCTGGATCGCCGATTTCCCTTCGCCCATGCCGCCGATGTTCATGGACAGGAACTCGATCTTCGTCCCGAGCAGTTTCGATTCCACGCCGAAGTATTCCTGTTTCTTCCCGTCGAACACCACATACGGCACCACGGTCTCGGACTGTCCGTCCGCTTCGATCAGGATCTTCGCGCCGATCCGCGTCCCGCCGGCGGTCGATTGCGGATTGTGTCCGGCCATGTCGAATGCCATGAAGGTCAGACGCATGCTGCCGACGTTGATCGGCTGCTGCTTGATGAGGGTCGCATGACCATGCTCATCCACCGCGTTCTCCTCGATGCCGGAGGGAGCGATGTACATATCCTCCGTGAAGTACGATTTGATATCCGGATTGCGCATCAGACCGGAACTCTCCGTTTCGAACATCATCGGCACCAGCACCGAAGTGTCACCGTCCTTCGAGACCGTCACCGAGAACGCGGTCTTGTTCCCTTCCACGATATCCCGGCCGGTGTAGGTGACCGTATAGCCGAACAGTTCCTGCGGCACGCCGAGTTCCAGCGCTGCTGCCTTCTTCTCGCTGAGCAGTCCGGAGAGCATCGCCCCGACCAGGAAGATCGCCAGACCCATATGGGAGAATTTTCCGCCCAGCATCCGGATGTCGCCGCGGATCGTCATCCACGTCTGCTCCAGGTTGACGAACAGTGCGAAGAGCGAACCGAAGATGAAGAGCAGATACATCCCGTCCCAGACGCTGAGAGCGCCGACCGCCAGCGTGCCGATGAGCGCACCGAGCAGCGATTTCCAGGAGCGTTCCTTCAGGAACATCCCGTCCTCCTCCTCCCAGCGGACCAGCAGACTGTATCCGATGAGCAGCGTCATGATGATCGCGATCGGCACATGCATCTTGTTATAGAACGAAGGATCGACCGTCGTGGTGGAGACGAGCGGCAGACTGGTCCCGAAGAAGACGATCACGGCGCTCGCCAACAGCACGAACGAACCGAGCGACAGGGCGAACTCGCGGGTGAGCCAGTGCATCGGCTTGGCGATCGCTTTCAGTTCCGTGCGGCGGGCCAGCATGAAGCCGAAACCGGCGATAATGGAAGCGGACAGGAAGACCAGCAGCAGTCCATAGACCAGCGTACCGGGATCGGTGAACGAGTGAACGGATGAATCGCCAAGCACACCGCTGCGTGTGAGGAAGGTGGAATAGATGACCAGCACGAACGAGAGGATGGCGAAGATGAAATTGGTGCGGACGAGATTCCCGGTCCGTGCCTGCGCCAGCATCGTATGCAGCAGCGCCATGGAAAGGATCCACGGGATGAGCGACGAGTTCTCCACCGGATCCCAGCCCCAGTATCCGCCCCAGCCGAGCACACCGTACGCCCAATAGGCACCGAGCATCAAACCGGCACCGAGCGACAGACCGGAGAAGAGCACCCAGGGGAACGCGCTCGTCAGCCAGGTATGGTACTCCTTGCGCCAGAGCGCCGCCACCGCAAGACTGAACGGGATCGCCGACGCGGCGAAACCGATGAAGAGCACCGGCGGATGGATCACCATCCAGAAATTCTGCAGCAGCGGATTCAGTCCCCGTCCGTCATCCGGCAGCTGGCCCGGTGTCAGTTCGCCCGGGAACTGTTCGTAGATGGTCTTGAACGGTGATTTCGCGATCAGCAGCACCACCAGGAATGTCTGAACCGCCATGTACACCGGCAGCACATGCGCATCGAGCTTCCGTTTCTGCGTGTAGGAGAGCAGGAAAAGACTCAGCACCGCCGAACAGAATGTCCAGAACAGGAAGCTCCCTTCCTGTCCGGCCCAGAAGGTCGACATCAGCAGACCGAGCGAGAGGTCCCGGGAACTGTAGCTCCAGACATACGCGGTCGCGAAGTTATGCTGAAGGATGTCGGTCATCAGCACGACCGACGCCAGGAAGATACCGAGAGCGGATGCATACAACCCGGTCCTTCCGAGCGCAGACCGTTTCTTGTTACCGTTGGCTGCCTGGATGTAGCTGAGAATGGAGAGCAATCCGGCGAAGAGTGACAGATAGAGAGCGAATGTGCCGAGCATAGGGATAACCTCTGTTTCCTGTATTGATATGCGGAGAATGTATTGCTATGTTGCCCTATCATCAGTCAAGAATCGTACCGGGAAAATCATGACACCGTTGTCCGAGATATATTCCTTCCTCCACACCGCCGAACGGCTGAAAAACGAACTTCGCCACAGTTTTACATCGAAAGGACGGCAGGAAAGCGTCGCCGAGCATACCTGGCGGATGACGCTGATGGCGATGCTCATCGTCCCGAAACTGGACAAAAAAGTCAATTTTGAGAAATTGCTCAAAATGATTGTCATTCATGATATTGTGGAGGTCTTCGCCGGCGATACTCCCGTCCCATTCATGGTTGGGAACGACGCGCTGAAGGAAGAGAAGGCCCGTAAGGAGCTGGAGGCGATCAAAGAGGTGCGGAACCGGCTGGGTGACGTGCCGGGGAAGGAGATCGAGGAACTGTGGCACGAATTCGAAGCGCGGGAGAGCTACGAAGCGAAGGTCGCCAATGCGCTGGACAAACTGGAGGTGCAGGTGCAGCACAACGAGGCCGATATCGCCACCTGGATCCCGGTGGAGTACGGACTGATCTACTCCCGCCGTCCGTACACGGCGTTCGATCCGGTGATGGACGAGCTGCGGAGGATCATCGAGCAGGAAGCGGAGGAGAAACTGACCGCCGCCGGCATCCCGCTCCAGCGACCGAAGGAGTGACCATCCTGCCGATTTCTTTTCGTATATTCTTCAAACACCATTACATTTTGTTATTAAAAGATTGCTCTGAAAAATTTTTCGAAACAGAGATCTTTACATAATAGATTCAACTCGATATTTATATAGAGCGGGTGGCCGCGAAATTTAGGCGGATTGAGCGAATGGGAAAGCCCTGCCCGCTGCGCGTTCAGGCGGGGATGAATGACGGGACTTTTGATGGCGCGCAGCGCCATCAACGGGCATGAGCGAACGGGATTCATCGCGCGCGTTAAATTTCGCAAGGGGTTCTTTTGCTTCTTTTCTTGCCCCGTCAAGAAAAGAAGGACCAGCACTTAATCTAAACAGTGGTGCTTTATATATTTCCTTTTGCACATTCGAATTATGACATCGTTTTGACATCCAATTGATACTTTAACCTTCTCTGTATTTTGGGCTCGCTCAATTTGGCCGAAGCAGAAGAGTTAAAGCATCAAAACATACAGAATCTCACTTATCAAAAACGGCACCATATGCTCGACACCCTCACACTGCAGCGTCCGCTCATCTTCTTCGATCTGGAAAGCACCGGCGTCAGCTTCGCCAAGGACCGTATCATCGAACTCTGCGCCATCAAGATCATGCCGGACAAGTCCCGCGTGATGCTGCTGCAGCGGTTCTATCCGGAGATGCCGATCCCTCCCTCCTCCACCGAGATCCACGGCATCACGGATGAGATGGTCAAGGGTGAACCGACCTTCCGTGAAAAGGCGCGCGAAGTAGCGGCGTTCTTCGCCGATTGCGACCTGGCAGGATACAACATCGCGAAGTTCGACATCCCGATGCTGGTGGAAGAACTGCTGCGGGCGGGACTCAAGGAGAATCCGTTCGAGAAAGTGCGGATCATCGACTCCCTCTCCATCTATTTCAAGAAGGAGCCGCGTAATCTTGCCGCCGCGCTCAAGTTCTACGCGAACGAGGAGATCGTCAACGCACACTCCGCCGAAGCGGATGTGGAAGCGACCATCAAAGTGCTGAACGGACAGCTGCAGAAGTATCCGGACATCGGCGGCACGACCGACGCGCTGCATGCGATGTTCGCACAGGAGAGCGAATTCCTCGATTATGACCGGAAATTCGGACGGGACAAGAGCGGCGAGATCATCTTCACCTTCGGCAAGAACAAAGGTCTCCGCGTGGCGGACAACCTCGGCATGGTGAAATGGATGCTGGACAAGGACTTCTCCGAGTATACCAAACTCATCGCACGCAGGATCCTCTCCGGCGAACTCATTTAAAAACATTCACCGCAGAGACCGCAGAGCACGCAAAGAGTTTGGAGAACGAACAAGCAGGGAGCGGTGTCCGACAGACACAGTCATTCTGAACGAGCCGGGTTTTTCTTGATGGCGAGTGAAGAATCTGCTTGATGTAGCACAGGGGTGAGCGTCACCTCTTGCGACTGCTTTTATATAGGTGACGCTCACCACTCAAACAACGTCAACGGCATTAGCCGCCGAAACACAAGAACAACTCCATGCGCACCCCCTCACTAATCATCCTGATGGTTTCGATGCTGTTCACCGGTTGTCCGGAAGAAGACCCTCCCATCATTCCACCGCCGCCTGCCACGCAATGCGAATACCCCGCGGGTAACCGTAACTATTCCTGGCGTCTTGATACGGTCGCATGGTTTCCATCCACATTGGGAGGAATCCACGCATTCTCAGACTCGGATGCGTATCTCATGGGATATATTGGCGAGGGAAAGGCACCATGGAGAATCTTTGCTGGTAAACATTGGGATGGAACCCAGTGGTCGACCAATTTAAACGGTACTAATGCAGAGATAGCACATGTTGCAAACGATGTAACTGGTGATGATCATTTCATGGTTTCTGTCGGAAACTGGTCAATAAATCCACCCAAACCAGCGCTCGGTGAGTTCAACAATCAAACGAAAAAGTGGAAGGGATATCAATTTGAAACAACGGGAGAATTGCGATCTGTCTGGACTGACGGCAAAGGGTATTTTATTGCGGTAGGCGATAACGGAATGGTCTATATAAAGGATGGGTATTCTTCAAGCTGGGTGTATCAAAAAGCGCCAACAGAGTTTGGACTGTATGATGTTAATGGTATTTCAAAACATGAAATCTATATTTCAGCGGCTCAAAATCTTATTACAGGGGAGCATTATACACAGGGATGGAAATTGGAACAAGGTGAATGGCATAAACTTTATGACACCAAGGATATAACAAATACTCCGTTTCAAATAACGAATAATGACTATCCCAATCAAATGGGAGTTTGGCGATGCAACATTACTGACTCATTGAAGCTAATTGTTCACGGAGACCAGTCATATCTCTTTGAATCAAAAGGGCAAGAATTGAAATTTAAGAAAACAAATCTTTCCAGCTTAGGTTTGCCCCTAAAAAGTAGTGGGCGAACTGGAACGCGAGTCAATATTTTTACACCGAATGATATCTGGTTCTATGGCACTCGATACAATTTCTATCATTGGAATGGAACTAACTATCAGAAAATGATTATTCCTGGTTTGCCGAATGATGATATGCAATTTGGCTGGCAGCTCAGACCAATTAAAACCACATCAGGGAAATTATTTTTTGGCAGTGAAATTTCTTCTCAAGTGTATGTTGTAATACAAGGTACACCTCAATGAAATATATCATAGTCGTGCAGCGACAACTGCACTACTATTGTACCAGCAGACGAAGGCGGCGTGCCGTTAGCGATCAATTCAAGACGGAACATCTGAAGTATAGCGCGAGAATTCCTTACGGACAGACCCTGAATCACCGGCAATCGAGCAACGCGGGCCGGCGTTCAGGGTGACGCGGTGTGCGTGGCTGCGGGCGGGATGACAACCCGTCCTACGCCGCGGTCGAAATATTGTGGTCGGGCGGGGGTCCGCCCTTTTTCTTGTGTTTTTTCCGGCGCGTCGACCCTGGACCATTCATCATTCCTCATTTATCATTTATCATTCTTTATTGTTTTTTCCTTCCTTCTCAGTGACCTCTGTGTCTCTGTGGTGATAGTTTGAACAATGTGTCGGCATAAATGCCGACCTACCGGAAATGTGATGGGACTGGTGTCCGTCATTTTTGCGGCTTCGCGGCATGCCCCTTTGGGGCTTTGCGTGAATTCTAACTGGACGGAATGACATCCCGTCCTACACCCAGTTGAAATATCGTGGTCGGATGGGTGTCCGCCCCTTTTTTTGTGTTTTTCCCTTCGCATCGACCTTGGGCAATTCATCATTCCTCATTTATCATTCTTCGTTGCTTTTTTCCTTACTTCTCCGTGACCTCTGAGTCTCTGTGGTGGTGCTTTGGGGTTGTCCCATACCGGCTTCAGATGCGGCTGGACCGACTCTGGAGAGTCGGTCAACGTACGGCCTTCGGGTATTTCGTTCTCCCTTCCTTGATCAACTTATCATTGTCCATTGTTAATTGTCAATTGTTCATTGTTCTCCCCCGTGGTGATTGTTTTTTGAATGTGTATCGGCATAAATGCCGACCTGCCGGTATTGTGGTCGATCGGGGGCCGCCCTTTTTCTTGTGTTTTTTCTGGCGCATCGACCATGGACCATTCTTCATTCCTCATTTATCATTCTTCGTTGCTTTTTTCCTTACTTCTCCGTGACCTCTGAGTCTCTGTGGTGGTGCTTTGGGGTTGTCCTATAGCGACTTCAGATGCGGCAGGACCGACTCTGGAGAGTCGGTCAACGTACGGCCTTCGGGTATTTCGTTCTCCCTTCCTTGATCAGCTTTTCACTGTCCATTGTTAATTGTCAATTGTTCATTGTTCTTCCTTTCCTAGAAATAAGACTCCGTTATCCCCTCATTCTTACAACTGATAATAATTTCCCCGTAAATCGTTCAAATCATTGGTGTTTCCGGTGATATTGTTTGGCAACGTTTTTGCAAAAGTACCCGGTGCCTTTATCAAATAAGAATCCGGAGTCCTTTATTATGTCCACAGTCGAACGAGAAATGGTCAACATCGACGGCAACGAAGCCGCCGCATATGTAGCCCACAAAACGAACGAAGTCATCGCTATCTACCCGATCACCCCCTCCTCCAACATGGGAGAATGGTGCGATCAATGGTCCTCCGAAGGGAGAAAGAACATCTGGGGGACCGTCCCCAGTGTGACCGAAATGCAGTCCGAAGGGGGCGCCTCGGGTGCCGTGCACGGAGCGCTGCAGACCGGCTCCCTTACCACCACCTTCACCGCCTCGCAGGGTCTGCTGCTGATGATCCCGAACATGTTCAAGATCGCCGGCGAGCTCACCTCCACCGTCTTCCACGTCTCCGCCCGCTCCATCGCCGCCCAGGGTCTCTCCATCTTCGGCGACCACAGCGACGTGATGTCCACCCGCTCCACCGGCTGGGCGATGCTCTGCTCGCACAACGTGCAGGAAGTGATGGACTTCGCGCTGATCGCACAGGCGGCCACGCTCGAAGCGCGCGTGCCGTTCATCCACTTCTTTGACGGGTTCCGTACGTCGCACGAAGTGATGAAGATCGAGCAATTGACCGACGGCGATATCGAAGGGATGATGAACAACGAGCATATCACCCAGCACCGTCTGCGCGGCCTCACGCCGAACAAGCCGGTGATGCGCGGAACGGCACAGAATCCGGACGTCTACTTCCAGGCCCGCGAAACGGTGAATCCGTACTATGACCGCTGCCCCGAGATCGTCCAGAAGGCGATGGACAAGTTCGCCTCCCTCGTCGGCCGCCAGTACCACCTGTTCGACTATTTCGGCGCACCGGATGCCGAACGCATCATCATCATCATGGGTTCCGGGTCGGAGAGCGTGCATGAGACCGTAGAAGCACTGATGGAGAAGGGCGAGAAGGTCGGCGTGCTGAAGGTCCGTTTGTTCCGTCCGTTCTCGCTGAAGCATTTCATCGACGCCATCCCCGCCACCGTGAAAGCGATCTCCGTGCTCGACCGGACGAAGGAACCGGGCGGCGCCGGCGAACCGATGTACCAGGATGTGATCACCGCGCTGCACGAGTACTACACCACCAGCACCGTAAAGTTCGCCAAATACCCCAAAGTGGTCGGCGGACGCTACGGGCTCTCCTCCAAGGAATTCACCCCGGCCATGGTCAAAGCGGTGTTCGACGAACTGGCCAAGGAACAGCCGAAGAACCACTTCACCATCGGCATCAACGACGACCTGACCAACACCAGTCTGGCATACGATCCGAACTTCACCACCGAGAAGAGCGACGTGATCCGTTCCCTCTTCTTCGGCCTCGGTGCGGACGGCACGGTCGGCGCGAACAAGAATTCCATCAAGATCATCGGCGAGGAGACGAACTTCTTCGGTCAGGGCTATTTCGTCTATGACTCCAAGAAATCCGGCTCCACCACCGTCTCGCATCTGCGGTTCGGTCCCCGCCAGATCCGCTCCACCTATCTCATCACCAAAGCGAACTTCGTGGCGTGCCATCAGTGGCAGTTCCTCGAGAAATTCGACATGCTCTCCTCCATCGTGGAAGGCGGCACGTTCCTGCTGAACTCCCCCTTCCCGAAGGAACGCGTCTGGGCCAACCTTCCGCTGAAGGTGCAGCAGCAGATCATCGCCAAGAAGCTCAACTTCTACGTGATCGACGGTAATGCCGTGGCGGTGAAGACCGGTATGGGCAGCCGCGTGAACACCATCATGCAGACCTGCTTCTTCGCCATCTCCGGCGTGCTGCCGCGCGAGCAGGCGATCGAAGCGATCAAGCACTCCATCAAGAAGACCTACGGCAAGAAGGGCGAGGACATCGTGAAGATGAACTACGCCGCGGTGGACGGTACGATCGAGAACCTGTTCAAGGTGGACTATCCGAACGAGACCACGAGCACCATCCAGCTGCCGCCGGTCGTCTCGCCGAAGGCGCCGGAATTCGTGCAGAACGTCACCGCCATGATGATCGCCGGCCACGGCGATGCCATCCCGGTGAGCAAGCTGCCGGTGGACGGCACCTATCCCGTCGGCACCACCATGTGGGAGAAACGGAACATCGCCACCGAGATCCCGGTCTGGGATTCCGAATGGTGCATCCAGTGCGGCAAGTGCGCGCTGGTCTGCCCGCACGCCTCCATCCGCATCAAAGTGTACGACAACGAGCTGGTGAACGGCGCGCCCGAGACCTTCAAGCACATGCTCTATAAAGGGAACGAGTACAAAGGACAGGCCTACACCATCCAGGTGGCACCGGAGGATTGCACCGGCTGCGGCATCTGCGTGGAGGTCTGCCCGGCCAAGAACAAGAAAGAGACCAAGTACAAAGCGCTGAACATGGCCCCCCAGCCCGCACTGCGCGACGCGGAACGGGCCAACTGGGATTACTTCCTGACGCTGCCCGAAGCGGACCGCCGCACGGTCGACGTGAAGACCATCAAAGGCTCCCAGCTGCTCCAGCCGCTGTTCGAGTTCTCCGGCGCCTGCACCGGCTGCGGCGAGACGCCGTACGTGAAGCTGGTCAGCCAGCTGTTCGGCGACCGCACCATCGTGGCGAACGCCACCGGCTGTTCCTCCATCTACGGCGGTAACCTCCCCACCACGCCGTGGACCACCAACAGTGACGGACGCGGACCGGCATGGTCTAACTCGTTGTTCGAGGACAACGCGGAGTTCGGTTTCGGCTTCCGGCTGTCGCTGGACAAGCAGACCGAGTATGCACGCGAACTGCTCATCAAACTGCTGCCGCAGCTGAACGAGACGCTGGTGAACGAGATCCTCTCCTCCGCACAGAGCAATGAAGCGGAGATCCATGATCAGCGCGAACGGGTGAAGCATCTGAAGAACGCCCTTGCGCCGCTCACCTCACCGGAAGCGAAACAGCTCGCACAGCTCGCCGACGCGCTCGTCAAGAAGAGCGTCTGGATCATGGGCGGCGACGGCTGGGCGTACGACATCGGCTTCGGCGGACTGGACCACGTGATCGCCTCCGGGCGAAACGTGAACATCCTGGTGCTGGACACGGAAGTGTACTCCAACACCGGCGGACAGATGTCCAAAGCGACGCCGCGCGGCGCCGTGGCGAAGTTCGCTGCGGGCGGCAAACCGGCCGGCAAGAAGGACCTCGGTCTGATCGCGATGAGCTACGGCAACACCTATGTGGCACAGATCGCGATGGGCGCCAACGACCTGCAGACGGTGAAAGCGATCCTCGAAGCGGAAGCATTCGACGGTCCCTCCATCATCATCGCCTACAGTCACTGTATCGCCCACGGCATCAACATGCGGCTCGGCATGAACGCGCAGAAGCTCGCCGTCGATTCCGGCTACTGGCCGCTCTACCGGTACAACCCGTCGCTGCTGAAGGAAGGGAAGAATCCGTTCCAGCTCGACTCGAAGCCTCCCAAAGTGAAGTTCGAGGAGTTCGCCTACAACGAGATCCGCTACAAGATGCTTACCAAGATGGATCCCGAGAAGGCGAAACGCCTGCTGCGCGAAGCGCAGGAGGATGTGCAGAAGAAATGGAGATACTACGAACAGCTGGCCGCGATGAACTTCTCGACACCCCAGCAGGCCGTTACAGGACATTAATACCAACGGTCCGCCGCTGCCGGCACGGTAACGGCGGACCATCAATCTCGGAGAATACTCATGGACCTTTCAACGCAATACCTCGGATTGAATCTGAAGAACCCGATCGTTCCTTCCGCCTCTCCCATGTCCCGCACGGTCGGCAGCGTCCGCCTGATGGAGGATTACGGCGCCTCCGCCGTGGTGCTCTTCTCCATCTTCGAGGAGCAGATCCGGCACGAGACGAAGGAACTGTACCATCATCTTACCTACCATGCGGAAAGCTATGCGGAAGCGACATCGTACTTCCCGGAAGCGCACGAGTACCACAGCGGGCCGGACGAGTACCTGAACCATATCCGCAAACTGAAGGAATCGGTCAGCATCCCGATCATCGGCAGCATCAACGGTGTGACGGACGGCGGCTGGGTGGAATATGCGAAACAGATCCAGCAGGCGGGCGCCGATGCGCTCGAGCTGAACATCTACTACATCCCGACCGACCCGAACATGAGCAGCGACGACATCGAGCAGACCTATCTGGACATCGTGAAGGATGTGCGGAACCAGGTTACCATCCCTGTTGCCGTGAAGCTCTCCCCGTTCTTCACGTCGCTCTCCAACGTGGCGAAGCGTCTGGACAACATCGGCGTGAACGGACTGGTGCTCTTCAACCGGTTCTATCAGCCGGACATCAACCTGGACACGCTCAGCATCGAACCGGGCGTGGTGCTCAGCTCCTCCAATTCCATCCGTCTGCCGCTCCGCTGGGTCGGTATCCTGCACAAGAAGATCAAGGCGGACCTGGCGGCAACGACCGGCGTGCATACCGGCGAGGATGTGATCAAACTGATCATGGCCGGCGCCAATGTGACCATGATGTGTTCGGCCCTGCTGCGGCACGGACCGCGGAAGATCCGCGAGGTGCTGACCGAGGTGCAGCAATGGATGGTGGAGCATGAGTACTCCTCCATCAACGATATGCGCGGCAGCATGAGCCATCAGAACGTGGCGGATCCCTCCTCGTTCGAACGCGCCAATTATATGAAAGCTCTTCAAACGTACATGTGAGGTCATTATGTCCATCTTCTTCAGCAGACAATGCGAGTATGCGCTCCAGTCGATCATCTACCTTGCTCAAAAGAAGCAGGGCGAGATGACGACCATCAAGGAGATCTCGTCGCATCTCAACATCCCGTTCCACTTCCTCGGCAAGATCTTCCAGAAGCTCTCCCATAAGGGGCTGCTGCACTCCATGAAAGGGGTCTCCGGCGGTTTCTGGCTCGCCAAGCCGGCGGAGGAGATCGTATTGATGGATATCATCATCGCCATCGACGGTACGGACATCATGAGCCTCTGCGTGCTCGGGTATGCGGAATGCAACAGTGCATCCCCCTGTCCCATGCACAACGAGTGGAAGACCACCAAGGAGAACTTCTTCGCCTCCCTGAGCAAGAAGAACATCCTGGATGTCGCCAAAGAGATCAAAAAGGACGGCTACCGAGCCGCCTGATGATGCAGTTCCGGGTCCTGCTCGTGGATAGGCAGGACCCGGATTGCTCTCTCCCAACGCCGGCTACCGCCGGTTCCGTTTCCATTTCCCTGTGAACGATCATGAATACATATCCCCTCAAATCTGAAGCTGCACCCGATAATCGGACAAACTCATCTGAAATCAGACTCCGAATTCCCGGTATCAAAAAGATAATGCCCGGCCAGCGCCGCCGGAAGTACAAGCCGAATCCCGCCCTGGTGTGGTATCAGCGCCTACTGGACCGGCTGAAGAACGATACGCAGTTCTTCCGTTCGAGCGTCCAGCTGGCGTTCGTGCTTCTCTGCGTCTGGATCGGCATCGAATTCCATCTGTTCATGCGGTGGGGAATGTCCGGCGGAACGGAACCGTACGTGGAGCGTCCCCCGGGCGTGGAGGGCTTCCTCCCGATCAGCGCATTGATGGGAGCGCTGCACTGGCTGTACAGCGGTGCATTGAACACCATCCATCCTGCCGGCACCATGATCCTGCTCGGCTTCATCGCGGTCAGCATCGTGATGAAGAAATCGTTCTGCAGCTGGATGTGTCCCATCGGCACGCTGAGCGAATCGCTCTGGATGCTCGGACAGAAACTCTTTAAAAAGAACATCGTCGTCTGGCGGTGGCTGGACTATCCGCTCCGCTCGCTGAAGTACCTGCTCCTCTTCTTCTTCGTCTCCGCCATCGGCGCCATGAGCGTCCGCGATCTGGACGTATTCATCAACAGTCCGTACAACAAGGTGGCCGACATCAAGATGTACCTCTTCTTCGCCGACATCACGCCGTTCGCACTCTGGACGATCATCATCCTGATGCTCTTCTCGGTGGTGATCAAGAACTTCTGGTGCCGGTATCTCTGTCCGTACGGTGCGCTGCTCGGCATCGCCGGACTCCTCTCGCCCTTCCGCATCACCCGCGTGAAGGAGTCGTGCATCGACTGCGAGCTCTGCACGAAGGTCTGCCCTGCCAACATCAAAGTCCATACGGTCAACCAGGTATGGAGCGACGAATGCACCAGCTGCCTGCGCTGCGTGGAGGAGTGCCCGGTGAAGGAGACGCTCGTGCTCCGTTCCCGCCAGCGCTCCGCCACCGTGGCTCCGTGGGTCTTCGGGACGCTCGTGGCCGGCGTGTTCATCGCCGTGACCGGACTCGGCATGCTGACGGGCCGCTGGGCGAACAGTGTATCGAAGGACGAGTATCAGGTCCGTTTCCAGAAACTCGATTCACCGCTCTATAATCATGCTCAGGGCTCCGTACCGCAGTACGGACCGAACGACTGAGCCATTGAACCAATGAACGCCGGCGGCTCCGACCGGCGTTTTTTTTGTGATGATAATCGGACAAACCGCTTCGCTGAACATTCCCGGAGTGTCGTTTCATATTTCCTTCCACCATACCATGAGGTCCTTATGCGAATACATGCAACAACGATCCTGCTGCTCATCCTGGCAACGTTCCTGCCGGCACAATCCCCGCCGATCAAATGGAGCGGCGAAGCGCGGTTCCGTTCCGAGGCGGACGGACGCGACTTCCGTCTGAACACTCCGCTCAATCTGTATACCCTCTCCCGCATCCGTCTCGGCGCCGAGACCTCACCGTCCGACCGTATCACGTTCAAAGTGACGCTGCAGGACAGCCGCACGTTCGGCCAGGAGGCCTCCACGATCGCCAACTCCGCCAACATCGATCTCTTCGAGGGATATGTGCGGATCGACTCCCTTTGGAACTCCGGTGTTTCGGCGCAGCTCGGCCGCATGGCGCTGGCGTACGGCAACGAGCGGATCATCGGCGGACTGGGATGGAACAACTACGGACGTGTCTTCGACGGACTGTTGGTCAAGAGCCGATCCGAAGCGGTGCGGCTCGATCTGTTCGTGATGAATGTGAGCGACAACAACACGGCACCGGCCTCCGTGAATGCCGCCGGCACCGCATACACATACGATAAAGGGATCACGCTTGCCGGGATCTACGCAACGCTTCCGTTCTCTCCTGCATTGTCGCTGGATCTGTACGCCATCCATGAACGTAACGGCAATCAGACAAAGAAGGACACGATCGACCATGCATTCTCAACACTCGGCGGTCTGATCAAAGGAACATCGGGCGGGCTATTCTATGATGCGGAAGCGGCGTTCCAGATCGGCGAGAACAAAAGGATCGGTGTGGCTGCGTACATGACAGCTCTGAGTGCGGGGTATGCGATGAAGGGATCGTTCCTTTCGTCCGTGGGCGTCCATGCGGATATCATCTCCGGCACTACGCCCGCCGGGAAGGAGTTCAATACCTTCACCGCGAACTACGCCACCGGACATAAGTTCTTTGGATTCATGGACTATTTCGTTAATTTTCCGGTGCAGACCTTCCACCGCGGGATCGCCGATATAGCCCTGCGCACCACATTGTCGTGGAGCGACCGCGTGAAAAGCCAAATGACGTTCCATCATTTCTCCACGATGGAGGACCTCTCTTCCGTTGCCCCGCTGAACGTCACTGATGCGGGACAGGAAGCGGACATCATCACCACCATCACGTATTCACCGGCGCTGCAGTTCGAATGCGGCGCAGCGTTGTTCATCCCGAACACCGTCATGCGTACCGCCTTCGGCGGCAGCGACCTTGGCGTGTGGGGGTATGTCACGACGCATCTTATATTCTGAACCGACCATTCACTTCCTGAGCACACTATGAGAACACTTCTTCGCACCATCGGCGGTCTGTACGACCGGTTCGGTCCGCCGCCGCAATGGAGGATCCCCGTCCTGCTCGCCGTCGGGTCGCTCTTCGGGATCGGGCTGCTGACGCTCTATGTCGGCAACGCCACGTCGTACCTGTCCGACGATCCGCGCGCCTGCATGAACTGCCATGTGATGGCGCCGCAGTTCGCCACCTGGGAACGGAGCAGCCACGCCAGAGTGACGGTCTGCAACGACTGCCATGTACCGCACGACAATGCGTTCATGAAGTACGCTTTCAAAGCAATGGACGGTTCGCGTCATTCCTTCATGTTCACCTTCCGGATGGAGCCGCAGGTGATCCGCATCCACGATGCGGGAACGGCAGTGGTGCAGCAGAACTGCATCCGCTGCCACTCCTCCCTCACACAGAACGTCGCCGAGAAACTTGTCACGCTCGACGTGCAGAAGCACGGCGGCGGGAAACTCTGCTGGGAATGCCACCGCGAAACGCCGCACGGCCGGGTGAACAGTCTCTCCTCCGTGCCGTACGCCCGCGTTCCGATCCCGAGCGCCATCGTGCCGGAATGGCTGAAGAAAGATATTTCAACGAAATGACATTCTCCTCTCCTCATTATTGAAAGGACCAACCATGAAAATCACTGAGATCATCGAGAAGAAACCGTGGGTCGCCTGGGCGTTGTTCTGCGGGACCATCGTCGCCGTCTTCCTGGTAGGATGGCTCGGCGCCTCCATCATGGAGCGGCGCAGCGAAGCAGCGATGCAGTATCAGTACGTGAAACCGATCGCCGAATGGGAGCCGCGCAATGAAGTATGGGGCGAGAACTTCCCCCGCGAGTACGAAACGTACAAGAGCACGGAGGATACCACGTACCGCAGCAAATACGGCGGCAACCTGAAGCGCGACCTGCTGGAAGAGGACCCGCTGAACGTCGTCCTTTGGGCCGGCTACGCCTTCTCGCGCGATTACAATCAGGCGCGCGGACACTACTACGCCATCAACGACATCCGGAACACGCTCCGCACCGGTGTCCCCCAGCCGGCCACCTGCTGGTCCTGCAAGAGTCCCGATGTCCCGCGGCTGATCAACAAGATGGGCGCGGCGAACTTCTACAAGGGATCGTGGGATTCGCTCGGTCATGAAGTGGTGAACAACATCGGCTGCCAGGATTGTCACGATCCGAAATCGATGAACCTCCGCATCACCCGTCCCGCACTCGCCGAAGCATGGCAGCGCCAGGGCAAGGACATCAACAAGGCGACACGGCAGGAGATGCGCTCGCTGGTCTGCGCACAGTGCCATGTGGAGTACTACTTCAAAGGGAAGACGGAGAAATATCTCACCTTCCCGTGGGACAAGGGATTCTCCGCGGACCAGATGGAGGCGTACTATGATTCCGTCAACCATGTCGATTTCGTCCACAAACTCAGCAAGGCGCCGATCCTGAAGGCACAGCATCCGGACTACGAACTCTACCGCACCGGCATCCATGCCGAACGGGGCGTATCGTGCGCGGACTGCCATATGCCGTACAAGAACGAAGGGGGCGTGAAGTTCACCAACCACAAGATCGCCTCGCCGCTGGAAAACATCGCCGGCTCGTGCCAGGTGTGCCACCGCGAGAGCGAACAGACCCTCACGAAGAACGTGAACGACCGTCAGGACAAGATCAACGAGCTGAAACTGCTCGCCGAGAAGGCGATCGTCTCTGCGCATATCGAGGCAGCGGCGGCATACAAAGCGGGAGCGGATTCCTCCGAGCTCGTCCCGGCGCTGAAGCTCATCCGCCATGCGCAGTGGCGCTGGGATTGGGTCGCAGCGGCGAATGCCGTCGGCTTCCACTCCCCGCTGGAAGGTGCGCGGGTGCTCGGCACTTCCATCCAGAAAGCAGAGGAAGCACGCCGGTTCATCACCCAGGTGCTGATCAAATACAAAGCATCACCGGTGGTGCCGTTCCCGGACCTCTCCACCAAAGCGAAAGCGCAGGCCTACATCGGTCTGGACATGAAGAAACTGGAAGCGGACAAGGCGGAATGGCGGAAGAAAACACTCCCGGTCTGGGATGCGAAAGCGAAGGAGCGTCAGAGTGGTGCCCAGAACTGAGAATGACCACGGCGGCCGCCATCCTTCAGGAACCGTTGGTATACGTCACCGTTCCACGTACAGAACATCCACAGACGATCATTATGCCGACACCTCTTTGGACATATCTCGCCGATGATCATGACCGGCTCGACCGTGCGTTTCAGCGTGCGGTCGCCGCTCCCGGCACGGTCGATGAAGAAGCATATCGGGAATTCCGTCAGGGATTGCTGAGACATATCGGGATCGAAGAGAAGATCCTCATCCCGCTGCTGCAGCCGCATCTGGACGATCACGGCCGGGCGATGCTGGAGCGTATC
>JABWAK010000127.1 GCA_013361065.1 Bacteroidota bacterium
CGGCCGCTCCGGCACCATCACGGTATTGCGAATGAACAGAGGGAGCTCCACCGAATTGGCGCGGTGAAGGATAGTCTTTTTCCCTGTTGTCACAGAGAGCGAGACCGATTCCTGCACACGGGTGCGATGATCGCCCGGAACGACCGTCGTCCTGTAGGTGATGGTGCTCCCGTTCTCCGACAGACGGGGATCGAACCCCGCTCCGCGGTCCGATGTGAGTTTCTTGAGCAGTCCGGTCCGCAGCGAGTATTGCCAGATCCCGTCATGTGCGACATTCGTCAGGAACAGTTCGGTTCCAGAGGGTGAGAACAGCGGCGCATTCCACTGCTCAACGGAAGGAACGGGAAGTTGTTCCACCCGGAGTGTCCGGATCTGTGCCTGCATCTCAGAAACGAGCAGCAAACAGGTGAGAAGAACGATGATGGATCTCATAGAGGACCTCGACTCATTGGAATAATATAAAAAAACCCCGCACGGTCGTCAATCGTGCAGGGTTCGAACAACGATGGGATCGGACGGATCTCATTTCAGAACGACCATCGACCGTGTCTGTGAGAAATCGCCGGAACGGAGGGTGTAGAAATAGACGCCGGAGGAGAGTGACGATGCATCCAGTGTCATTCTATAGGTCCCGGGCTGCTGCGGTGCATCCGTGAGGAGCATTACTTCCCTGCCGAGCATATCGTATACCGTCACAGTGACATGGGACGGAACAGGGACATCATAGACAACCGTTGTGGAAGGATTGAACGGATTCGGAAAATTCTGATGCAGAGTGAACACTGCAGGGACGGTCCCTTCCTGCTCCACCGATGAGACCACATTCGCATCGACCTGCATCTCATCCAGGTAGATCCTGCCGGAAGTACCGCCGCCCGGCTGCTGCCGCAGCACGATCGACTTGAGGATCTTGTTGGCACCGGACACTGAAGAGATCGGGAACTGGACGAACTTCCATCCCCTCCAATACAGCGGCCCGACCGACAGTACCTGATCGTTGGGTGCGAACCGGAGTTCGAGAGTATTGGACGACGCATCACCGGAGACCCAAAGACCGACGCGTTGGTAGAAATCGATCGGAGGGAATCCGGTCGCTTTCAGCTCCACCGCCCCGCTGTCCGCACCGGTGAATGCATACACCAGTTTCGCAGCTCCGCTCCCTGCTTTGACCTTTTCCGTGCCGAATGTCAGGGCGGTCCGTCCTGTATCGATCGACCGTGTCCGGTCCCCCTGTTCCGGCTGCATCCATCCTTTCGTATTGGCATCGAGGTTGTCCAGCGGCATCCCGGCGGTCACGACCTCCGATGATGTGGTGAATTGATAGATCAGATCGCTCTTGGACGAATTGCCGTACGTATCCTTCACCCCTGCCAGCAGTTTCACTGTATAGACGGTATTGGGTTTGAGATTCGTCGGAACGAAGGAGACGATCCCTTTGTCCATCACGATCTCATTCTTCGCATTCGCCAGCGGCACATTCACATTGTTCGGGTCGGTCATCTTCACGGTACCGGACAGTGAAATGGTCTGCACCGGCTCGTTCAGATCGAGCACCACATCGCCGTAGAGAGAAACACCGGTCTCGTTGGAGAGCGGGTAGGTTCGTTCGACCACCGGACCGACGGTGTCGAGCGGAACGGTGGTGAACATCACCACATACGGTGTCGTGCCCAGGTTCCTCGACTTGGCGATGTTCTTTGCCGTCGTATCGATCTTCACAGTGAAGGCGGTATTCCATGGCAGCAATGCGGACGGGTCGAAGGTCAGGATGGTGTTATCCTCATTCCAGACCTTCGTTCCGGCGACCGCCGGTTGGATGCTGAACGCGGCATTCGTCGTGGTCATATCCATCGGTGTGTTGAACTTCACCGTGATCTCCTTGTATGCCGGGAAGGAATTGAGATTCGATTCCGGCAGAGCAGCGGTCACAACGGGACGGACGGTGTCCGCAGTCGTGACCATGGACATGAAACTCGTCCAATTCCAATAGATACCCGGATCGACATGAGTATTGCAGGTCGGATCGAACCCTTGTCCGGTGGAGGTCACCCAGTTACGCCAGGCAGCATTCTGCCACTCCTGATGGGCGATCACATGATTGCGGTCCTTCGGGATAT
The DNA here is from genome assembly GCA_013361065.1 of Bacteroidota bacterium. Lineage (GTDB taxonomy): Bacteria > Bacteroidota > Ignavibacteria > UBA10030 > UBA8401 > UBA8401. The sequence goes on from JABWAK010000127.1 coordinate 2,118, forward strand.
TGTATTTATCACACAGATACTTTACCAGTTTCGAGGACGCGGTCATTCCTTCGGGGGTGTACCAACCGCTCACGGATGCGTACCCTTCATGTTCGATGCCGATCATGTACGAGTTCCAGCACCCCACATGATAGGCGCGGTATTTCTCCTCCACCATCTGGGTCACCTCGCCGACAGGAGCATCAGCGGTAGTATTCGGTGCTTTGGTGGTGGAGTTCACACCGTTGGGATGTGTATTGAGGACGTAATGTGCACTCACGCCTGCCGATGTATTCTTGAACCAGGAGATGCATCCAAGATAGGAACCTTCAACGTCGTGGATCACGACGAACTTTTGCTGGATGAGCGTCGTACCGAAATTCCCGGTGACGGCGGGATTCCATTTTGCAAGAGGATAATCAGGCTGGCTCGCCGCTCCATCGGCAGCAATCCCGCCGGATACTGCAGCATCGGATGAAGCGAAGGAACGGACATACCGTTCCACCGCCGGAAGATCGACCGACCGCTGCTCGATCCTGATCCTGTCCCGGGCGTACCCTGCCGAGAGCAATGTATACACTTCCAATCCCCGACGCTGGGCGATCTCCTGCTGCGGGAATCCGGAGAACCGGGCCACAGCATTCTGCCACGATTCAATGGTTCCGGCGGCAAAGCCGTCCGGCCGTGCGGTCTCCTCATAGTACCGTTTCAGCAACGCTGCTGCCCCCCGGATGTTCTGCAGTGGGTCCAGTTTCAGTTCCTCCGGGGTCAGGCCGATGAGAGCGGCCGCTTCACGGAGTGAGTGGCCGAAATAGTCATTATCCCAGAGTCCCATCACACCATAGACGCGCGGCATACCGGTACAACTGGAATTGGTCTCGCCCTCCGGCCAAGTCATATGCGTCCACCGGGTCTCGGCGAACGAGAGACCGCGCAGAAGATCGGACGGCACTCCGAACTCCGCACCGGCCAGATCGAAGAACCGGTCGTATTGTTCCCGGTCCTCTGCATGGCGGCCGACGGTATGCGGTTGTGCCATCGCAAGGAGCGGTACGAAGATCACTGTAAGAAGGATGGTTCTCATGATATTCCCACGGTTATCGTCTCTGTTCGGATGCGATCTTCGTCCTGTTCTGGTCCACGATGCCGCCGCGCTGGGACAGTGCATAGACGATCACATTCAGTCCGAATTGGATCTGACGGGTGTTGTCGAGCGGACCATTCAGCGATGCCGGCAGGATCTTCCAGTATCCCCATGCGAAATTGTAGCCGCGGTTGGAGATCAGCGCCACCATCCGACCGTTCAGGAAGATCGCTTCCACATACGGATAGATCTCCTTCACTTCCCTCACCTCTTTACGGTAGCGCATCATATCGTCCCCGGACGGCGGTCCGTTGAACGTCTCCCACACGGTGTACATCGGATGATTGTTCGGCACCTTCTCGAAGACCGCATCGTATCCCAGCGCATCGCGCAGCATCTGCCGGGCCGTGATGTTGAATGCACCGGGCTGATACGCATTGCCGTCATCGATGAAGATGAAACCGCCGTTCCGCAGATAGCGTCCGATGTTGTGCGCTTCCTCTTTGGTGTACCGCACACCGGCCTGGAAGCCCATCATATAGAGGAACGGCACGGTATTGAGTTCCTTGGAATCGAGCCGGATGGTGCCGAGGATGTTCACGCGGAGCTTCGTGCTGTCGTTGGCGAACTTTGCGAGACTCGGGAGCGCCTGCGGTACGCAGTTCCACGATGGCTGCCCGTCCACGATGTCCCATCCCGGTGCCGGTGACCGTTCGAGTTTCGTTGAATTGTACTCCAACTGATAGATGTTCAGGAAACCGCGGATATCCTTCTTGTTCTTCGGATTGATCTCGATGAAGCCGTCGAACCGGTCCTCGAAGTTCTCGGAAGAGATCAGATTGTCCCGCATGGCGGAAAGTCCGCCGCCGCCGCCTGTCCTGGTATTCTCCACATCACCGGCAAAGGCCGGTCCCCAGTCCTTACCATCCCCCGGTCCTGCGCCGTAACCGCCAGAACCTCCGACACCGAAGCTGCGGCCGTAACTCGCCGCACCGCCCGGAACACCCCATCCCATATCCGCTGCACCGGACGACGCAGTGAGCGCGCCGAAGAAGACGCTTCCTTCCCCGCCGCCCCGGCTCGCCGACGGAGCAGAGGGCGCATTATTGACCGGAGCATTGGAGACCGGTGCTTCGGCACGCGAGAAGACGATCTGCCGAGCCGATGTCTGCGGTGAATAATCGACATCCTTTGCCAGGTCGAACGATTTCACGAACCGCGGCGGCTGCGCCTCGAATTTCACGGGAGGTTTGATCACGTCATACGTGTGCAATTCCACACTGACGATCCGCTCCCCCTTCTCACCGCCGGTCACCAGGATGACAGTGCCGATGACAAGATGCAGCAGTCCGGAGACGGCGATGCCGATGAATCCGTACCGGGAGATCGATGCCATTTTCTGGGCCAGTGTCATTGGTTCTCTTTCGACTCCAGCCAGCGTTTATGTTGTTCGGCGAAGAAGACCACCATCTGTGCCTTTGAATTGCCCGAATACTTCTCGATGATGCGGTTAAAGATCTCCAGTGCCTTCTTCTTGTTCCCCAGCTCCGAATACGCCGAGGCGATGTTCGCTTCGGCAGCGTACCGGATATCCGCATCGGGATACTTCTTGATCACATCCTCGAGCATCGGGATCGCCCCGGCGAAGTTCTGTGTATCGAAGAGTGTCATTGCCTTCGCATAGTCCTGATAGGAATTGATCTGGTCCAGTTCATGGACAAGGTCCTTCGCTTCCTGCACACGGGCATAGGCCGGATACTTGTCCACCACCACCCGGTAGGCGTTCTTCGCCTTCTCATACTCCTTGTTATTATAGTAATAATCCCCGATGCTGAACTGAGCATCAGGCGCTTTATCGCTGGACGGGAAGGTTTTCACGAACCGTTCGAACGATTCGACCATTTTCAGAGAGTCACCCATCCGGTAGAAACACCACGCCTTGTTGTATGCGGCGGTCACCGCATACTCGCTCTTCGGATGGTACTTGATCGTATGATTGTATTCCTGGATCGCCAGATCGAACCGCTCGGCATTGTAGTACGATTCGGCGATATCATACTGCGTCTGCGGGACGCGTTCATCCTGCGGGAACTGCTGGATGAATTGCCGCCGTACCGCTACCGACTCATCGATCCTTCCGATCGCCGCAAGTGACACCGCACGGTTCAGCAGCGCCGTTTGGATATTGGCATCACCGGTATAGGTCCTGACATAGATGTCGTAGAGTTTCTCTGCGTAGAGGTATCCCTGTCCTTCATAGAACAGCGATGCGGTCTGCCAGAGGATGTCCTTGATATACGGATGGACCGGCAGGGTATCCGCGGCCTCCCGCAGGACCTCCACGATCCGGTCGAAATTATTCAGATTACCATAGGCGTTGGACAATGCTCCGTATGCCTTCGCACGGGTGTTCTCATCCGCACTGTCCGTCCGGACCACCTGCAGGGCGTATTCCACCACTTTCTGGTGTTCATTCAATTGTACGTACAATTCGGCCAGTGCAGACAAGTAACGGACACGCACTGCGTTGGACGGGACGGTGCCGAGTAACGTCACGATCCGTTCGACCGCTTCCTTCCTCCGGCCGACGCCGATATAGGAGAGCGCCAGTTTCTCATTCGCTGTCGGCACTGTCCCCTGGAAATTATCGACGAATGCAGGCGTGCGAAGGCAGAATTCAAGGTCGGTGATCGCTTCGGCGAACTTCTTGGTCTGCTGGAAGAGTGCACCCCGCGCATACCGGGCCTGGAGGCGTGCATTCTCGACGACGGTAGAATCCTCCAGCACGATGCTCATCTCCTTCACGGCCTCATCGAACTTCCCTGTCGCCGCCAGCACTTCCCCGTGCGTCAGATGGGCATACGGTTTGAATTCGGATGAATCGGGCAACTCAGACAGGATGCGCGCAATATAGGCGAGCCCCTCCTCATTCTTATTCTGGGCACCGAATATCTTCGTGATCCGGCCGAAGGCGAAGGGATAGAATGGAGAGACCGGCGCGACCTTCATCAGCTCCGTCTGTGCCGTGGTCAGGTCCCCGGAATGGAAATGCGACATGCCGAGGAAATACTGGACCTCGCTCACCAATTTCTCATCGCGCAGCGAGGACACAAGATTGCCGTACTCCGTGATAGCGGAAGGATAGTCCTTCTGCTCATAGTAGGTCTTCGCGAACTGCATGCCGGCGTGCGGCGCTTCATCGGACGAGGGGAAGCTGTTGATGACGGTGGTATAGGCGGTCCGTGCATTCCCGAACTCCTTCAGATTGAGGAATGCATTACCGCGGATGATCATCGCTTTCGGCATGTACTCGCTGGCAGGATGGTTCGCTATGAAGGAGTCGGATGCAGCGATCACGGCCGGATGGTTCTTGGCGACATCGAAGTTCAACAGCGAGAAGAGCCGCGCATTCTCCAGCGGAAATTGCGCCTCTTCGGCATACTCTCGGTACACCTGCACATAATAGGCATACTCCTCGGCGGACTGGAGGAACTTCCGGTTATCCTGGTAGGTCTTGGCGATCTTGTACTGCATCCGCGCCTGGAGCACCTTGTTCTGGAAGTTGTCATCGATCGCCTTCCGGAACACGGCGATGGACGGCTCCAGACCGTTCACCCGCATGATCAGTTCGGACCACCGGATGTAGGATATCTCGATGAGCGACGGCAACAATGTATAGGTCGCAATGATGTACTTGTACCGAGCAACGGCGGAATCGACCCGTTCCATCTTTTCGTACGCTTCCGCCACTTTGAACTCCGCTTTGGAGACAAGTTCCAGGTTGGAGTTATCCTCCTCCCTGTTCGATGCGGCATCGAAGATCCTGCGTTCCTTATTGACGCGCAGTTCCATGCTCTGGAAATCGGTCCGGGAGAACGACTCCGGCTTGTACGAGGAGATCAGCAGCGTGAACGCGTGCACGGCACTGTTCCAATGCGCTGCATCCAGATGGTTCTGGCCGATCTGGTACAGGGCGCGGGCATGGTAGGTGCCGCGGGGATACCGTTCCGCGAGCAGCTGGAACGTGACGGAGGAACTGTCGTACTGCTGCAGGAAGCGGAACGCCCAGCCGATGTCATAGAGCGCCTGCTCCACCTTCTCGTCGAATGGATGATGCTCGATCAGGGAACGCGCGGCCGTGATGGCGCTGTCATACTGCTTCTGCTGGAGGAAGAGGTCGTAGATCTGATACCGTGAGAGAACGAGCAGTCTCGGTGAATCCTTCCGTGTCAGCGCCACCCGGAACGTGGCGATGGCGGAATCGATCAGCCCCATGGAGCGGTACGCATTCGCCTTCTGATAGATAGCCGCGGACCGGACACCCACATTCAGCTCTCCATTCATGAGCGTCACACGGACGCTGTCCGATGTGAGCAGGTCGTTCTCCACCCCCAGCACCTTCTCGTACTGTTCCACCGCCTTCGGGAAGTTCTTGGCGGCAAAATAGTTCTGGCCGGCCACGAACGACTCTCGCAGTTCCTGCGGCGTCGGCACGAAGTAGGCCAGTGTGCCGATCGCCGCCAGGATGGATATGATGACCTGGAATGACATGGGTTCCCTGAAAAAACAAAAGTAGTCAGTAGTCAATCATCACAGCGAACTACTGACTACTTTGTGTGGTTCTGACGTGCTGTTACTTCATCAGCATCATCTTCTTGGTCTGGCTGAACTGACCAGCGCGCAGATGGTAGATGTACATACCGGTGGAGACCTGCGATCCGAGGTTGTTCTTGCCGTCCCATGTGATATCGTACCGGCCGGGATTGTACTGGTCATTGATGAGCGACCGTACCTCCCTGCCGAGGATGTCATAGATCTTCAGCGAGACGTTTTCCGCCGCCGGCAGCGCGAACTCGATGCGCGTGCTCGGGTTGAACGGGTTGGGATAGTTCTGGCTGAGCGCATATTCCGTCGGGATCGTCGGCATCACCTCGTACCCGACGCCGGTGATGATGTTCGTCTCGAACAGGATGATGGCATCGGCACGGAGGACGAAGGTATCGCGTTTCGCCACGTTCACCAGGGAATCCTTGTAATAGGCATTGACGAGTGCCGTGTCGTTCTCCAGACGGATGTAGCCGTTGATGGCCGCTCCGCCGTGCGCATCGCGGTTGTTGGAGCGGAGGAACACGTGGTTGCCCAGGAACACCAGATCACCGCGATTGTTCTGGTTGATCACCGATTCCGCCGGGGCGCCGCCGCCGGCCGGGAAGATGGTGTACTTCGCACGCGGCGAAGCGTTCGTGGATCCGATGGTCATCTTCGCATACACCGCGAAGGTGTCGAGTTGCGGACCCTGGTCCGGCAACGTCGGGATGGCCGGGAAGTATTCCACATAGCCAGCCTTGTTGGACAGGGACGGATCACCATCCAGGTGATAGATATAACCGACCAGCCGCGAACCGCCGCTGGCACCGGAGCTGGCGATCGTCTGCCATTTGTTCATGTTGAACAGGTCCGGATAGGTGACCGGACCGGAAGGATACAGGAACGAGGATGCGATATTGGATTCCTCCAGGGTGAGTGCGGTACCGATACCGGCACCGGTCAGCGTCACCGTAAAGGGATTCTGCGTGGTGTCGTTGGTATAGATCCGCACCGAGGCATTCAGTCCTGTCGCGATCGTATCCGGCGTGAAGTTCACCGTGAACTTCTGCGAGCCGTTGATCGCGGGGAGCAGCGCCGGCATCGTCGGCAGTCCGGAGAGCGAATAGTACCGCGGATTGCTCAGCACAATACTGTCGATCCGCAATGCACTCTCACCGTTGCTGGTGATCTCTATGTCCTTGTGCGAGTTGTTGTCGATGATCCGCTGGTTCGGATAGATGGAGACATTGCCGAATCCGAGCGCCGGTGTGGCCGCCATGGAAGCACCGGTCGGCACCTTCCGGATGCGGAGCAGATCGAGGCGCAGGAAACCGCCCGCGGGGCTCTGATCGTCCCACGTGGTATAGTTGAAGATCACTTTCGTGGTCCCGCCCTGGTTCAGCAGATGCGACTTGCCGCCGATCTGACGGAACGAGGAGAGCGGCGGAGGCGTAGTGGCGTTCTGCATATTCAGTACGGTCTTGATCGTATCGGTCGAGAACGGAGTGATGATGCGGACCTTGGCATTGTTGCTGCCGTTCGTGGAACCGCCGAGGATGCCCCATTCCACATAATAGAATCCGGTCGAACCCGGATCCCCGTTCACACTGTCCGGCATATTGAACTGGTACTCCACCTGCGCCACCGGATCGAGACTGGTGTTCACGATGGATCCGAGGTTTCCGCCGGCGATCGGATACGGGAACGATGCCGCCGTACTATTGAGGAATGCACCGGTCTTGATGATGGAGGGACGGCGGGATTCCGTGATGACATCGAACGGCGCATTATAATGCGGTTCGACCGCCACATGGGCATTCAGGATGAAGTTATAGTTGATACCGTTGCCGAAGAGCGGGATGCGTGCATTCAATTCCAGACTGTCGTTGCTCACGATCACCAGCGTATCGATGGTGGTCTCTTCCTGGAACGGACGATAACCGACCTGCAGGATCCGTTTCTGGCCGGGCGGGACCGTCAGCGGGAAGATCCCGTTGTTCGGCAGTTTCACTGCCCAGCGGTTCGGCGAGACGATCGCTTTCACTTCCGTGATCACCAGATCGGCCTTGCCAAGATTGAAGACCGGGATATCGCGGTACGTGGTGGTGCCCAGCGGGCTGTCCAGCCAGAGTTCCTGCATACGGGTGGTATCGAATGCATCGCGGTGGCGCTTCCCGACTTCCAGATCGGCACCGGCGGCATCGCTGCGGAGGAACCGGATCGCATCCGCACGCATGATGGCGGCGCCGGAGGCGGAGTCCGCTCCCATCGTCACGTACAC
>JABWAK010000128.1 GCA_013361065.1 Bacteroidota bacterium
ATCGTTCGGAGCGTCAGAAGTATCGTTATCCGGAACGGTATCCAACATCTACCGGCCGGAACAGCTCCGGCTGAACATCGTTTCCGATGCATCGACGATCGAACCGGGTGACCTGCCGGTGCTGATGCCGTACTTCCGTATCCCGGACTATTCCGGTCTCGGTCCGCTCACGGTCGACCTGCAGTTCGTCGGGAAACCGCTCGACTTCCTGGCGATCGCCAAGGTCCGCTCCGCGGCGGGAACGGTCTCGGTGGACGGACAGATGGTCATCACGGAGGACAACATCCATTATAAAGGCATTCTGGCCGGGGAGGATGTGCGGCTGGAGAAGGTGTTCGCGTCCGACGAGTTCCTCTCCCGGCTGAATACGAAGGTATTCATCGAAGGAAGCGGCACGAACATGGCGACGCTCAACACGGAAGCGCGGGTGGATATCGATTCCTCCATGTTCCGCAACATCGCGATCGCCTCCAGTTCCGTGCGGATCACGGCGCGGGAGAACAGTCTGGAGACCGATCTCTCGCTCCGGTCGCCGGACGGTTCGGTCACCGCGCAGGCCTTTGCAGATTTCGGCGCCGATTCGCTGCCGGTGTACTATCTTAGTGCAGCGGTCCGCGGTCTGGACCTGGCACCGATCGTCCGGGATGAGCATTACCGCTCGAACCTGTCGTTCGATCTGGAACGGACCGGTGCAGGGCTGACGTTGTTCGATAATCCTTCGGATACGAAGATCGCGTTCCAGTCCTCCTCGTTTCAGGGGATGCCGTTCGACTCCGTTGCGGTGCTGCTGCAGTGGCTGAAGGATTCCACGAACAACGACAAGGTGGTGGTGCGGTCACCGGTCGTGGACGGAACGCTCCAAGGGAGATTCACTTTCAACGGTCTTGTGGATGCCGTGCGGTCGCATCTGGACGGATTCGGCAGGCTCTATTCCAATCAGCGGCGTATCGTCGATTCTTCCTATGCGATGATGCTCGATTCACTTTCCCAGTCCGTTGCGGACAGCGGCGAGGTGCTTCCTGCGTCGATCGCCTATGATCTGACGCTGAAGAATCTCGTCCCGCTCTCTGTTGCGTTCAGTTTCCCCAGACTGGAGATGGTCGGTACAGCAAAAGGGGTGCTGAACGGAGGCGTGGGCGGCGGTTCATCGAGCGGAACGATCACCGTTTCGCATGGATCATACGCTGATACCTCCTCGCCGATCGGCCTGAAAAAGGTCCGGCTGGCCTACCAGGTGAAGAATCTCCTCTCGCAGCAGAGCGCATCGATGCGTGATTCTCTGGAATTGAAGGTCCAATTGCGCGGTGACGAGATCGGTATCTCGAATACCGCACTGCGGCTCGCCTCGCTGGATATCGATTATGCCCGGAAACGGGGGAGATTCGCAGTCGCATCGGATGTCGATTCGATGCTCACCTTCTCCGCCGCGGGTTCCATCGATGTCACGGAGCGCCGGGATACGGTCGTCCTCGATACGCTGTATGCAAAATATCAGGGGATCGACCTTAGTTCCGCTTCTCCTTTCGTGATGACGGTCTCTTCGACCGGGGTGCATGTCGACTCGGCGAGACTGGTCCGGAGGGATGAGGAGTTCTTCCTGACCGGGAATGTCGATTTCCAGGGGAATATCAAGGCAGAAGCGAACATCCGAAACTTCGATCTTTCCGACATCTTCTTCATCAACACCTCGCCCACGTACCGCGAGCATGCGATGCAGTTGGGCGGGAAGATCGACCTGTCGGCCAGGGTGACAGGAACGGCAGCCAGTCCTGTCATCATTGCACAGCTGGAAGGGGATGACATCTCCTACCGGAACAGCACATTTGGTGATCTGACGGCGGCGTTGAAGTATGCCAGGCGGAAGGCCGCCATCAAAGTGGAGCTTGCGGAACCGGACAGCGTCCCGGTGCCGCAGTCGTTCAGTATGGAAGGGGTGGTCCCCATCGACCTGACGTTCCTTCCGGTCGATGACCGGCTGGACCACAGCGGGATGGACCTGAAGGTCACCTCCGGCAATCTCTCCGCCTCCATCTTCGATATCTTCGTTCCGGAGATCGATCAGATGGCGGGGCGCATCACCGGCAGTGTCGATGTTACGGGGAACCTGGTGCGGCCGCGCCAGTCCGGGGCATTCACCATCGACAGCGGTTCGTTCCGGCTGGAGATGAACGGCATCCATTACCGTGTGGACGGGACCATAGCGCTGGACAGCGGGAAGATCCTCTTCCCCCGTTTCAGCATCCGGAATCTGGAGAACGATTATACCGACGGTGTCGTGACCATCGGCGGGCATATCGTGCAGGACGGGTTCGCGCCGGCGGAGTACCATCTGACCGCCAACGGTGAACTGCTCGTGCTGAACAACCGGTCGCTCACCGCCAATCAGTCGTTCTTCGGCCGTCTGGTCGGTCAGACCGGACCGAACGGTCTCCGGTTCGAAGGGACGTTCGAACGGTCGCGCATCGTCGGCAACATCTTCGTCCAGGATGCGTTCATGACCTTCCCGCCGTCCCAGAAGACCGTGTCGGTCTCGGGGATGCGCTTCGATGATATCCTCTTCGTCGATGATACCACGGCTGCGGTGCCGGACACGGTCGTGACCGTACTGCCGGAGCCGGCGCTGCCGGTCGCCGCGGTGACGGCGGCACCCAAGAGAACGGAACGGACATTCCTGGACGGTTTCGGATACGAACTGGGGATCGAGACACGCAACAACGTCCGGGTGCAAATGATCTTCAATGCCAACGCCGGCGCGTACGAAGAGCTGGTAGCGGAACTGAACGGGAAGATGGTGCTGAAGAAGGATGAAGCGGGTCAGCAGCTGATCGGTACCATCAATGTGGGGGAAGGGTCGAACTACAAGTACTACAAGGAGTTCAAAGCGACCGGTTCGCTGACCTTCGTCGGCGATCCGCAGAACCCGCAGCTGAACATCCTCGCGAAGTACAGCGGGACCCATCTGAAGAACCTGGAGGATCCCACCTCCGAAGAGGGCGTGGTGGTCTCGCTGGAGATCACCGGCAACCGGGCCAACCCGAAGATCAAGATCGGACTGGCCACGGTCGATCCGAACGATCCCAACAACCGTGAGACTCCGCGGCAGGGGGATGTGGAGAACGATGCCATCGCCTTCCTGCTCACGTCGTCCCCGAACGAACCGGGTCTGTTCCGCGAGGAACTGACCGCGGTGGACCGGAACAAGCTCGGCGCGCAGCTGAACGAGGCCATCAGCGGCACGTTCGTCAACAATCTGCTCTCCGGACTGGTGAACGAATTCATCGAGAAGAACAACATCCCGTTCGTCAAACGGGTGGAGGTGCGGAACGTGATGGCTCTCGATGCGGATATCAATACACGGCTCGAGGTCTCCACGGCCGTGATCAACATCGGCGGCAAGGTGTTCACCGATGTCAGCAATACCAACGTCAGCGTACAGGTGCCTGTGCTCGGACGACAGAACAGGAATTTCATTTTCGAGGTCGAGAAGAAGACAGACAATGCGGATTATACCTCCGCGCAAGCGAAGACCACTCTCGGGGCACGCCTCTTTTACCGATTTACATTCTAGAAAGTACACATGAATAACGAACAACTCCGCGATGCGATCCTCACCTATCTGGGGCGTCATCCCAACGAAGGATTCAAGTCGCGGCAGCTCCGCCGCCGGCTCTCGGTCGGCAGCGAGAAGGATTTTCAAACGCTCCGGGCCCTCCTGCACGACATGGTGGATGACGGAACACTCCATTGGACCAAGAAACAAGGCTATCATATCCCCGCAACCTCCAACCGCATCACCGGCGTGCTGAAGATCGATAAACGCGGCGCCGGGACCGTCACCACATCCCGCGGCGATATCGCCGTGGACAAACGCTCGCTCGGTACCGCTTTCAACGGCGATACCGTTGAAGCAGCGGTCTTCGTCTCCAAAAAGGAGCGGGGCCACCGTCCGCCGGGCGTCATCGGTGAAGGGGAGGTGCTGAAAGTGCTCACGCGCGCCCACACGCAGTTCGGCGGCACGCTGCAGCGGAGCAAGAACTTCTACTTCGTGCTGCCGGACGATCCGACGGTGCAGCGCGATTTCTACGTCGCACCGGACGATCTGAACGGCGCCGCATCCGGCGATAAAGTGCTGGTGGAGCTGCTGGAATGGGACGACCCCTTCAAGAATCCCGAAGGGAGGATCGTCAGTACGCTCGGCGCCGCCGGCGACCCGTTCGTCGAACTCCGTTCCGTCCTGCAGACGTACCGGCTTTCCACCACCTTCCCGAAGGAGGTCGAGCAGGCCGCCGCCGCCATCCCGTCAACCATCCCTGCTGAGGTCATCCGGCAGCGGCTCGACCTTCGCGATGTTGCGGTGCTCACCATCGACCCGCATGATGCGAAGGATTTCGATGATGCGCTCTCCGTGGAAGTGATGGAAGGGGGATCGTACCGCATCGGGGTGCATATCGCCGATGTGAGTCACTATGTGACCGAAGGGAGCGTGATCGACCGTGAGGCTTATACACGTGCCACGAGCGTCTATCTGGCGAACCAGGTGATCCCGATGCTGCCGGAGAAACTCTCCAACAACATCTGCAGTCTGGTGCCGCATCAGGACCGTCTCACATACTCCGTCTTCATGCACGTCACGGCGAACGGCCGCGTGCGGAAGTACGAGTTCGCACGGAGCGTCATCAACTCCAAGCGCCGGTTCACGTACGAGGAGGCCGAGAAGGCGCTCGATACGAGGATCGGGGAGTATGCGGAAGAACTCAACCATCTCTGGGACGCTGCGAAGATCCTCCGCCGCAAGCGGATGAAGAACGGCAGCATCGATTTCGATTCACCGGAGGCGAAGTTCCATTATGACGAGAAGGGGAAGCCGGTCGACATCTACATCAAACAGCGGCTGAAGAGCAACCAGCTGGTGGAGGAGTGCATGCTGCTGGCGAATCAGACCGTGGCTGCGCACATCGCAACGCTGGAGAAGGACCTGGGCAAACTCCCGTTCGTCTACCGTGTGCACGACCTGCCGGACAAGGAGAAACTCCGCTCACTGGAGGAGTTCGTGCGGAAATTCGGTCATTCGCTGAACGTCTCGCAGTCCAGTTCTTCCAAGGACCTCCAGAAACTCCTGTCGGACATCCGCGGGACGAAGGAGGAGAACCTGATCAACGAAGTGGCGCTGCGGAGCATGGCGAAGGCGGTCTATTCGGCGGACAATATCGGCCATTTCGGACTCGCGTTCGACCACTATTCGCATTTCACCTCCCCGATCCGCCGGTATCCGGACCTGCTGGTGCACCGGCTGCTGTGGGAATATACGGGCGGGATGGCAGAGAAGCGGCGCTCCTTCATGGCGAAGGAACTTCCCGGCATGTGCAAGCATTGTTCAGAACGGGAGAAGGTCGCGGCGGAAGCGGAACGTGATTCCGTGAAGGTGATGCAGGTGGAGTACATGCGCCAGCACATCGGCGCGGAATTCCAGGGGATCATCTCCGGCGTCATCCAATGGGGGGTGTTCGTGGAGATCAACGATATCCTGGTGGAAGGACTGCTGCACGTCCGCGACCTGAATGATGATTACTATGTCTTCGATGAGAAACAATATGCGCTCATCGGCGAACGGAAAGGGAAGCGGCTCCGGCTCGGTGATTCCATCACCGTGAAGGTGGCGAGTGTCGTTCCGGAACGCCGCCAGATTGATTTTATCATGGTGGAGAGTGATATTACTGAAGGGCGCAGGAAAGGGAAGGAGAAGGGCGGGACCAAAGCGGCGAAGGCGCCGAAAGGTTCCGGCGGTGCGAAGGGACGGAAGGAGTTCAGGGGAACAAAAGGGAAGCGGAAGCGTCGATAATACGGAGCCGGTCCGTTGCGGCGGACCGGCGGTTCCCGTGCGAATATTCACAACGAGGTGAACATGAAGCGAATACTGATGGTACTCCTGCTGTGCAGTGCGGCCCTGACCGCTCAGGAGGGGAACTTCGGCAAGAACAAGGTGCAGTACAAGAAGTTCAACTGGTCATTCATCCAGACGGACCACTTCGACATCTATTTCTATGACGGCGGGTCCTCCATCGCTACGTTCACGGCGGTGGCGGCGGAATCCGCCTACGCTTCCATCAGCAGGACGATGCGGTACCAGATCAACAACCGCATCGCATTGATGATCTACAACTCCCACAACGATTTCCAGCAGACCAATGTGGTCGGGGAGTACATGGAGGAGGGGATCGGCGGCGTGACGGAGCTGTTCAAGAACCGCGTTGTGCTGCCGTTCGAAGGGAGCTACCGTCAGTTCCGTCATGTGATCCATCATGAACTGGTGCACGCGGTGATGAACGATATGTTCTACGGCGGTTCCATCCAGGCGATCATCTCCAACAATATCCGCATCCAGCTTCCCATGTGGATCAGCGAGGGCTTCGCGGAGTACGAAGCGCTCCGGTGGGACACCAATTCCGACATGTTCATGCGGGATGCATCGATTCACACTTATCTTCCCCCCATCGACCGGCTGGGCGGCTACTTCGCGTACCGCGGCGGTCAGTCGGTCTTCTTCTACATCGCCAACAAGTACGGCGAGCAGAAGATCGCCGAGATCCTCCACCGCATCAAGGCCCTCCGCAATGTCGATGCCGGATTCAAGAGCGCTATTGGTCTGAGCGTGGAGGAACTCTCCGAACGGTGGCACAAGGAACAGAAGGTGCTGTACTGGCCCGACATCGCCAAGCGGGAGGAGCCGGAGGATTTCGCCACACGGCTGACCGATCATGTGAAAGAAGGGAACTTCTATAATACGAGTCCCGCCATCTCGCCGCAGGGGGACCGGATCGCGTTCATCTCGGACCGGGATGATTACTTCGATATCTTCGTCATCTCCACCATCGACGGCAAGATCACGAAGGTGGTGGACGGTCAGCGGACGAAGAACTTTGAGGAACTCCATCTGCTCACGCCGGGCATCAGCTGGTCGCCGGACGGGAAGCGGATCGCGCTCTCGGTGAAGAGCGGTGCCCGCGATGCCATCTATCTGATCGATGTCGCCACCGGGGATGAGGAGAAGATCGAGCTGGAGCTGGACGGGATCTTCACCGTGGACTGGTCGCGGCAGGGGGACCGGCTGGTCTTCGTCGGCAACACCTCCACACAATCCGATATCTACACGTACCATCTGGCAACGAAGGAACTGAAGAACATCACCGATGACCCCTTCTCCGATTCCGAACCGGTCTGGTCGCCGGACGGGACGAGGATCTTCTTCGTGTCCGACCGCCGGGACCAGCTCTCCCGCAATCTGCTGCCGGCCAACTTCCGCATGGTGAAGTTCGATTACAAGCAATTGGATATCTACTCAGTAGAACTGGCCACAGGCCTTATCACGCGCATCACGAACGATGATGCGAGCGATGAGACCTCCCCGGTGGTCGCACCGGACGGTTCGAAGATCCTCTACGTCTCAGACCGGAACGGTAACGGGAACGTCTATGAACGGAACCTGCAGACCGGAGCTGACCGGCCGGTGACGAACGCCATCACCGGCGTCTATCAGCTCTCCTTGTCGGCGGACGGGAACAAGCTTGCATTCTCCGCATTGAATGAGGCGGGTTTCGACATCTTCCTGCTCAAAACGCCGTTCGAAAAGGACCTGGGATTGTCCGAACTCGAGCCGACGGAGTACATCAAACGGAAACGCCGCGCAGCGACACCGCCGTCCGCCGATACTGCTTCCGCGATCGCTGCTTCTGCCCCGGCGAAGGATACGATGAATGTGTACGGGGACAATGTGCGGATCGACCTGAACAACTACGTCTTTGCAGACGAGGAGGAACGGCCGTCCGTACCGATTGTGCCGACCGAAACGAAACCGGCCGTTGTGCCGATCACCGGCAATGTGGATGAGGACGGGAACTACATCGTCAACAAGTACAAGCTCAACTTCTCCCCGGACATCGTCTACGGCAACGCGGCATTCAGTACCTTCTACGGCGTCCAGGGCACGACGATGATGGCGTTCAGCGACATGCTGGGGGACCATCAGATCTACTTCCTGACGAACCTGCTGCTGGACCTGAAGAACAGCGACTATGTGCTGGCGTACTACTATCTGCCGACATTCATCGACTACGGCATCCAGGGGTACCACAGTGCGCGGTTCCTCTATCTGGACGATCCGACCATCGGTGTATCGCTCAACCGGTTCCGGACGTACGGCATCGGCACTTCTGCCTCTCTGCCGCTGGACCGGTACAACCGCTTCGAGTTCGGCGTCTCATGGATGAATCTGCTGCGGGAGAATCTGGAGTACTCCTCCTCGCTCAATCAAAAACGGGAGCTCATCATTCCCTCCGTCGGGTTCGTGCACGATAACACCCTCTGGGGATATACATCGCCGGCGAACGGTTCGCGGTATAACATCAACGCGATGGTCAGTCCTTCGTTCGGCAGTAACTCGCTCGATTTCCAGACGATCACCGGTGATTACCGGCAGTACTTCAAATTCTGGCGGACGTACACGTTCGTCATGCGGTATTCCGGCGGCGTGAGTCTCGGCCGCGACCCGCAGCAATTCTTCATCGGCGGCACGGAAGGGTGGATCAACCGGACATTCGAGAACGGCGGCATCCCGATCGTCGATATCGAGGATTTCGCATTCCTGACTCCGGCCCTGCCGATGCGCGGGTTCAATTATAATGTCTTGAACGGTACGAAGTACGCGCTGCTCAATTATGAGCTCCGGTATCCCTTCATCCAGTATCTGGTGACCGGCGGGCTTCCTATTGCGCTCGGCAATATCACCGGTGCGACCTTCCTTGATGTCGGTTCCAGCTGGACGGACGAGAAGGCATTCCGCGGGTTCAGCCGGGATGCCAACGGGCATGCGGTGACGCAGGATATGCTCATCGGTACTGGTATGGGGGTGAGGATGTTCCTGTTCGGACTGCCGCTCAAGATCGATGTGGCGTGGAGTTTCGGCGGGAGTGCGTTCAGCGTGCCGAAGTATTACTTCTCCCTCGGCGGCGATTTTTGATCGGAGCGGTCTACTAATTGTGGCATAGGAGTTGAAACTGATGGCATCACTTAAATCATCCCAAGTGCGCGATGGTGACCGTTGCGATGTGATCGCCGGCAAGCCAGCGGGTCCAGTCGATCGTGTAGTCGAGGACCGCGTTCGGGTCTTTCGTGAAGGTCATGCCTCGATGCCCCGGTTCTCGCGCCGGACAGTGAGCGTGCGCGACTCGGTCGCCGGCGAAAAGGAGCGGCTCTCGGGCCGGATCGGCAAGATGCGTTCGGGAGCCGCTGGCGGCCGGAGGTATGCCATGAGGCTTGAGGTTCCCGCGATCACCGCCACGGCGACACGGAAACCCCAAACGAGCCCCGCGAGAGAGCCCGGTCGGATCGGGACGTACCAAAACATTGCGTAAAATTATCACAGAAATTTATAATTTCTATGAAACTTAACGAATTTTTATGCTCCCTTCCCCAGCACACCGAATTCGATTTCCCTCGAAGCTCACGCCGGCCGCGCCTTCGCGGCGGCTCCCGCCTTTCCGAGGGAGTTTGTTTTGATCTTGGCGCCGCCCGGGGACAAGTCCTTCAGAGGAAGCTTCGAGAGCTTCACCTTCGGATGTCCCGGGACATCGCCGAAGAGGGCGGTGAAGCAGTTGGCCGGGGCCGTCCGCTTGATATGGATCGCCACGGTGGCGTTCCGGACGTACTGCCCGTCGCTGACCTGGTAGCGGAAGTAGACGGGTTTCTTGCTGCGGTACTCCGACGGCGCGTCGTAGACGAGTCGCTCCAACTGGGAGGCGCTCAAGAACTGGCCCACCTTGAGCGGGGTTCCGTTGGGAAAGCGGAGAGTGCCCACGCGCGGGAGGGAAGTCACCTCGATGGTGAGGGCGTTTCCATCGGGATCGGTGGGCGCGTCCAGACCCAGCTTGCCCCCCTTGCTGCCCACGGAGACGGTCATGTTTCCGGAGTCCGCCCGGGGAGGCGCGTTCACGCCGACGACCGTC
>JABWAK010000281.1 GCA_013361065.1 Bacteroidota bacterium
AGTGAGTGAATCAACGTTCGCAACACCGTCCACCACCACCGAATCCATATGATGACCGGCGACCGGAGCATAGGTCACACGGATCGAGGTTCCGAACGTCACGGGAACGATCCCATTCGGGACTGTGGATGCATTCACACCGTTCACCGTCAGCGTATACTGGTCAGGGCTATAGTAGACCTCGATCGAATGAGCGGAAGCAACGTTGGTGAAGGTATATGATGATGTGGAATCCAGGATCGTCACACCATCCACAACAACTGAATCGAAATGATGGCCTGCATCCGGCAAATAATTCAGCGTGAATGAAGATCCGAGCATCACCACCGTGGTGTCGGACGGAAGGACCGTTCCGTTCACAGCCGACGCGATCACATTGAAACGGTCCGGAAGGACGACGAATGTATTGCTGTTGACTCCGATCAGCGTCGCGGAATCGACGACCGAGATGACGTAATCACCGGAATCGGCGATCGCAAGCGAGTAAGGAGCGAGCACCCCGCCGGGAACGGACGGCACATGTCCCCCGCCGACCGAGAAGGAGGAGCCGGGGACGGTGAAGAGCATCGTGCCGACGTAGTCATCCTTGATATTATTGAACGTATCGTACGCCGTTACCTTCACATCGAACGGAACATTCTGCCGTTGTGTATCGATGGGCGCATCGGACAGATTCGTCAGGGAGAAATGGTTGAGCGGACCGGCATTCACCGTAAAGGGGGCTGATGTCCCCTGCTTTCCGCTGACCGAATCAATGACCGTGATGGTATGACTGCCGTTGCGGAACAGCGTAACGTTCTGCGGACCGTGTTCCCCGGCGGTGAATGCGATCGAATGCAACCCGCCGGTGACATTCATTGTCGTATCACTGGAGGAGAACCAAACCGTTCCCGTGAACCACGGCAGAACCGTCCCCATCGAATCGACCGCTCTGGTCCTGATCAGGAACGATGTTCCGACAGACTGGTTCGGGATCGGACCGCCGACACTCGACTCCACGATGAAATGATGGAGGGCATTCTGCCCGAAGTATGCGGTGATGGTATGGGGAGCAGATACGGCAGTAAAGGTGTACGAGGATGCTGAATCCGGTACCGGAACACCGTCCACGATAAGTGAATCGAAGTGATATCCGGGCTGCGGTGCGAACGAATACGATTGCATTCCGTTATGATCGACGAGGGTCACACCGGAAGGAGTGATGGTACCGTTCACGGCTGATGCGGTCACGGAATGCTTATCAATGGAGAAATAGGCATCGATACTGTGAGCGGAATCGACGCCGACGAAGGCATAGGAGGCGGTGGAGTCAGTGTTCACCACTCCGTCAATCACGAGAGAGTCGAAATGCCATCCCGCCGTCACGGGTAGATATTGGTACCGTACCGTATCGCCATACAGAGCGATGGTCGTTCCCGGTGGTATGATCGAACCGTTGTGGGCCGTTGCAACGATCGAGAACTGGTCAGCACTGATGAATGCGTGCACTGACTGCGGACCGGTCACATTGTGGAGCGTATACGACACGACCGGACCGACATTCTGTACGCCTCCGACCACGATACTGTCCACATGATGTCCCGGTGCCGGATTGACGGTGATGACCAGCGAGTCACCATACGCTACCACGGCACTGTCTGCCGGTACGATGGTAGCGTTGCCGGTAACGATCGTCTGCACGGTGAACTTATCGAT
>JABWAK010000016.1 GCA_013361065.1 Bacteroidota bacterium
GGCTACCGGGTGGAAGAGATCGAGAATCCGCTGACGCAACAGGTCCGGTATCTGGATAAGCTCGTCGAAGAACTGGCAAAAGGACGCGCGATGGAGAAGATCCTGCGGTCTCCGTGACCATGACGATCATTCCTGAACGTTCCGAACAGGTCTCTCCTCACATCATCACCGCATCCTCCCTCCAGCACATCGAATCGATCATCCAGTAAACGCAGAGACATCATTGGATACCTTCGGCAATTGAACACCTCTCCGCGGGAGCCTTCTGTGCCCCGTTCGTTTGCGTGCGGTTCATGTCATCAGGGATACTCTTCATTCAAACACCGCGATCGAGCGTGATCCCACCTCCATCACACCCCACGTACCAATCCTTTTGTGTTGTATCATCGATCGCAACGATCTACATTCAATGGTTCGGACCATGAACAATAGTACCTACCAATGACTCGATCACGAAGAACACAAAGATCCCACTACACACTTCTGCTGAATAACATCAGCAGGTCCATCGAATCAGCCCGGCAGCGCGCACTCCATGCGATCAACACGGAACTGATACGGACGAATTGGGAGATCGGAAAACACATTATAGAGTTCGAGCAGCAGGGTAGGGTCAGGGCAGAGTACGGAAGCGATCTTCTTTCGCGTCTCTCGCGGGATCTCAAACTTCGATTCGGAAAAGGCTTCAGCCGAAGGAATGTTCTGGACATGCGGAGGTTTTACCTGGTCTATCCGATTTGGCAGGCAGTGCCTGCCAAATTAAGCTGGACACACTTGATCGTCTTGATGAGCATCGACGAGGATGCACGACGAGCATTCTATGAGGGTCACGCCGTTCACGAGCATTGGACGACACGGGAGCTGCAACGATACATCGCTTCATCGCTGTTCGAACGCCGGACGTTGAGCCAGCACCGGAAGACCGCGATCGCTCCGCGACGCAAACACACCGTTGTCTCTCGACCTGATGACATCGTCAAAGATCCCTATATCCTCGATTTCTTGAATATCTCACGGGGCCATCGTACGACCGAAAGACATCTGGAACAACGGATCATCGATAATCTCCAGATGTTCCTGCTGGAACTGGGCAAAGGATTCTCCTTTGTCGGTCGTCAGGTCAAGATCTCCCTGCGGAACAAACACTTCCACATCGACCTGGTCTTTTACAACCGATATCTGCGATGCTTCGTGCTGATCGACCTCAAAACACGGCCGGTGTCCCACAGCGATATCGGACAGATGAATCTCTACCTGAATTACTTCCGTTCCGAGGAGAATGGCCCGGACGACCGTGAGCCGATCGGCATCATTCTCTCAGCGGACAAGGATGA
This sequence comes from Bacteroidota bacterium, assembly GCA_013361065.1. Taxonomy (GTDB): domain Bacteria; phylum Bacteroidota; class Ignavibacteria; order UBA10030; family UBA8401; genus UBA8401. The sequence goes on from JABWAK010000016.1 coordinate 1,335, forward strand.
GGTGCTGGTGGAATACGCGATGGGAGGGATCTCCAACAGGATCTTCGTGTCGAGATATCGACTGTACCTGCCGGAGAAGGAACTGTTGCAGAACAAAGTGCAGGCCCTGCTTCATCCATCGAAGGGTCCTCCCGCGAAGCGATAGCCGCGGAGAGGTCTGGACGTGAGCCGCACACAGAAAGACCATGCATCGGCCCGGGAGGACCGGACCCGGATTATGATATCCTTCCGCCTGCCGCCCGGAGGGTATTCACCATGAGCATGGCGATGGTCATCGGACCGACACCGCCCGGCACCGGTGTGATCGCGGAAGCGATCTCCTTCACCCCTTCGAAATCGACATCCCCGACCAGGCGGGAGCCGTTCTTCGCCGCTGCGTCCTCGATGCGGTTGATGCCGACATCGATCACCACCACACCCGGCTTCAGCATCTCTTTGGTGATCGCGAACGGCACGCCGACGGCGGCAATAAGGATATCCGCTTGTTTCGTATAGGCGGCAATGTCCTTCGCCGCTGTATGTGCGATGGTCACGATGGCGTTCGCCCACGGCTTTTTCTGCACCAGCATGTTCGCGATCGGTTTGCCGACGATGTTGCTCCGTCCTACCACCACCACATGCTTGCCGGAGGGATCGATGCCCGACCGCTTCAGCAGTTCCACGATGCCGTACGGCGTGCAGGGAAGGAACGTCTCCAGACCGATCATCATCTTCCCCACGCTCATCGGATGGAACCCGTCCACATCCTTCGCCGGAGCGATCGCTTCGATCACCTTCTGTTCGTTGATGTGCTTCGGCAGCGGGAGCTGGACGAGGATACCGTGGATCCTCTCATCCTTGTTGAACCGGTCGATCATCGCCAGTACCTCGGCCTCCGTGGTGGTAGCCGGGACGCGTTCCGTGACGGAGTGGAAACCGATCTCCTCGCATGCCTTCCCTTTGCTGTTCACGTAGGACTGCGATGCGGGGTTCTCTCCCACCAGAATGAATGCAAGCCCGGGCGCATACCCCCGTTCCTTCCGGAATATCGCCGTCGCCTGTTTCACTTCCTGTTTGATCTCCTGCGAGATCTTCTTTCCGTCAATGATCATCATATCTCTATCGTTACTCTGAAGTGTTGGAGTATTAGGCTTTCTGCTTACGTTTCGCTAATCTTGATAATCTTGAAACTTGATAATTTTGCAATTAAAACTTAGGGAATATTATTTGTTCAAACCTCACGCACTTCCCCGTCTCGACCTCCACTTCGGCGATCACCCCGCAGAGCCGTACGTCGTTCGATGCCGTCTCGTACTTATGCGGTGTCTGAGTCAGGAACCGTTTGATCGCCAGGTCTTTCTTCATGCCGAGCACCGAATCGTACGGTCCGGTCATCCCCACATCGGTGATGAATCCGGTGGAGCGCGGCAGGATGCGCGCATCGGCGGTCGGCGTGTGGGTATGCGTCCCCACCACCACGCTCACCCGTCCGTCCAGATGCCACGCCAGCGCCATCTTCTCCGCCGTTGCCTCCGCGTGGAAATCGACGAAACAGATCTTCGTCTGCTCATTGATCTTGCTCAGCGCCCAGTCCGCCGTGCGGAACGGGTCCTCGATCGGCTGCATGTAGGTCCGCCCCTGCAGGTTCATCACTCCCACCTTCACGCCGTTCTTCATCTCGTACACCGTATAGCCGATGCCGGCCGTGCCGTGCGGGAAGTTGAGCGGACGGAGCAGATGCCGGAAGGAGGTGTACACTTTCCGCATATCCCACCGGTCGAAGGTGTGATTGCCGCCGGTGATCACATGCACGCCGAGTTCGAACAGTTCCTTTACCTGACCCTCTTCGATCCCCTTCCCGTCCGCTGCATTCTCGCCGTTCGCGATAACGAAGTCGATCCTGTGCTTCTCCACCAGTCCTTTGAAGAGGGATGCAACGAGGTCCATCCCCGGTTTTCCGATGATGTCGCCGATGAAGAGGATAGTGATGGTCTGTGGCATGGTCTGCTTTCGGAGGTACGGTTGGTGGATCAAAAAAAGGATGTTGGTCCTGCGGTGAATTGCCGGGCGGTCAGTACTTCACCCGGTACAGCACCGACGGCGGATTCACGGTGTACGTGATCGGTTCCAGCCAGGCCGGAGCGCGGCCGGGATCGAGCAGCGACTGGAATTCCGGCCGCATGTTCGCCTCATAGATGCCGTAGAAGAAATACGATGCGTTGAGTTTCTTCGTCTCCCGCTCCAGTGCATCGAAGCCGGTCACATACGGGAAGTATTTCATCGTCTTGTCGATATAGAACGCGATGTGCGGTTTGCGGCAGACGACGATCTTCGCCGGATCGGTATCCTTCACGTTCGCATTGAACCAATCGGCGATCACTTTGATCTCCTTCGGACCGGAGTCGATGTTGGTCTTATTATAGTCGTACGACGTTACGAATGTCCAGACGATGAGCGCCAGCGCGATGACCGTTCCGTTATAGAACGGGATGCCGCGCCACCGGTCCCAGGTGAGCGAGCCGACCGCGATCACTGCATAGACCGGCACCAGATACAGGGAGAACCGCTCGCCGTAGAAGACCAGCAGCAGCACCAGGAACATCATCAGTCCGAACGCGTAGAATGCCCCCTGCCGGGCGGTGGGACGGTTCTTCCACATGCCGACGAGTCCCGCAATGAAGCAGATCCCGACTCCCCAGCCGATGAGCAGTTCCATATCGCTGATGAAATGCTCCACCAGGTTCGTGGTGACCGTCGAGACGAAGAGCCCCGGGTCCGCCATGATCACCTGTCCGAGCGAGCTGTATTTGACCGATTCCACATTCCAGTACTGGTCCCAGCCGATGCGGCCCTTGGCGAACATCTCGTACGCGATGTTGAGATAGTTCCGGTTGAAGAAGAAGCTCCCTTTCTCGTTCAGCGAATGGATACCCCACGGGGCGATGAACAGGAAGAAGAGTCCGACGAACGCCCCGGCAATGATGAGACGCTGCTTCATCTCTATCTTATAGATATTGAACAGGACGATGATGAGCGGGACCGCGACGATGACGAAGATCCCGTTATACCGCGTCAGATAGGCCAGCGCCGCAGCAAGCGCCGTCAGGGTAATGTTCCGCCAGCTCCGCTGTTCATCCGAGAGCAGGAAGTACGCGGTGGCTGCTGCAAAGCAGTTGAAGGTCATGTCCGTGCCGGCGGTGTAGGCGTACTGCACGAAGGTCTTATTGACCGCCGTGAGCAGCACTACGATGAAAGCGATGTCAGCACGGAAGAGTTTCCGGAGGAGTTCGAAGGTGAAGAAGAGCGTCCCGGCGGCCATCACCGAGGAGACCACGATGCCGGAAGTGAAGAAATCCTTCAGCAGCAGACCGAACAGCGCCAGCACGGCGGGATAAGCAGGACCGCGAAAATCCTCGATGGTCCAGACGCCGTTCAGGATATCCTTGGCGGTCGGAACATACGCCTGGAAGAAATCGGTCTCCACATGGTAGTCCCCCACCACGTGGTAGCGGAGTCCCACATACAGCATGATCAGGAGATAACTCAGACCGATGGCCGCACCGGCAAAGCGGTGGGCCAGCGCAGCTTTGAAGAACGGGAAGACGGTGATATCAGCGAGAGGGAGCTTTGTACTGGCGACCCTGGGAGGACGTTGTTTAGCCATGACACTGCACAGTCACTTTCTGATTGGTATGGCACAAAATACTAAAAAGAGCGTGGCTGTGCAAGGAATCTGTCCGGTATCCACCGGTCACACCATCAGCACCGTACGGAATCCCCGCGCGGCATAGTACGACTCCGCTCCGTTGTGGTAGATGAAGACGCGGCCGAACCGGCGGTCCCCGAAGATCGCGCCTCCCAGTTCGCGGATCTCATCCGGTGTGCTTAGCCAGCTGGAGGTCTTTAGGTCGAACTCGCCGACCGACTGCAGTTGGTGGTACTGTTCTTCCGTGAGCAGCGAGACACCCATCGCGGCGGCCAGATCGGCAGCGCTGTTCTTCGGTTTGTGTTCCTTGCGGGAATCGAGCGCTTCACGGTCGTAGCAGAGACTCCTCCGTTCGGCAGGGGACTCCGGTGAGCAGTCCATGAAGATGAACTGTTTCCGTTTCTTGTCGAATCCCACCACATCCGGTTCACCGCCGGTCCTCTCCATCTCGCTCAGCGACCAGAGCGCCGCCGCATCCGCTTCCAGCGCGGTCTGGACCTTCTTCCAGTCGATGTCTGCATGACGCGGTCCGTTGTTCTTGAAGCGGATATGCAGTGTGCTGAGCAGTGCTTCACGCTGCTGCGGTGTGAGTTTCTTCGATACGGTGGAGGACTTCATATACGGTGCCTTTCCAGGGAAAAGGATGGGATCATGCCATGGTTCTTCGGTCCGCTGGACGATATCAATTGGGACACAATGACACTCGTCCAGATATTCTGGATCGCAAGCAGCAGGGGCGAACTTCGTCGATGGAACTATGCCCGCCTGGTCCAGGCCGTATCAAAGATTCATTGGCAGCACTATGGATACAAGTATACGAACGGGAAAAGGAGAGCACAATAGTTTTTTTCCGTGCTCTTCTTTTGGACCGTCCTTGAAATGAGTGACAGCAGAGGGAGTCAGCGCTTGAACGTCTGCCGGTGGTACCGCTTCCCCATCATTTCATCCAGCAGGATGAACAGGAAGAAGACCGCCAGCCCGATGATCAGGGAACTGCCGGACGGCAGATGGATGGAACGGGACACGGACGGAAGCGACATGGTTGTCCAGCCGGAGACCCGTTCCGCAGCACCGTCGTAAACGGTACGGAAGGAGGAGACAGCAGAGGAGAACAGCGAACGGTCCGGATGACCGGTCACAGGATCGGGACCGACCGCGAGGCCGATCACCGCCAGCACCATTGCCATGGCGAACAGTGCGGAGGAACTTCGCGCGATACGGTACAGGAACAGCTCCTGCCGGGACGGCTGGAGCGCGGAGACAACGCGCTGGGTGAAACGGGCGGGGACCGGCGACGGGATATCCTTCCGCACTCCATGGTCCAGGGAGCGGAGCAGGCGGAGTTCCTGTTGCAGCCGGTATGACGCTGCGATCATCGCTTCGATCTCGCGGGTGCGGGACGGTGTGGTCCGTCCGTCGCAGTAGTCCATCAGTTCCTGATAGGAAAGGTCGCTCATTGTATCACTCCATGACTATGTTCAGGGAACCGTTTCAGCACCGCCGCACGCAGCAGCATCCGCGCACGGAAAAGGCGGTTCTTCACCGTACCGACCGGCAGACCGGTCACCTCCATGATCTCCTCGTAACTCATCTCCTGCAGCAGGAACATCGTCAGAATGGCGGAATAGCGTCCCTCCATCCTCCTGATCTCCTCCTGCACGAAGTGCGTGAACTCGCCCGACTCCATCGCGGCATCCGGCAGAGCGTCATCGGACGGGATCGCGGCTGCGGCGTCCTCGCCGTCCTCCTCCGGCCGCACGAACTCATCCTTCTCCCCGCGCCGGGAGAGCATCGTGGCGCAGACATTATAGACGATGCGGTAGAGCCAGGTGGAGAATTTGGCGCGCCGCTCGAATCCCGGCAGCGCACGGAAGGCGCGCACGAACGCATCCTGCAGCGCCTCTTCGGCATCACGCCGGTCCTTCAGCATGCGCATCGCCAGGGTCATCGCATTCGGGGCATACCGGTCCACCAGGGTCCCGTAGGCCCGGGTATCCCCGTCCGCCGCACGCCGGATGACATCGCTCTCCTCTGCGCTCATTGATGACTCATACATTCCATTATAGAGTATGACCGGATTTCCCGGCAGAAGGTTTCATCCGACGATCTCCGGCCTCGGATCGGAAATGGTGAAACCTTGCCGCCGTAACTGCAGTCAAACAAGGAAAGCACACACATATCAAAGGAGGAACAATGGATCCAGATATCGTCATCCCCGTATTCCTGTTCGGCGGAACAGCGGTGGTCCTGTGGAAATTCCTCGATGACCGCCACCGGGAGCGGATGATCATCATCGAGAAAGGACTCGTCAAGGAGGACCTGAAATACCTCTACGCCGCCGGAAGCCGTCCCGCACATCCGCTCTCATCACTCAAATACGGCATGCTCGCAGCCTTCATCGGGATGGGGATCTTGGTCAGCGCATTCCTGTCCAGGGTATTCTGGGATAGTGCGGAACAGGTGACGGCAGGGATCATTTTCCTTTCTGCCGGACTCGGACTCATCACCTACTACTCCATCGCAAAAAAACGGCTGGAGGAGGAACGGCTGGCCCTCGCCGTCAAAGAATGACCGGGACGAGACCAATAAAAAAAGCCGGCTGTGGGCCGGCTTTTTTATTCCCTTCACTGTTCGGGCTGGAACTTGTGGACTTCCTCCACCACCACATCCACGATCTCGCTCTCCTTGATCTTCCGGATCATCTCTCCTTTGCGGTAGAGGATGCCGACCCCTTTGCCGGCCGCGATGCCGATATCCGCATCGCTCGCTTCGCCGGGACCGTTCACCACACAACCGAGCACTGCAATCTTCACCGGCTTCTTCACTCCTTCCAGACGCTTCTCCAGTTCCGCCATGATGCCGAACAGGTCGATCTCCAGCCGGCCGCAGGTGGGACAGGCGATCAGTTCCACATTCCGCGTGGCGAGTCCCAGTGAACGGAGGATCTCCTTCCCCACTTCCACTTCCTTCACCGGCTCATCCGTCAGCGACACACGGATAGTATCGCCGATCCCTTCCGCCAGCAAGGCGCCGATACCGACCGCGGACTTGATCGTGCCGACGCGGGTCAGTCCCGCCTCCGTCACGCCGAGATGCAGCGGGATGTCGGTCCGCTGCGCCACCAGACGGTACGCTTCGATCATCAGCCGCACATCGGTCGACTTCACCGAGATGATCACATCGCGGAAATTGAACTCGTCACAGATCCCCACATGGCGCATGGCGGATTCATACAATGCTTCGGCCGTCGGATATCCGTACTTCTCCAGGATATCCTCCTCCAGCGAACCGGAGTTCACACCGATACGGATCGGGATCCCTTTGTCCTTCGCTGCGGTCAGCACCTGACGGATACGGTCCTTCGACCCGATGTTGCCCGGATTGATGCGGACCTTCGCCACACCGGCTTCCACTGCCTTCAGAGCGAAGACATGGTTGAAGTGGATGTCCGCCACGATCGGCAGCGGCGACTGGCGCACGATCTCCGCCATGGCATCGGCCGCTTCCTTGTCGTTGACCGTCACCCGCACGATATCGCAGCCCGCTTCATGGGCATCGATGATCTGCTTCACGGTCCCTTTCACATCGTCCGTCTTCGTCTTGGTCATGGTCTGCACCGAGATCGGGGCGCCGCCGCCGACCTTGATGCCGCCGATGTTCACCTGACGGGTATGCCGCCGGACGCCGACCTTGTAATTGGCCGGAAGTGAGGTGGTATTGCCGTTCGCCGGCTGGATGACTGGGAGGATGTTTTCCATATGTTCGATTAAGATGATGAAGAACGCTGAGACGCAGAGACGCTGAGAAAAAATATAATCGGTGATTTAAGATTCGTGAAACTACTTAAAAATAATACCTTTGATTCCGCATCAATGATTGTATACTATCACTCCATCAACTTATTGACTTTACGATGGAGTCCATCTCTAAGAACAGGAACATTGAAATTGATCAGTAAACCGACCCTTTTCTTGGCAAGCTTCAGGTACGTGACCAACTGCACTTCATGTACCGGAAGGACGATCTCAATGGCTTTCAATTCGACAATCACAGCATCCTCGACCAGTACATCGATGAAAAAATCTTTCCCAATCTCCTCATTCTTGTAGATCACCGGAAGCCGCACCTGGTTCTGATACTTCAACCCGCGGTGTTGCAGCTCTTTAATTAGACACGCTTCATAGACAGATTCAAGCAATCCCGGTCCAAGCTCACGGTGCACCTCGATCGCAGCACCAATAATGTTATCCGTCAGCTTGTCGTATTCTGCCTTCGTCATCATTCACTGCCTCTCCCCATTCACACTCTTGATATTCTTCTCCGCGTTCCAGCCCTTGTTTCTCTGTCTCTTTCTCTTACCGTTCAGTCCACCACCGCTGCCAAATACTACGTTCCCCTTCCTCCTCTGCGTCTCCGTGCCTCCGCGTTCATTCCTTAATTAAGCTTCTTGCTCGCTTCGAAGAGGATCTTCTTCTCCTCGTCGCTCAGGCTTTGGTATCCGTTCTTGCTGATCTTGTCCAGGATCTCGTCGATCTGCGCCTGGGCTTTCGCTTCCTCGCTGCGGCGGTGCTCGGTGATGTCATAGATCTTCGCATCGGAAACGTTGGAATAGTATTCCGTCGGCGGAGATTGTTGCTGCCGCCCGAATCCTGTCATGCGGGTGAACACATTCTCGCCGGAATTGGTGCCGGAGTGGTACGGGGAGCCGAACTGGTACCCGTCCGCCAGCAGGTAGAGGAATCCGACCAATGCGCCGCCGAGATGCGCGAAGTGCGCCACGCCGTCCATACTCCCCACGGAGAAGATCTCGAACGCCATGTACATCACCACGAAATACTTCGCCTTGATGGGAAGCAGGAAGTAGATGTAGATCGGCCGTTCCGGGAACATCATCCCGAAAGCCAACAGGATGCCGTAGACCGCACCGGACGCGCCGACGGTCGGACCGACCGAGGTGAACATCGGAGCCACCAGCAGGTTCGCCAGACCGCCGCCGAAGCCGCAGAGCATATAATAGATGAGGAACTTCCGCGAACCCCAGACGTGCTCCAGTTCCATGCCGAACATCCAGAGCGCCAGCATGTTGAAGAGGATGTGCGTGAAACTGGCATGCATGAACATATAGGTGAACAGCTGCCAGAACCCAAACCCGGAGCCGAGCGGCCAGAGGGCGAACGACTGGAAGAAGAACTGCTCCAGATAGAAATCGCCGAGACGGAAGCTGCCGAGGAAGAGTGTCCCCAGGAACACCGCCGCATTGGAGATAAGCAGTGCCTTGATCACCGGCGGGAAGAACTGGAACCCGCCGAAGAAACTGGGACGATAGAAATTTCCGGAACGATTATAGGACATATCACCTTACAGAGAAAATTCCAAGATACAATGATCAAATTCCAAACTTCGCCCAATGCACTATTGTGATGTGGAGATTGAAGTTTGGAATTTGCATTTACTATTTGTCATTCAGCGCGGCAACACCGGGCAGGACCTTTCCTTCCAGGAATTCCAGCGATGCACCGCCGCCGGTCGACACGTGCGACACCTGCTTCTCCAGTCCGGCCTTGGCGATCGCCGCCGCGGAATCACCGCCGCCGACGATGGTCGTTCCGCCGAGCGCCGTCGCTTCCACCAACGCCGAAGCGATGGCATTCGTTCCGGCGGCGAAGTTGCTCATCTCGAACACGCCCATCGGACCGTTCCAGACGATCGTCTTCCCCCGTTTGATCTCGCCGGCGAACAGTTCCACCGTGGCAGGACCGATATCCATCCCGACACCGTCCGCCGGTATCGCCGTCACCGGCACGACCCGTTTCGGGGAATCATTGTCGAACTTCTCCGCCACCACACAGTCCACCGGCAGCAGCAGACGGATGTTCTTGGCCCGCGCCTCCTCGATGAGCGATTTCGCCAGGCCGATCTTATCCTCTTCCAACAACGATTTGCCGATCTCCATGCCCTGCGCTTTGAAGAAGGTGAACATCATCCCGCCGCCAATGAGCAGCGCGTCGACCTTCCCCATCAGGTTCTGGATGACATCGATCTTCCCGGAGATCTTCGCGCCGCCCATGATCGCCACATACGGCTTCGTCGGTGCGGCGGTCGCCTTCACCAGATATGCCAGTTCCTTCTCCATCAGGAAGCCGGCCACGGCCGGAAGGAATTTCGCCACTGTCTCGGTAGAGGCATGCGCGCGGTGTGCGGAACCGAACGCATCGTTCACATAGACGTCCCCGAACTGCGCCAGTTCCTTCGCCATCCGTTCACGGTCCGCCGCTTCTTTGCCGGTCTCCTCTTTATGGAACCGGGTGTTCTCCAACATCAGGACCTCACCGGCCGCCAGACCGTCGACCATCGCTTTGGTCTCGGGACCGACCGCTGCCGGTGCTAGTTTCACCGGACGTCCGAGCAGTGCCGCCAGCCGTTCCGCCACCGGTTTCATCCGGTGCTTCCCGTCGCTGAACGCCTTCTCGTCGAACAGCTTCCCGTCCTTCTCCGCTTTCTCTTTCGCTTTCTGCGTATCCTTCTTCGGGTCCCCGAGATGGGACATCAGCACGAGCGATGCCGGTTTCTGTTCCAGCACATATTGAATGGTGGGGAGCGCGGCTTTGATGCGGATATCGTCCTGGATGACGCCGTTCTTCAGGGGTACGTTGAAATCGACGCGCATCAGTACGCGCTTGCCGGTGAGGGTGATATCGGTGACGGTCTTCTTATTCATGGCGGTTCGCAGTCTTAGAATTTGAGATAGAAAAGTATGACGTAGGGTTGATAATGGATACCGAATCGCAGGTTCTCGTCGTACGCATAAACGAACCCGAAATCCAGGTCGAACGGACTCTTGTTCCTCATTTCATTCCCCATCTGCCGGTAGGACGGCTGGTAGGGATCGTAATACAATTGGCCGATGATCTTGAATTTGGAGGTGATATCATTGTCCAGCGCGATCCAGGCGCGCGGCATGGTCTCCTCCGGATGCACGATCACACTGGCACCGAGATGGTACGAGATGCGCCCCTGTTTGTCCGCTTTCAGGTTGGAGAGTGTATAGGCAGCAAAGAACTCCGTCCAGACCCGCGAATCGGAAGCATCCCCGACACTCTCCCACCGCTGCATCGTCTGATAGGTCGTCGGTCCGTTCCAATTGTAAACCGGCTCGGTGACCGAAACGTACCGCATCTTCCCCGTCATTCCTGCGGAATGGAAGTGGAAACCGACGGCGAACGACTGTTCCGATTCGATGCTGCCGGATTTGTACAGTCGGAATTTCGGCCGGATATTCAGGTCCGCCAGGAAGTAGCGCCAGTAGGAGGAGGAGACATCGATGTTCTCGGAGAGCGCAACGCCCCACGAAAGGCCGCTGATATAGATGGCCCCTTTCTCCATTGTATAACCGGTCGGATCGAAGAAGATATCGATAAGACGCTCATCCGCATAGAGGAACTCCTCATCCTTCATCGTTCCGGGGATGAAGGTGCCGCCCTCGGACGTACGATCGACGTTCGCCTGGTCGATGGTCACCACTCCGAACGAGGTCCTCAGCCGGAGCCCTGCATCGCTGCGGGATTCGATCTCACCGCTCACGACACTGCCGTCCTTCAGATAGACGGTGATCGATTGCGGTTTGATGGAACTCTTCAGGACGGAGATCTCGCCGAACGAGGTCTTCAGAACGACCGCAGTGTCGTTCTCCGTCACAACCGTGCCGGAGATCTTATCACCGCTGCGGAGTAACAGTGTCCGCTCCTCGGCCGATTGTGCGGTGAGCAGCGCGCAGCAAATGACGGACAGCAGGAATGTTCTCATCTCGGTCCGATCTGATATGGTGATGAAATAAACGGGCTGACCCCGGTGTTCGAGATGCAGCCCGTTCTTTCGTTGATACCCTCTCCGCGCTCAGCGGGGAGCGGTCATGCCTTCGTCCCGGCCATCTTGCGCAGCAGGTCCACCACGCGGCAGGAATAGCCCCATTCATTGTCGTACCACGATACGACCTTGAAGAACCGTTTCTCCCCTTTCAGGTTGTTCTGCATGGTCGCCAGTGAATCGTAGATGGACGAACGGTCGTCATGGATGAAGTCGGTCGAAACGACCTCTTCATTCGCATATCCGAGGATCCCTTTCAGGTAGGTCTCGGACGCTTTCTTCAGCAGACCGTCGATCTCTTCGATGGAGGTGTCGCGGGTCGCACGGAAGGTGAGGTCCACCACCGACACATCGGCGGTCGGAACGCGGAACGACATGCCGGTCAGCTTCCCTTTGGTCGCCGGGAGCACTTCGCCCACCGCCTTCGCCGCACCGGTGCTGGAGGGAATGATGTTGATGGCTGCCGCACGGCCGCCGCGCCAGTCCTTCTTGGAAGGACCGTCCACGGTCTTCTGCGTCGCGGTGTAGGCATGGATGGTGGTCATCAGACCGGTCTCGATGCCGATCCCTTCCTTCAGCAGCACATGCACCACCGGTGCAAGGCAGTTCGTGGTGCAGGAAGCGTTGCTCACAATGACGTGCTTCTCCGCATCGTACTCATGGTCGTTCACACCCATCACGATCGTCTTCACATCGCCTTTTCCGGGAGCGGAGATCAGGACCTTCTTCGCGCCGCCGGCCAGGTGGCCTTTCGCCTTCTCGGAATCGGTGAAGAGACCGGTCGATTCGATCACGATCTCCACGCCGAGTTCCTTCCACGGAAGCTGGGAAGGATCCTTCTGTGCCTGGACGCATTTGATCTTCTGTCCGTTCACCACCAGGATGTCATCATGTTCCGCGGCGGGGGAGCTCTTCTCGCTGCCGACCGTCCCTTTGAACTTGCCGTGGATGGAATCATACTTCAGCTGATAGGCGAAATAGTTCGCTTCCGTGCTGACGTCCACCACTGCGACGATGTCGATCTCTTTGCCAAGAACGCCCTTCTCCACCAGTGCGCTGATCACCTGACGGCCGATGCGTCCGAATCCGTTGATACCTACTTTCATTGCCATAATGTTCATTCTCCGATAAAATGTGCAAAATTTTCCTGTTTGCTGTCGAAATTTACCTAGAATTGAAGAGAGAAGCAAACGATTGATAGTGTGGCGATATTCCCCTATTTTCCTGTGATGAGTCTTCTTTCCCTCTTTTCCCGCTCCCCCGTTACCCCGCTCTGGGAATGTTCCGCACGCTTCGTGTTATGGAGGGTCATGTTCACCGGCGACGGCCTGATCATCGGCGAGGACCGGGATACCGAGTCGAAGACCGCTTCCTTCTTCTGTGTGGACGGATCGACCGGCAGAACATTGTGGAGCGGGAAGGACTTCGGCGAAGCATGGTGGATCGGCCTGCTCGGTGTGAAGGACGGAACGCTCTATCTGCACGGGTTCAAGAAGCCGGACATGCCCGAACACAAGCATATCTTCGCCGTGGATGTCCGCACCGGCCAGCTGCGGTGGAAGAACAGCGATTGTGCCTTCCTGGCGGTCGCCGAGAACGATGTGTTCGGATTCAAGGACCTCTTCGAACGGCGGGTCTTCTACAGGATCGACGGCCGGACCGGCACGCTGCTTGAGGAACTCACCGCGCTTCCGGATTCCGTCGATCCGAATGAGCGGTATGAGAGGACCGATTTCCGGTTCCCGTCCCCCGTCCCGAAAGAGGCCATCCCTGCCCCGGTCGCACCGCATATCACGGATGCCGTGGCAGCGGAATATGTGGCCGGTGAACGCTACACCGTCCTGAACACCCACCGGCGCAACACTCCGCCGGCGGAAGGACTCACGAACCGTGTGATGGTGATCGGCAACGACGGTCACCGGGTCCTCTTTACAGATACCCTGAACAGCGCAACCCCGTATCCGGTCCCCGATTCGTTTTTCATGGACGGTGACCGTCTCTATTATATCAAGGAACGCACAACACTCACGGCCGTCCGCCTGAAACCGTAACGGCAGCGCACCACATCGGAAGGATACTCCCATGGACCTGAATCAGATCGCCTTCATCCTCTTCTTCCTTGCTTCCATGACCTTCTTCGCCATGAGTGCGAAGCGGCTCATCGCCACGCTGCAGCTCGGGAAGAAGGAGGACCGGTTCGGTGATATCCCGAAACGATTGAAGAATGTGCTCACCATCGCCATCCTGCAGACCAAGCTGCTGCGCGAACCGGTCGCCGGCACGCTGCACCTGCTCATCTTCTGGGGATTCCTGGCACTCTCGCTGGTGGTGGTCGAATCGATCCTTGAAGGACTCTTCGGGCATTTCTCCTTCGCATTCCTCGGCGGCGCCTATTCCGTCATCACCTTCTCACAGGAGATCTTCTGTCTGCTCGTCATGATCGGCGTGCTCGGCTCCCTCTGGCGCCGCTTCGTCACGAAAGTGCGCCGGCTGCAGGTGGATGCGCACGGCAGCCGCGATGCGGCGATGATCCTCAGCTGGATCTTCCTGATCGTGACAACCACGCTGTTCCAGAATGCCACGCGGATCGCCGTCGGCACGTACGAGGCAGGGATGGGATTCCCCGTCTCCTCGCAGCTCGCATCGCTGTTCGGCTACGACCAGTCCACGTACCTCGCCGAACGGTTCTTCTGGTGGGCGCATATCGGTCTGGTCTTTGCCTTCCTGAACTATCTCCCCTATTCGAAACATCTCCATGTGCTCACCTCCATCCCGAACGTTTTCTTCGCTTCGCTGAAACCGAAAGGGGCGCTGGAACCGATCAATCTGCAGGATGAGACGCTCACCAAGTTCGGCGCATCGGACATCGAGGATCTCACCTGGAAGCAGCTGCTGGACGGATATACCTGCACCGAATGCGGCCGCTGTGAATCGGTCTGTCCGGCGAATCTCACCGGCAAACCGCTCTCACCGCGCAAGATCATCGTCGATACGCGGCACCGCACCGCCGAGAAGGCGCCGGTGATGCTGGCAGGTCAGCTGGAGGCGAATGCAGCCGTCGCGGAGCATACGCTGCTGGACAAGTTCATCACGGAGGAGGAACTCTGGTCCTGCACCACCTGCATGGCCTGCGTGAACGAATGCCCGGTGATGATCGAGCATGTGAACGAGATCGTCGACCTGCGCCGCTCCCTGGTGCTGAACGAATCACGCTTCCCGGCTGAAGTCAAGACGGTGTTCGACAATCTCGAACGGAACTTCACACCGTGGGGCTTCTCGCACTCCACCCGCGCGGACTGGGCGGAAGGACTCAACATCCCGACGATGGCACAGGTCGGCGATGCAAAGAATGTCGACGTCCTCTTCTGGGTCGGCTGCGCCGGTGCGTATGACGCGCGCTATAAGAAGGTCTCCGTCGCCTTCTCCAAACTGATGCAGCATGCCGGCATCTCCTTCGCCATCCTCGGCACGGAGGAGAAATGCAACGGCGACGCCGCGCGCCGGATGGGGAACGAGTACCTTGCCCAGACGATGATGGCGGAGAATATCGAGACGCTCAACCGGTACAATGTGAAGAAGGTGGTCGCCACCTGTCCGCACTGTTTCCACTCCCTCTCCAAGGAGTACCCGCAGCTCGGCGGACATTTCGAGGTGGAGCATCATACCGAGTTCCTCAACCGGCTGGTGGAGGAAGGGAAACTGAAGGTCGCGCCGGAGCAGAAGAACAGCCAGACCGTCACCTATCACGACTCCTGCTACCTGGCCCGCTATAACGATGTCACCGAGTCACCGCGCAGCATGCTGCAGGCGACCGGCGCTCAGCTGGTGGAGATGCCTCGGACGAAGGACAAAGGACTATGCTGCGGCGCCGGCGGAGGACGGATGTGGATGGAGGAGCATCACGGGAAGAGGATCAATATCGAACGGACCGAAGAAGCGCTCGCGACCGGTGCATCCACCGTGGCATCCGCCTGTCCGTTCTGTCTGACCATGGTGAACGACGGCGTGAAAGCGAAGGATGCCGCAGAGAAGGTCCAAGTCCGCGACGTGGCCGAGATCCTGCTGGATGCCATCGAACGGAAGTAACCTTCCGTTGTTCTGCAGCAATGATGCTGCCGTTCCAAAAGAAGCATTGTGAGTATCGAACACCGGTGCGTCGTTATACCGGTGTGCACCCGTATATTCACCTGTGTCATTCACTCTTACAGCCGCCGGAATGCCGGTGTGGCGCAGCACACATCCCAGCCGGAGGATGGCGCAACAATCGACGGAATTGAGTATCTTTTTTCAATGAATCTGGGCGTGCCGGACGGCGACCGTTACCGATGACAACAGACGAAACCATAGAACCCAAGGAACATCTCCCTACTCCCGAAGAGCGGATGCTCTGGTTCGCCGAGTATGAACGGGTAAAGAAGGTCCCTGACGTCTGTAAGAAATTCGGCATCAGCCGGAAGACCTTCTACAAATGGTGGAAACGGTACAATGCAGCGCAGCAGAAGCCGGAGAGTCTGGCGAACCAGTCCCGCAAACCGCACCGCAATCCCCGCGCCACGCCCGACCATATCGTACAGAGACTCAAGAGTCTGCGGGAGCAGACCGGGTTCGGACAGAAACGTCTGCAGCTCTACCTCTCCCTCTGGTACGGTATCGAGCTTGCCGAGAACACCATCTGGAAGATCCTCCGGCGCAGCGGCATCGACATGAAGGAGACGAAGTCCCGCCGGCGGAAGGTGAAACCGCACGAGCCGCTCCTGCCCGGGGACCGGGTGATCATCTTCGTGAAACCAATGGAGAAGCTGATCGGCAAACAGCGCTACTTCTACTATGCCGCCATCGATGAGTGCACGCATCTGCGCATCGCTCATCTCTATGCGCGGCATTCCACTCTTTCCGCGCTCGATTTCGTGCAGTACCTGCTCACGTCGTTCCCGTTCCCGGTCCATTACATCCACACACCGCTGGACAATGCGTTCACCAGTATCGCGCATTCCCGTTCGCGCACCCATGCGTTCACACAGAACCTGCGGCGCCTCGGCATCAAGCAGCATATCCCGACCCGGAAGCAGTCCCAGTCCAAACTCTACAACGAACGGATCCGCCGCTTCGACTCCCCGGAGGTCTTCATCACCTTCCCGTTCAACAGCATCGTGGATGCGGAACGGATGGTGAACAACTATCTCTTCGATTACAACAACAATCAACCGCGGAAGGAGATCGGGATGGTGACGCCGCTGGAGAAGCTCAAGAGCTTCGAACAGTTCGCCGGCACACCCCCCTTCCAGCCCAAAAAGGAGAACGGATGAACACTTCCCGTCAAGGACCCGCCCGATACACTGCATCCGTTCCATCCGCTGTTCCGCATCCCTTCGTCCGTTCCTTCCCGCTGCTGTTGCTCCTCCTCGCTCTGTTCCTGAACAGCTGCGGTTCCTCGTACCCTGCACCGGGAGTGGACGGCAAGAAGTACCGGTACATTTACCTGCTCTCCGAGCCGTCCGTTTCCCCCAAACTGGCGTTCCAGGATGCGAATGTCAGTTTCACGTTCACGGTGGACGATGCGGCGATCTCCTATACCATGCTGAGCCTCACCCGGAAGGATGTCTGGGTGGAATCGGCCGGCGCCACGTTTGTCATGGACAGTCAGTACATCCCGGTACGGAACATCATGAGTCTGTATTCGGACAGCGTGAAAGGATTCGCGCCGCTGTATGTCGCGCCGCGCGGATATCTGCAGGACATCATCATACCGCATCAGCATATCCGGTGGGATGAGGACGAAGGATGGAAGGAGAAGGACATCTTCCCGACGCTGGACAGCGGAACGGTGAGCGGCCGAGCCCGCATCGCAAAGAATCTCGGTAAACAGTTCGAGCTCCACATTCCGGTCCTGATCGGCGAACGCCGGAAGGTCTATAAGTTCGTCTTCAAGGTCTCCGCCATCAAGGTCGTCAGTCCGGATGCACCGGTCGCCGCGAAACAGCGTCCGCCGGCACCGGACCTGGACGGCGCTTCCTCCGGACTCTGGTACTCCCTGGGACTGATCGGAACCACTGCCGCGGTCACCAGCGCCATTGTATTGTATGTAACGGGACAATTGCCGTTGAAGTAACCATCTCTCCGCACCAACAGGCCGCTATAAACGAGAAAAGGTCCTTTACCGTCGGTAAAGGACCTTTTTTATTGAGCGGGTGACGAGGTTCGAACTCGCGACATTCAGCTTGGGAAGCTGACACTCTACCAACTGAGTTACACCCGCGTAGTCAAAAATTCTAAACAAAACTGGCGAAATTCTTTAACTTGAGAATAGTTTGTGATTGTATAAATATATCAAACTTAATATTTAACTATATTGATGAATATTACTATCAGCATGCTCATCACATAGAATATACTCATTTTTTTATGAAATATAAAACATGCTATTCATTAGTATTTTTGTTGTTGATCAATGTTGGTTTTTCTCAATACAAATATACAAAAAAAGATTATCCATTTGGGACATATTGGTCGATAAATGAAATTGGAATAACCTTACAAAACCTAGATACAAATTATTCAAAATTTGGAATAGTCCAAGCTGATTCAATATTGCTGGTTTGGAAAGGTTATAACTATACTATTCCATCAAATGTGACGTCGAGTAATTCCTTAAAAAAAATTGAGTTATATGATACTCATTTTAATACATTATTTATTTCGAACGATATAAAGCAATCGATTCTAGTCCTAAATTCACAAATTGACAATCTACATTTGGTTTCCATTCCATCAGATGACAACGACAAAGGGAAGTACTTACCCAATTTATCAATTATAGGGAGTAAAATCGTAAACTTTTTATTTTTACCTTCGACAACGACAACTTTTGCGGAAAATATATATTTCGGGGGAGATACGATAGGAAGAACAGATGTTGTTTTATCTAATATTGTGTTTCTTAAACCATTTACTCTTTATCGCTCTTCAATTAAATCGTTTTTTCAACTCAACGATATTAATTTTCGATTGGGGGCGGATTTCTCCTACACGGTATTTGATCATGAAGCGAATTTTATAAACATTAGCTTTGAGAATAAAACAGATTTTTCCAATTCAACATTTAAATCGTCCAGCTATTTTGACAAATGTTCTTTCAAAGATACTTTGGCATTTATCAATAGTTCAATCTCCAATCAATTGGATTTAAGAAACTGTAATTTAGATTCATTGTCCGTGTTGTATCTCGATCAATTGAATTACGACAATGGTCAACTATTTGTATATTGGAACCAGATAAAAGGAACAATTAAACCAAAAATCCAGCTTTTCTATTCCGACAGCAACATACAACTAAACTATTCACGCATTGAGAATATATATCATAAACTAAGAGATAATTATTTGTCTCAAGGGAATAAACAATCAGCTGATGAGGTGATGTATGAATTAGCTTGGCAAAAGGATCTATTACTTGGCGGATTTTGGCAAAGCATGAATGGCTTTTTTCTTGGCTATGGCTATAAACCTTTTAGACTTGTTGCCTTTTTAGTAATTCCATTAATCCTTTTGTTCAGTTATGTATGGTATAAGTTTTTCTATCATGAAATATACACAATCTGTATAGAACAACAGCCCGATAAAGACGTTATTACAAAAAAAGGATTCTTTAAAACAATTCCGTTTAAGCTATTTTTTAAGTTTAACTTAACCTTACCAATATTTAATCATCAAGTTTATGGTCATCCGTTAATTAGAAAACTCCTGTATTCTCTACATTTTAGCGCTTCCGTATTATTAGGCTTTAGAATTAAAACATCTTGGATCAGAGTTGATAATAAATGGTTTTTATCTGTTATGGTAATTGAATACATGTTTGGGAAAATACTTTATGTGTGGTTTGCGTTTACCATTGAAAATTCACAATTTTCATTAATAAAAAGTCTTTTCGAATTTTGATTATCCGATTTCAGAAAGCAAATTATCTCTATACTAAACATTCCTAACATCCATTCAATAAAAATGGGAAACTTTTTCCCTTGACCACAGGTTCTATTCAACAACTCACCTATCACTAATTCAGGGAAAAACCGATGAAAATCCTCTCTTCCATGTTGTGTGCTCTTCTGCTGCTGGCCGCAGTTGCTGAGGCCCAACCGCTCCCCTCCCGACAGCTCCGCGTGAGTCCGTATGCGTCGGTCTCCCAGACCGTCGGCGTCACCGAAGTGAGCATCATGTACCACCGCCCTGGCGTGAAGGGCCGCGAGGTATGGAACAAGCTCGTCCCCTACAACCAGGTCTGGCGTGCCGGTGCGAACAATGCCACCATCGTCTCGTTCTCGGATGATGTGACCATCAACGGTTCGGTGCTGAAGGCAGGCAAGTATTCCTTCTTCACCATCCCGACGGAGAAGGAATGGACCATCATCTTCAACTCCGCCGCGGACCAGTGGGGCGCCTACAATTACGATTCCACCAAGAACGTCCTCTCCTTCCGCATCACTCCGGAACAGGCCGCCCATGAGGAATGGCTCTCCTATTCCTTCTCCGACCTTGCCATGAATTCGGCGAAGGTGACCCTACGCTGGGAGAAGGTCGCTGTCTCTTTCACCGTCTCCACTAATACCGAAGAGCAGATCGCGAAGATCGAGAGCAGCCTGAAATCGCAGTCCGCCGGACAGGCTGCCACGCTTGCCCGCTACATCCTCGATACCAAGGGGGACCTTGCCGCGGGTCACCAGGCGATCGACCGCGCCATCGCACTGAATCCCTCCTGGGGGAACATCTCGGTGAAGGCACAGCTGTTCGCCGCGCAGGAGAAGTTTGCCGACGCCGTGAAGACCGGCGAGTCGGCCATGGAAACGGCCAAGAAGGCGAACGCCAACGCCTCCGCATTCGAAACGATGCTGAACGAGTGGAAGGCAAAACTGCCGCCCGCCAAAGGGAAGAAAAAGTAAGTCTCAGCTCCGCTCCCCAAGTGAACGCCGGGCTTCCCCGGCGTTTTTTTTGTACGGGATGTATATCACAATGACCTCATCCGTCCATTCTTTTTCACCGCCGCTGCTTGCTTGCCTCTCCTTTCATCACTATTTTGGGTGAACATTTTTTCACTCACAGTCAGGAAATCCCCGTATGTCCCTCATGGTCAGTATCTCCGGTATCCGCGGCGTGGTCGGCGAATCGCTCACCCCGGAGGTCATCGTCAAATATGCCGCCGGCTTCGCAGAGTATTGTCACCGCGGCACCATCATCGTAGGACGCGACGGCAGGGTGACCGGTCACTCCATCGCGGAGATCGTGATCGCGACCCTGCTGCAGATGGGATGCAACGTCGTCGACCTCGGTATCTGTCCCACCCCCACCGTCGGTCTCGCCATCGAGCAGCGGCATGCCGCCGGCGGTATCGCCATCACCGCCAGCCACAACCCGATGATCTGGAACGGACTGAAGTTCATCGGCGCGTCCGGAATGTTCTTGAATGCCGCGGAGAACAAGGAGTTCTGGAGCATCGCGGACCGCGGTCAGTTCGCCTACAAAGCGTGGAATGCTCAAGGGACGCTGACCAGGGATCCCCAATTCATCCATACCCACGTCCGTCAGGTGCTGGAACTGCCTGGGATCGATACGAAACGGATCGCCGCCCGGAAGCTGAAAGTGGTGGTGGACGCGGTGAATGCGGCCGGCGGCGTCATCGCCCCGCGGCTGCTGCGGGAACTGGGGTGCGAGGTGATCGAGATGAACTGCGATGTGAGCGGCATCTTCAGCCATACCCCGGAACCGATCCCGGAGAACCTGATCGACCTGAGCGCCCGCGTCATCGCGGAGAAAGCGGACCTGGGCGTGGCGGTCGATCCGGATGTCGACCGGCTGGTGCTGATCACCGAGGAAGGGAAACCGTTCGTGGAGGAGTACACCATCGTCTCGGCCGCGAAGTTCGTCCTGGAAGCGCAGGCGCGGCAGGGTAAGACAGGACACACCGTAGTGGTGAATCTTTCCACCACACGTGCGGTGGAGGATGTGGCGAAGGAATACGGTGCGACCGTCCACCGCACGCCGGTCGGCGAGATCAACGTGGCATCCCGCATGAAACAGCTCGGCTCGGTCGTCGGAGGCGAAGGGAGCGGCGGTGTGATCCTGCCGGAGGTGCATCTGGGCCGCGATGCCATCGTCGGCATCGGACTCTTCCTGCAGCTGCTGGCCGATTCCGGCATGAAGGCATCGGCACTGAAGGCGAGTCTGCCGCAGTACGAGATCGTGAAGAACAAGATCGAGCTCGGCAGCCTGAAGCCGGACGAGATCCTGCAGCGGCTGCATGAGAAGTACGCCAGGACCGAGACGACCAACTTCGATGACGGACTGAAGATCGACTTCCCCTCCTCCTGGGTGCATCTGCGCAAGTCCAACACCGAGCCGATCATCCGCATCATCGCCGAAGCGAAGACCCGGGAGGAAGCTGCGGCGCTGGTCGAACGGTTCCAGCATGAGATCACCGGCTGAGCGGACCGGTCCAGGGAGCGTGCAGAACGGCATCGATATCCGGGACCTGATCCATCTCCGGTCGATCCCCGGCATCAGCGACCGGAAGACCATCGCACTGGTGGACCATTTCCGTTCCACCGATGCGGTGCTGGCGGCCGACCCGCGGGCGCTCATCAAGGTCCGCGGTATCCGCGAACCGGACGCCTCCGCCATCCGTCACACCGCACGCGATGACCGTGCCATCGACACGCAGTTCTCGCTCCTGAACAAAGTGAACGGTTCCCTCCTATCCTACTGGGATGCAGTATATCCCGAACAGCTCCGGAACATCTACGATCCTCCTGTCCTCCTCTTCCTTCGCGGTGCCCTCACACCGGCGGACCGGTACTCCATCGCCATGGTCGGCACGCGTCATCCTACGCCGTACGGACGGGCCGCAGCGGAGACCTTCGCACGGGAACTGGCGCGCCGCAGCATCACGGTGGTGAGCGGACTCGCCCGCGGCGTCGATACGATCGTCCACCGCACCACGCTGCAGCATCAGGGACGGACCGTAGCGGTGCTGGGCGGCAGCATCGACCGGATCTATCCCGGCGAGAACATTCCGCTCGCCGACCGGATCGCCGACGCCGGGAACGGCGCCGTGCTCTCCGAACTCTTTATGAGCACCCCTTCCCATCCCGCGTTCTTCCCACGGCGGAACCGCATCATCAGCGGCATGTCCCTCGGCACTCTGATCGTGGAGTCGGATGAGGACGGCGGCGCGATGATCACCGCCACTACGGCACTCGACCAGAACCGGGAGCTCTTCTCCATCCCCGGCAGCATCATGGAGCGGAAGAGCGCCGGGACCAACAAGCTGATCAAAAGCGGTCAGGCGAAACTGGTGCAGAGTGTGGATGACATTCTCGTGGAACTGGAGCATGCGCTCCGCCCCATCCTCCCCTCCCGTCTCCCGGCCGCCGCACAGCCGCAGCTGAACGTGTTCGAGCAAAAGATCGCCGAACAGCTCTCCTCCGAGCCGCAGCATGTGGATCTCATCGCCGAACGGACGCAATTGGCGGTCTCGGACGTGCTGGTAAACCTCCTGGGGCTCGAATTCAAGGGGGTGGTCCGTCAGATGGCCGGGAAGATGTTTCTCCGCGTCTGAACCGCATTCCCGGATAAAGCAAAACAACACCGATTTCTGCCGCTTCTTCTTTCCCCTTCCGCAAAAAATCCCTATCTTATCCCCGGAAATGTTCATCATCGGTGAAATAGCGGTCGACGAGTCGGTTTCAGGAACGAAATTTGCATGCGACCTGAACGCCTGTAAAGGGGCCTGCTGCACGTTCCCCGGCGGACGCGGCGCACCGCTCTCGGATGATGAGGTGGAACTGGTCCGTCGCCACTATCCGGCGGTGCAGCACTTCCTGCCGCCGGAGCACCGAGCAGTGATCGGGCAGCATGGACTGACCGACGGCGGGCCGGGCAATTACGCGACCCAGTGTGTGGACGGCAAAGCGTGCGTCTTCGTTTACTATGACGAAGAGATCGCCAAGTGTGCGTTCGAGCGGGGGAACGACGAAGGTCTGACCGACTGGCGGAAACCGCTCTCCTGTCACCTGTTCCCCCTCCGGGTGCGGAACCACGGTACGGAACTCCACTACGAATATTTCAGTGAATGTGCGCCCGCGCTGGAGCGCGGGAAGGCCGAGGACGTGGATGTCCACCGGTTCGTCGCTGCACCGCTGGTGCGGGCCTTCGGCAAGGAATGGTACACGCAATTGAACGAAACGATCGGTAACCGAAACGACTGATGCTCCATCTCTCCCAACAGCAGAAACTGCTCCAAAAACTGACGCCGCAGCAGATCCAGTATCTGAAGCTGCTCCAGCTTCCCACGCTTGCGCTCGAACAGATGATCAAGACCGAACTCGAGGTGAACCCCCTGCTCGAAGAGGGTGTGGACGGCGAAGCGGAAGTGGAACAATCCGCCGATGCCACACCGGCCGTGGAGGAGGAAGCGAAGGTCGAGGAGGAGGAGAAGAAGAAGGATGAGTTCTCGTTCGAGGATTACCTCAGCGACGAGGAATCGTTCGCCCCGCGGCGGGAGGTGCAACAGCAGAACGACGATGAGGAACGCGAGGAGATTCCCATCGCCGCCACCACCCCGCTCGCCGAGAAGCTGCTCGATCAGCTGCATCTGGCCGATGTGACGGACATGGGACTGCTCGTGGCGGAGGAGATCATCGGCAACATCGATGAGGACGGGTACCTGCGCCGCGACCTGGAGGCGATCGTCAGCGATATCAATCTGAGCAACAAGCTCCACCTCACCGTCCCGCAGGTGGAAGAGGTGCTGCGCATCATCCAGCGGCTGGAGCCGGTCGGCATCGCCTGCCGCTCCCTGCAGGAGTGCCTGCTGGTGCAGCTGGAGTTCTCCAAAGCGGACCACCGTCTGGTGGAGCTCGGCAAACGGCTGCTGCGCGACCATTTCGACGAGTTCACCAAGAAGCATTACGAGAAGATCGCCGAGATCCTGCAGATCACCATCGATGATGTGAAGCATATCCTGGAGATCATCGCGCACCTGAATCCCAAACCGGGCGAAGGGACCATCGATGCCCAGCAGAACTACCTCACGCCGGACTTCATCGTGACGAAGGACGAGGAGGAGTTCATCATCCAGCTGAACGACAAGAACGTCCCTCCCCTCCGCATCAACCGCAATTACAAGGATCTGATGTCCAAACGCAACAAGGATGTCGGCGCCGATACCAAACAGTTCCTCCGGTCCAAATTCGATGCAGCCAAATGGTTCATTGCCTCCATCTACCAGCGCCGCGAGACGATGCTGAAGGTGATGCACGAGATCGTGAACCGGCAGCGGGACTTCTTCGATACGGGCGAGGGACTGAAACCGCTCATCTACAAGGATATCGCCGAGGTGATCCGGATGGACATCTCCACCATCAGCCGCGTGGTGAACGGGAAGTACGTGCAGACCGATTTCGGCGTGTTCGAACTGCGGTACTTCTTCAGCGAAGGGATCAGCACGCAGAGCGGCGAGGATGTCTCCAACAAGGAAGTGAAGGCCCGGATCCGCGAGATCCTGGCGGGCGAGGACAAGAGCAAGCCGCTCAGCGACGAGGATATCGCCGCCATCCTGAAGGAGAAAGGGTTCAACATCGCCCGCCGGACCGTGGCCAAATACCGCGAATCGATGATGATCCCGGTCGCACGCCTCCGCCGTTCGATCTGACCGCCTTCCCCCACTCCGGTCAGTGCGGTTGAACGTCAGCTGCCAACACCGCAAGAAACAGAACTCCCGCAGAAACCGCAGAACTCCGCAGAACATTAACAGGCCGTTCCTGTAGCCGGGATGGTTCATCCCGGCAGTGCTGATTTCAAGAAGCAACAGAACAACATCCCGCAGAAACCGCAGAACATTAACCGGCCGTCCTGTTGCCGGGATGGTTCATCCCGGCTATCGAGAAGGGTGAGTGTCACCATAACAACACACTCTTTAGAGGTGACGCTCACCCACATCAACAAAAAACCCCGAACACTGTTCGGGGTTTTTTGTTGATGTTGATTCGGACGATCTCAGAGCCGCAGACGCATGCCCATGGTGAAGGAACCGGTGCGGAAGCTGTTCGGATTGGTGATGATCGCGATGGACTGTGTGGCGAAATCCAGATCGAACGTGTTGGCGAGATGGATGCCGAACCCGAGCGACCAGGCGAACCGTTCACGGCCGCCCACGAGGATGCCGGTGCGCAGCGGCAGCCAGCCCGCCAGCGGATCGAGTTCCATCCCGAGTGAATACTGCGCCAACTTCGTATTGCCGGCCACTTCGTTGAAACCCAGATGCATGTCCGCCGCGACCATCCAGCGGAACGGCAGCACGTCGAAAACATCATCGAGCTGCACCGCCACACCCATATGCATCGCGGTCGGAAGGTCGAAGGTGAATCCGGTGGTATCGATCGTCCTTCCCTTGAAAGCGGTCTTCAGTGATTCCTGTGCCGCAGTCTCTGCGATACCTTCGATGGTCAGGTTCGCGCTGCCGATGACCGCTTTCGTCTGTTTGTCCCAGGTGATGGACCCGATATCGGTCACGCTGGCGCCGAACCGTACCGAATTGAACAGGAACGCCGAGATACCGACATCGAATCCCATGCCGGTGCCGACCGGTTCCGGCGAATCCATATCGGGGATCGCAGTGAACTGCAGGAAGTCGAAGTTCGCATTCAGTGTGGTGAGGCTTTGTCCCGGGACCTGTGTGATGACCAGCGGGGTATTCGAGATACTGGAGGTGTATTTGTCGGTGATGACATAGCCGATGCCGATCAGGTACTTCGCACCGAAACCGATGGTGACTTCGTCGATGTCCGGCGTACTGAACGGCAGCATGTACGCTGCAGAGAAGTTCACCTCCGCCACGGCAGAGGCATTGATAGCCGTGCCGCTCAGGTCATATGTGGACCCTTCCGGCGCGAATCCGTTCAGAAGGAACTCAAGGTATCCTTTCGGCATATCCTGGTTGACCACCATCTGGATCGACGGGACCAGCGCGAACCCGAAATCACCCGCCTGCACCGAGAGACCGATCGGTGCGAGTTCGGTGGTGAACTGCGTCCGGGCGATACCTCCCGGGAACAGATCGAGGATCTCCGTCTTATCCTTATCGGACAGTTCCTTCCCGACCCGTTCCATCTTGCCGGTCACCGGATTCAATTGCTCCTCTCCGGTGAAGAACTTATTGTAGATCTCCAGGTTGAGCATGTCGCTGCCGATCGAGAGTCCGAGCGGCACCACATTGATGGTGATCGTGGCATCCCGGTCGTTGAGCGCCAAGTTGGCAGGATTCATGCCGACCGCATCCAGTCCGCGGGAGGAGGCGGTGAAGGAACGGCCCATGGAGGTGATCCGGGGGGAGTATTTATCCCCGCCGGCGTAGAGCAACGTCGTCATCGCCATGCTCATCAGGAGCAGTCCCGAAACGACGGAAGCGGTGTTGAAGAACCGAGTGGTGATATTCATTGTCTTCTCCGTACGTGGGTGGCGGTTATTTTAATTTGTCCTGATCGACGCGGAACTTGATGTTCGCAACGGTGATCACCTGGATGCTGTCATCCTTCACGAATGCCAGCGGTGTGTTCCCGTTGTCCGCGGCGGTGCGCATCTTGATCTGCACCGCATTGAACCGCGCCTGTGCCACCTTCTTCGCATCCTGATCGGAGAGCGAGATGCTGCGGTACTCCACTTTCACCTGGTTGTCCAGTGCACCGGGCACACCGAGCGGCAGTTTCGTGCTGTCCTGCGGGAAAGTGATGACGGAGTTCGTCAGCGGGTCGCGTGACGGCTTGGTCGGATCGGCCGGATCGGCCTTGATCAGATTGGAGTAGATATCCAGCGCCACCGGGAAGGTGCTAGCAAGATTGAAGCCGATGGTCCCTTCCACGATGGAATTGGTGAGCGATGTGTCCACATTATCCCCGATGGATGCGGTGTCGGCGGCATAGAGTCCGTTCACGATACCGATCTTCAGCGGGAAGG
Organism: Bacteroidota bacterium; assembly: GCA_013361065.1. Taxonomy (GTDB): domain Bacteria; phylum Bacteroidota; class Ignavibacteria; order UBA10030; family UBA8401; genus UBA8401. The sequence continues at coordinate 28,882 of JABWAK010000016.1, forward strand.
AGAAGTCGAGTGACGTGTAGACGCTGTCGTCATCCTTCACCACGCCGACGCTGGCCGGGTCGGTGCTGATGTACTGGTCCTGCGGCGAGATGATCGCATTCCCGCCGATGGCGAACTTGTCCGGGAATTTGAACTTCCCGTTCCGGATGAACTTGGAGAGGAACGCATCGATGGTCTTGCCGTTGGCATCTGCATTGTGCTTGTCGAAGATGATCTTCGCGGTATCGCCCGGCAGGATCCGGTAGCTCACGCCGTCCGGACTGGCGTTCTTTCCGGTCCCTTTCGGCGTGGAGAGCGAATCGGTCGGCGTGCCGTCCGCAAACCCTTTCACCGTGAACTTCAGGTCGGTCGGGAAGAGCGATTTGGTGAAGATCTTCAACATGATCTGGGCACCGTCGAACTTGATGCTGTCGGCGGAGAAATTGTCGTTGGAGGAACCGACGCCGGCCGGGATGGTGTCCGAGATGGAGACGATATTGGGCGGGATCTTCCCCTGCACCTCATCCAGCACGTACGGATCATTCACACCGGCGGTCTGCTTCGGCCGGATCTCCACCAGCACCGAGTCTGTCTTCTTGATGACCACTTTGGTCGGCGATTTCACCAGCGTCTTGATGCTCAGGGAGAAGTGGATGTCCTTGGTGAGCGTATCGGAGCCGCCGTTCACCCTGCGTGCCGCGATCATATAGTCCTTCATCAGCACCGGATCGATGTACGAGGAGCGTCCTTTGATGGTGATGGAGTCCTGCGGAATACCGTTGGCATCCTTCAGCCGGAACGAACCGTTGGTCTGGCGGTTCACGAACTCACGCAGGTTGAAGCCGATGATCACGTCGAAGGGGATGCCATTGTTGATCACGATATCGAAGGCGCCCCCTTTGAACGTGGCGCTCTTGATAAAGATCGAGTCGGAGAGCTTCTGGGCCGAGTCTTGGATGGAGGTCACCGGCAGATAGAACTCCTGGAGCAGTTTCATTTTCGCTTCAGAAAGCGACGGATTGCCGCCGGCCGCGTTGGAGATACCGAACCCGATGGTGAGACGGCCGTTATTGATGATGATGGTACCGGGGAACGGGATCGGCGCCTCGCTCTCCAGACGGAACTTCATCTTCATATAGCCGTTCTGGGGCTGTGTGATGGCGAACGAATCGCGTTTCACCCCGACATTCTTCGCGACAGTGCCGATATTGAACTGACCGAGCTTGGTGAGTTCGGCACCGTTGATATCGGAGTTGAAAACCTCCATCGGCGTGGTGAAGATCCAGTCGAAGTTCATCGTGTTCGACAGGTTGATCTTCATGTACCCGTCCTCGTACACCAGGTACTCGTACAGGGTCGTATCACCGATGACGATGGACGTATCGATCACGATCTTCTGGGCGAGCGGCAGACCGGAGAACACACCGCCGATCTCCACGCCCGGAACGGTCACGGAAGTGATCGGGATGAGTCCCAGCGCACGGGTGAAGAGCGCCGCGACCGGTTTCATCTCCGGAAGGTTGATCGCTTCCGGTTTATTGTTCTGGGACGCCGGTTTGTACACCAGTTCACCGTTGACCGTGGTGAACTTCGTGGAATCCTTCCTGATCATATCCTCGAAGAAGAAGGTCCGTTTCAGCAGCTGCACCGTCAGCTGGGTGGTCCACTTCGGTGCGACCGGGGACGCCGGGATATCGGTGCATTGGTACGACAACGGCAGCGTCACGGCGAGCAGCAGCGCGAGCTTCCATTGATGCATGAGTTTCGTAGCGAGGTTCATGAAGGATCCCCTGAGATGTGTGTATGGTGATGTACAGGCATAAAATACAATGCCTGCCGGTAAAAGGCAACGGACGGCGGGTGGAATCCACCTGCAGGAATGTAGGGTACAATGGGTGCTGCCGGATGTGGTGACGCTCACACCCTAGTGGACCTTCTCCTTGTTCGGGATCTGGAAGCCGTACGGTGCCGAGCTCTCCTCCCCCTGGATCTTGATCTCGCCGAACTTCTCCTCGTACTTGCTGATATTGTCCTTCAATGCGCCGAGGAGCAGCTTGGCATGCTGCGGTGTCATGATGATGCGGGCGTGCACACGCGCTTTCGGCACGCCGGGGAGGATGCGGGTGAAGTCGGTGACGAACTCGGCCGGGGAATGGGTGATGATGGCGAGGTTGGAGTAGATCCCTTCGGCTTCCTTCTCCCCGAGTTCGATGTTGATCTGCTGACCTTGCGGCGGCGGCTGGCTGCTCATGATGCTCCTGTGGTGTGCTCCGTTCAAAAATAGCAAAACCTCACGGCCCGATGGGACCGTGAGGTTTTGCGGGGAATGTCGGTCAATTCTTCTTTTGACGGACTTCGTCCGCCTTCTTGTAATTCTCGTTGGCCTTATCCGCATCGCCGAGGTTCGCATACACCTGGCCGAGCAGCTCCAGGATCTGCACATCCTCCGGCTTGTCCGCCTTCACCTTCTCCAGGTACGGCAGCGCCATGCGGTACTTCTCCTGGAACGACTTATCATCCTCCTTCTTCTCCTTCTTCAGACGTTCCTGCTCCGCTACGCCCCAGTTCACATAGGTGGCAGCGAGGTTGTAGACGGCCGAACTGAAGGAGGGGTCGATCTCCAGCACCGCTTTGAACTCGTTCACGGATGCTTCGTACTTGTTGTCCTTCAGCAGGAACACGCCCAGATTGTACCGGTCGTACTTGCTGTTCGGATATTTCTTCACGCGGTCGTTCAGCAGCACCCGGGCATCATCGTTCAATTCAGCGCCGATGTAGGCGTTCATCAGGCTTTCGGAGAGTTCTGCATCCTCCGGGAAGAGGTCGTTCCCCTTCTTCAGCACGTCGATCGCCTTCACATATTCCTTCTGCGATAGGCGGTAATCGGAGGAATCGATCGCCGGAACGAACGGTTTCACATACTTCACCTCTTTGACCAACTCACCTTCCACCGTGATAGTGAGGCCGTACTTGCTGTACGTCCAGGTCTCCTTCACCACCTGGGCCGCTTTCCCCTTCCCTTTGGTCTCTTTGTTCACGGAGGTCGCTTCGCCGATGTAGTATTTCACGTCCGCCGCTTTGATATTGGCACGGATATTCTCCAGATTCTTCACTTCCTCCAGCACGGCGCGGTTCTTCTCGGTGAACTTGGTGCGGTAGTCCGAGGCGCGGGTCAGGTAGATGTTGCTGAGGATACGGACCGCGAAGAGCGATTTCATCTTCTCCAGCGCGATGGTCATCGGCGGGATGGCATTGTCATAGTCCCCTTTGCGGTAGTAGGCCAGACCGAGATTCTGCTGATTGGCGATGGAATCCGGCATGATATAGATGGCGAGGGTGTAGGTCTCGATGGCCTTGTCGAATCCGGCGGGATCCTCCGCTTTGTTGAGTTCCTCAACACCCTGGTTGAACAGGTCGCCCCAGGTCTTCAGCGTGATACCGTCGGTCTCTTTCTTGAACTTCGTACCGGCCTTCTCCGCTTCCACGAACGCATCCTTCATCCCTTTGTAGTTCTTCAGCTCATAGCGGATCTTCCCGAGCAGCACCCAGGCTTCTTCATTCTTCGGATTTTTCGCGACTTCCTTCTGTAATTGTGCTTCGGCGTTCTGATACTCCTTGCGCTGGATGTACAGTTTTGCACTGGTCATTTCGGCGGACGAGCATTGAAAGCCCATCAGAGCGAGTGACGCAGCGGTCACTACAAGCATGCCGAATACGATGAATTTCCTCATGGGAACCTCTGTTGATTGATTGTCGATGGGGGTTTTTTGCTGCGGAAATATAGAGATTTTTCCCTTTAAATTCTCCACTTCTTTTTCTACTTTCTGGGTGCCTTTGCACCCTGTTCTGCCACGCAGCATCCTCTGAGCGCGCCCATGAGCACCATCTTCACGAAGATCATCAACCGCGAGATCCCGGCCGAGATCCTGTACGAAACGGACCGCGTCATTGCCATCATCGATATCATGCCGATCCATTACGGCCACGCCCTGATCATTCCCAAGAAGGAATACCGCAATTTCCTGGAAGTACCCGAACAGGAACTTGGGGAACTGATGACCGTTGCCCAGAAGGTGGCGCGTTCGCTGGTGAAGACCTTCGATCTGGAAGGATTCAATTTCTTCGCCAACAACGGCGAGGTGGCCGGCCAGTCGGTCTTCCATTTCCATATCCATGTCACACCGCGGTATCCGAACGACAACATCTCCTTCCATCTGAATCTGAAGAAGTATGCCGAGGGACAGATGAAGGAGGTCGCCGACCGGATCCGGGGCAACATCCAATAACCGAACATCCCCGTCCGGCACACTGCGGCAGGACGGTCCATCGCACCACCCATTCAGAAGGAATCCATCCATGGCAGAGAAGATCTCGATCAAGAACGGCGTGCTGACCGTTCCCAACAATCCCATCATCCCGTTCATCGAAGGGGACGGTACCGGACGCGACATCTGGCGCGCCTCGGTCCGTGTGTTCGACGCGGCCGTCGCCAAAGCGTACGGCGGCACCCGGAAGATCGAATGGAAGGAAGTGCTTGCCGGACAGAAATCGTTCGACCAGCTGAACACCTGGCTGCCGGACGCCACGATCGATGCTTTCAAGGAATACCTGGTCGGGATCAAAGGGCCCCTTACCACGCCGGTCGGCGGCGGTATCCGCTCCCTGAACGTTGCCCTCCGCCAGATGCTCGATCTGTACGTCTGCCTCCGTCCCGTGCAGTGGTTCAAAGGGGTCCCCTCCCCGGTGAAGCACCCGGAGAAGGTGGATATGGTCATCTTCCGCGAGAATACGGAGGATATCTACGCCGGCATCGAGTATAAAGGGGGCTCGCCCGAAGCACAGAAGGTGCTCGATTTCCTGGCGAAGGAGTTCCCGAAGGAATACGGCAAGATCCGTTTCAGCACCAAAGAGAAAGCGTCCGAGTTCTGGACCCTTGTCGGCAACGCCGGATTCCCGACCGATGTGAATGTCGGCATCGGCATCAAACCGGTGAGCCATTCCGGGACCGTCCGCCTGGTGCACAGCGCCATCAGCTACGCCATCAAGAACAACCGGAAGAGCGTCACGCTGGTGCACAAAGGGAACATCATGAAGTTCACGGAAGGGGCGTTCCGGGACTGGGGCTATCAGACGGCGAAGGAGTACTTCGGCGCGGTGGAGATCGACGGCGGACCGTGGTGCCGCATCCCCGAAGGGAAACCGGGTGCCGGCATCGTGATCAAGGATGCGATCGCGGACATCACGCTGCAGCAGGTGCTCACCCGTCCTGAGGAGTTCGATGTGATCGCCACGCTGAACCTGAACGGCGACTATCTCTCCGACGCGCTCGCCGCACAGGTGGGCGGCATCGGTATCGCACCGGGCGGCAACATCAATTATATCACCGGCCATGCGATCTTCGAAGCGACGCACGGCACCGCACCGAAGTATGCGGACCAGGATAAAGTGAATCCGGGCTCCGTCGTGCTGAGCGGCGAGATGATGTTCCGCTACATGGGTTGGACCGAAGCGGCGGACCTGATCGTGAAGGGGATGAACGGCGCCATCGGCGCGAAATCGGTCACGTACGATTTCGCACGACTGATGGACGGCGCGAAGGAGATCAAATGCTCTGCCTTCGGCGACGCGCTGATCGCGCATATGTGATCCGCAGCGGACAGCACTGCACAATAAAAAATCCCGCGCAAGCGGGATTTTTTATTGCATGCCGAAGGAGCGCATCTGCTCCTTCACACGGAGCGCCGCGATCGCATAACCGCCGTCATCGGCATCGACCAGATGGACGTGCGCGTCGCTGTAATTGAAGAGCAGACAGGTGATGAGCGCATGCGGCGCGGCGTGAAGACCGTAGACGAGTTTCCGTTCCGCATGGAGCGGCGCCAGGAATGCTTCCAGCTGTTCCCGCTGCCGCCGGGAACCGGAGAGGACCTGCCGGATCTTATCGTCGAACTTCTTGAAGTCGGTGTTCCGGACGAGCCGCTGCTTGTACGTTCCCCACTCGGTGAACTTCGTCTTGTACCCCGTCGCCATCAGCATCTTCCCGAGCAGCACACTCCACCGGATGCCGAACCAGTACTGCACCCGTGCCCATCTCCCTTTGGCGTACGAACGGATATCCGACTCGCCGGCCAGGAACCGTTCGGAGAGCGCCATCGTCAGTTTCTCCTCCCGGACCGGATGACATTCCGTATCATCTCCGTAGATGCGTCCGATAGCAGCAAGGACGGAACGGTAGAGGTCGTTCCGCTCCTGCTGGTCCTTCCCTACCGCCTGTACGATGAGCGAGACGATCTCCTCATGCGCGCTCGGAATGTTCTGCCACCGGCATTCGAGTCCGGTGAAATCCCCGTTCGGTGCGACCTCCGGCTCAACGCGGAACCGCGCCGCCGCCGGGTCCTTCAGACATTCCTCCGCATACTGCAGTCCGCCGCCGGTGAAGGCTGCCTGGGTGAACGAAGAAGAGAGCCTGCTCTTGGCCACGAGCACATCACGGCCCTGCGCACGGATGTAGGAGACCGGGATGATACCGGTCCGGAGTTCGATGCCGTATAGGTCCGCCGCCATGGCGCGTGTGGCAGCGAGCGCCTGACGGGTCTCTTCCAGGATGGAGGCAGGGATGCAGAGCGAGGCACCGTCGCCGCCGAAGATGAACGGCACGGAGAAATCCTTCTTCAGATTGAGCACCGCCATGATAGCGGAAGCGCCGACGAGGTTCACCTGTTTGTAGCGGCCCCGGCGGATGAGTCCGGTGGAATCCTTCACATCCGTGACGGCGACGGACCAGTCGTCCGGCAGCGGCTGATAGACAGAATCATCGGAGAGATCCGCGAACCGGTCAACGGCGGGGAGGGAGGAATAAAAGGTATCGGTCGCGAGCGGAGCGGGCATCCGGCTCAGCCTTTCATCAGCGTCAGTCCGTCGATCTCCTTGAGTGCAGCAAGGATCTCCTGCTGACGGCGGAGGAATTCCATCGTATCGCCGCCGGCGGCGGCAGCGAGTTTCATACGGTGCCGGTTGTCGGCGAGTTCATGCTCCAGCTGTTTCTTCTTCACCGCTTTGATGGCGCCGAGCGCCATCTCGTAGAGCCGCGTATCGCTCGCGCGGCTGCCGATCTTGGACCACCGGTCGCTCAGCTGGTACCGGTGGAAACTCAGATTGGCGACGATGGTCCGTTCCTGTTCGGTCTCCATCTGCTCCATCACCTGGGCGGCATCGGCCTCGCCGGTCTCATCGAACAGCAGCAGTACCGCATCGGCGATACGCCGCGATGCCGGATGGGTCAGGTCGGACGGCTGCAGGCTGCGGAAGACGAACGGCACCATCTCCTTCGGGTCCTCCAGGACCGCCGTGAGCAGGTCCCGCTCCTCGGTCGGCATCTCCTCCGCCGCAGCGACCCGCAGTTTCGTTTCGCGTTCCTCCGCCGGCTCTTCCGCAGCGGCGGTCTGCACGAACTTCTGCGGTACACGCCGGGTCGATTTCTCCATCTCCGCATAGAGCGTCGATTCGTACAGTTCGTACTTCTCCGCCACCGCTTTGATGAAGAAGGAACGCTTCAGCTGGTCCGGGATCTTCGCGATGGACTGCACCAGTCCCCGCACCGCCTCTGCCTTCCCTTCCGGCGTGTCGAATGAACCGCTCCGCATGAACTCTCCCGCCTTGTAATCGATGAAACTGACCGCCTTCTTCAGCAGTTCCTCGAATGCTTCGCCGCCGTGCTTCCGCACGAACGAATCGGGATCCTCCCCTTCCGGCAGCCGCACGATCCGGACGTCGAGTCCTCCTTCCAGGACGAGGTCCACGCCGCGCAGCATCGCATTCGCGCCGGCGGAATCAGCATCATAGACAAGAGTGATGTTCTTGGTATAGCGCGCCACGAGCTGGATCTGTTCCGGAGTGAGTGCGGTACCGCTGGAAGCGACGATGTTCCTCGTCCCGGCCTGATGGACGGAGATGAGGTCGGCGTACCCTTCCACCAGCACGGCGAAGTCGCGTTCCCGGATGGCATCCTTCGCCTGCGAGAGTCCGTACAGCACCTTGCTCTTATGATAGATCGGCGTCTCCGAGGAATTGATGTACTTGCCGAGTTTGTCATCCTCGTACAGTTTACGTGCGCCGAAGGCGATCACCCGGCCGTTCGTGCTGAAGATGGGGAACATCGCCCGGCCGCGGAACGTATCATACGTCCCGCCGTCCTCCTTCTTCCGCACCAGGCCGACCTTCTCGAGCATCTCCGGTGCGATCCCTTCCTCCGCCGCTTTCTTGATGAGTGAATCCCATCCCCGCATCGCGTACCCAAGTCCGAACGTCGTCATCGTCTGCGCTGTGAATCCCCGCTCGCGGAAATAGTTCAGCGCGAACTCCCCTTCCGTCGTCTTCGTCAGATTATGATAGAAGAAGCGGGCAGCGAAGGACATCACCGCATACAGCCGCTCCATCTCGTTCGCTGCCTCGTACGATTCCTCCGTCCGGGTGATGGTGATGCCGGCCCGTTCCGCCAATTGTTCGAGCGCCTCCACATAGGACGATTTCTCGTACTCCATGACGAACTTCACCACATCGCCGCCGCGGTGGCATCCGAAGCAGTAGAACATCTGCTTCTGGGCACTCACGCTGAACGAGGGGGTCTTCTCCTGGTGGAACGGGCAGAGACCGAGGTAATCCTTCCCCCGTTTCTTCAGCCGTACATAGGCGGAGATGACATCGACCACATCGGACGCCGCCCGTATCTCATCGATCTTTTCCTGGGGTATCTTCACGGTCCCAAGATAGCAAGAAAAACCGAGAGGTGGAAATGAGGCACCGGCATGGGAACGGATCTGGACTTTTCATTCACATGCAGTTTCACTATTTTTCATGCAGGCGGTCTCCGCCGCAATCCACCGTTTCCGGCACAAACAATGAGGAACCCATGCTCACCCCTACACGCATTTCCGCGACCGTTGTCGTCATCCTTTGCCTGCTCGCCGGTGTCACCATCAGCAATGCACAGTCCATGCCGAAGAAGACCCACAGTCACGAGGTCTCGCTGGACAGCGCGAAGAAATACATCGGGAATCTGAAGAAGGATGCGATGCAGATGAAGACCAAGGGGGGATTGTTCACGCGGGACGTGCTGGAGAAGATCCTGGCGCAGAAAGGGACCGTCGGGATCCGCTACTATTATGCGAAGATGGACGACGGCACGCCGACCATCGTCCTGGTCGGGGTCGATTCCACCGGAAAGAGCATGACGAACGGTGTCATCGCCGAGAAGACCTATCCCTGTCCGCCGTACTGCAACACGGACGATATCCTGGCGGAGTGAGATGACCATCCCTGTGTTCGCCCATGTCGCTGCCGTCTCCTGCTTCATCCCGGCGGCGGTCGGTCTCTGGTACTGGAAGCAGTCCCCTGCCGCCATGCGTGTCTTCACGCTCTTCTGCCTCTATTCGACGCTTCATCTGGTGATGGAGTTCACGCTCGGCCGGCTCGGCATCAGCAATCAGTTCCTGATGAACTATCATCAGATCATCGAACTGCTCTGCATCCTGTACCTCTTCCATGCGCGTGTCACGGAACGGAGGACGCAGTTGTTCTTCCGTGCGCTGGCGGCGCTGTACAGCGTTCTCTGGCTGGTGAACAAGTTCCTCTATGAGGACCCGGAGCGCTTCAGCGAGGGGATCACCATCGCCGCCATGCTCGTGCTGATGACCGCTTCGGTCATCGTACTGAACATGTCGGTCCGCACCGCTGCGGGACCGGTCACGCAGCATTCCACTTTCTGGATCGCCCTGGCGGTGCTGCTCTACGGCGCCGGCACGGTGATCATCACCGGGTTCAGCAACACCATCCTGGCGATGGGCATGGAAGCCTTCGACACGTTCTGGCATATCAACTGGGGGTTCACCATCCTTACCAACCTACTCTATGCAAGGAGCTTCCGGTGCCCGTCCTTTTGAATGATACCCTCTCCGTCATCCTCATCGCCACCGCGGTCGTACTGCTGTTCGCCTTCGGGTATGCGTATGTCATCCTGTCCAGCAGCCGTCGCATCGTGCAGGAGCAGCACCGGCGCATCGATGAACTGCGCCGGAGCGAGGAACGGTACAAAGCGCTCTTCATGAACTCGCTCGCCGGCATGATGAAGTTCAGCTTCTCCCCCTTCATTGTGCTGGAGACGAACCAGACCATCCTGGAGATGTTCAACGTGACGACCGATTATGAACTGCAGCGGCTGCTCAGCGACCTGCCGAACGGACAGACGAAGCGGATCGAGACGGTGCTGCATGCGAAAGGGACCATCGATGCGATGGAGATCGAGTTCCCGACGCCGACCGGTATCAAGCGGCGGTTCCTCTTCTCGGCGAAACGGGAGGAAGGGACGAACCTCGCACACGCGGTGGTGATCCTGATGACGGCGGAACGGTTGATCGGATGATATAACGAACGGATCACGCGGCGGCGGAACGGGCATCCCGGAACGCTGCCAGGATCCCGCGCACCAGTCCCGTCCCCGCCAGCAGCATCCCCGCCCAGAAGAAGACCTCGCCGATCAGATAGCTCTCGTTCACCAGGTCCAATTGATGGAAAAGGTTCATCCAGTCATGGTGGGACTTGCTCAGCCCTCCGATCAGCGGCAGCTGCAGCAGCGCCGCATCCTTCATGTAGAGACTCACATCCACCACGCTCACCCCGGTGAAGAAGATCGCCACGTTCGCAAGGGCGGACCCTTCGCGCAGCGCCACCACGTACCAGACCGCAGGGGTCAGCACCTGCATGAGTGAACCGCCGAGGATGTTCAGCGTCCGTCCGAACACGGAGAAGAAGAGATGTCCCGCCTCGTGGATGTAGAGCAGGATCAGGTGCGTCATCCAGAGCAGGTTCGGCAGGTCGAACCGGCGGGTGGGCGTGTAGAGATGGAACGGCAGCTGGACGAAGAGGATGAGCAGCAGCGTGTAGCCGGTGAGCGGGAGGATGAGCCGTGAGATTCTCATGGTCGTGTCGGA